>CAMASG010000001.1:0-99002 GCA_945860945.1 Akkermansia muciniphila
CATCGCAACCGTTTGCAAAACGCGATTCGGTTGGTGAAAGGATTGCAGTTGGATGTTGATGGCATTGTTTTCAACGGCCGCGCCTCGGCTATGGCGGTGCTGAAATCCGAGCAACGTGAAATGGGGGCGGTGGTGATTGATCTGGGCGCGGGCATTACCGAGTACGTTGTCTACGCCAACGGCATTCTCAGGCACAGCGGCGTGCTGGCAGTGGGAGGCGACCACGTTTCCAACGACATCGGCATTGGCCTCAAGATTCCACTGGGGCAAGCCGAGCAGTTGAAGATTGAGCACGGCACGGTCGCGCACGACGCCGAAGCTCGCACATTTACGCCGACGGGCGAGGGCATCTTTCCCAGCAAGGATATCAACCTTGGCCACATGCACAGCATCATGGCCGCGCGGTTGGAGGAGACGTTCCAGCTCATTGAGGAGGATATCTCCCGCACGGGTCTGAGTGACCATCTCCGCGCGGGCGTTTTTCTAAGTGGCGGCGGCTCGCGCGTTCCGGGTTTGACGGTGATGGCCGAGAACATTTTTCAAATGCCGGTGTATGTCGCGGGCGCCGACGCATTGAACGGCGCGACGAATGTATCGCAGAAGCCCGAGTTCAACACCGCCATCGGCATCGTGAAATATGGCGCGAGCCAGCAACAGCCGCGCGCTGCGTCGGATTCTTTGTTCGGCCGGTTGCAAAAAGGTTTCGGTAAACTCATCGGCCGCGCCTGACCCTAAAAAGGATTTCTATGGACGAGAATCAAACTTCAATCGCCCGCGGTCCAGTGATCAAAGTGCTCGGCATTGGCGGCGCGGGATGCAACGCGGCCGCGCATCTCGCCGCCGCCGGTTTTACTGCGGTGGATTATGTGGCAATCAACACGGATGTCGCGGCGCTCGGCGAATGTTCACTGGCGACGAAACATCAGCTGGGCGCGGCGTTGACGCGAGGCTTGGGTGCGGGCAGCGATCCCGACGTGGGGCGCGCGGCGGCGGAGGCTGATGCTGAGGCGTTGCGCGAGTTGTGCTCGGGCGCCCAGGTTGTATTGATTCTTGCCGGTTTGGGAGGAGGAGTGGGAACAGGTGCTGCGCCGATTATCGCGCAATTGGCGAAGGAGTCCGGTGCGCTCGTGCTGGCGGCGGTCACGTTGCCGTTCGAGTTCGAAGGCAAGCGACGCCAGCAACAGGCACAACTCGGTTTGGAGCGTCTGCGCCGCACAGCCGACGCCGTCATCACGCTGCCGAACCAACGCGTGCTCCAAGCCTTGGACGAAGGAGCGAGCATGGTTAAAACCTTCGCTGCGGCGAATGATTTTCTTGTGCAAGGATTGTGCGGTCTCTCCCGACTCTTTCAATCAGGAGGCATGATTCCGGCGAGCTTCGCCGATCTTTGCGCGGTCGTGCGCGACCGCCACACCGAAAGCTGCTTGGCGAGTGCCGAGATCGCGATGCCGGCGGACGCGGGCGAGTTGGTCGAGCGCCTGCTCGCTCATCCCTACATGGAAGGCGGCAAAGCGTTGGACGATTCCGAAGCGGTATTGGTGAGCCTCGTCGGTGGTCCGGAGTTGACGATGGCCGAAGTGACCCGCGTGATGGAACGGATTAACGCGCGCTGCGAAGATGCGGAGGTCGTACTCGGCGCGTCGGTGGACGCGGCATTGACAGGACGGTTGTCGGTAACCGTCGTGGCGGCGAAGCGCAAGGTCGCGTCGAATGAGCAGTTCCCTGTGTCTCGCGCGGTGGAATCTCCCTCGCCGTCCGACGAGAGCTCATTTCCTTTCATCATGCCTCCGACTCGGTCCGGGACGCGGTTGGTCCCGCCGGCGCCCACGTTGACGCCCCAGCAAATGGAACAGATTTTGGTTGGGCAACCCGCGATGCGCGGCCGGAGAAAATCGGCCAAGGCACGCCAGCAGCAGTTGCCGCTGGAAATCGTTTCCAAAGGTCGATTCGAAAAGATTGAGCCGACCATCCATCACGGCGAAGATCTCGACGTGCCGACGTTCATCCGCCGCAACACACCGCTGAACTGACCGGCGTTAATTCCCTTTTGTCACCGAGCCTTTTCCGGCAAACTCACGCGCAATGCCACCAGACACGCTCATAGCGTTGCTCGGCGTGCTCTGTTTCGCCACGGCCAGCTTCTTCTTTGCCTTGGCGGAATCCTCCCTGTTCTCGCTCGGCAAATGGCGCGTGCAACAGTTCGCGCTGCGCGAACCGCGGCGGTGGGATCCCATCAAACGGCTGCTCGATGCGCCGCAGGATCTGCTCGCCACCATCGTGCTCGGCAACACCTTCGCGAACGGCGCGATGATTGCGACGGCGCTGACGATGTCGCTTTTCCTCGGCCGCTGGCCGCTCTGGACCACGGCAGGCGCGCTACTGATTCTGCTGCTGCTGTTGTGCGAAGTGCTGCCCAAGACTCTCGCAATGCGCCAGCCCGAGGTGTGGGCTCCGCGCGTGGTGCGGCCGATGCGTTTCTTCCTCGCGCTCTCCGCGCCCGTCCGTCACGTGGCGCAGTGGCTCGACGCTTTGCTGTTGAAGATTTTCATTCCGGGATCAATCAAGCCGCTGGTCACACTGACGGACGAAGAATATCAGGAGTTGCTCGAACTCGCCTGTCAGCAAGGCGCGCTGGCCGCGACAGAGAAGGAGATCATCGTTCAGATCATCCATCTCGATCGCCGCACGGTGGGCGAGGTGATGCGGCCGCGGTCGCAGATGGCCTGCCTATCGGATGATCTTTCGGTGGAAGAGATGATCGCCGTCGCGCGGCAACATCCGCATCGCCGCCTGCCGATTTACGACGAGACGCCGGACACGATTGTCGGCGTGCTGAACACGCGATTACTCCTCGCCGATCCGCAGGCGGATCTGGCCGACGTGGTCGAGTTTCCCTCCTTTGTGCCGGAGAGCATGAATCTGTTGCAACTACTCAAGAGCTTCCAGCGACAGCGGCACGGCATGGCAATCGTGCTCGACGAATACAGCGCCACCGCTGGTTTGGTTACGCTCGAGGACATCCTGCACGAGCTGTTCGGCGAGTTCCACAGCGAGGGGGTGGCGGAAGGTTTCGTGATGGAGAAACTCGGTGCGGGTCGCTGGCGCGTGAACGGCACGATGTTGCTAGAAGATTTCCAGCGCGAACACCCAGCGCTGAGTGGATTGCCCGGCGTGGTCACGATGGGCGGGTTGGTTACTGCGCTGGCGGAAGTGGTGCCGACGGCAGGCGAAACGGTGTCGCACCGCGGACTGCGCTTGACGGTGCAGGTGGCCGATGAACGGCGCGTGAAGGAATTGCTGGTGGAGGTTGTCGCGCGATGAACGTGAACCCGCTACACATTATCGCGCCGCTGGCCATCAGCCTGCTCCTCGCTTTCCTGCTCTCGGGAATGGAGGCGGGGATGCTTGCGCTGAGCCGCCTGCGAGTGCGGCGGTTGGTGCGGGTGGGCAACGCGAACGCGGTCCGACTACAGGCCTTTCTCGATCGGCCGGAGGATTTTCTCTGGACTATTCTCGTCGGCAACACGGTGGCGAACTTCCTCGCCGTGACGCTGGTCTTGCTGGCGTTGCAACGGTTGTGGGAAGCACAGCACGCACTTTTCTGGACGGTGTTTCTAGTTGGCGGACTGTTGTTCTACGTCTTCTGCGAACTGCTGCCGAAGATGTTGTTCCAGATGTTTCCCAATCGACTCTGCCTATTACTGGCGCGGCCGTTTGGTCTGCTGCACACGCTGCTCCGCCCGTCGGTGTTGCTGCTGCAGGGACTCTCCGCGCTGCTCGGCCGCTGGACCGGCGGCCGCATTTTCACCGGCCACCTGTTCTTCAACCGCGACGAACTGCGCCAAGTGATGCACGAATCAGGGCAATCGCTCTCCCCGGAGGAGCGCGCGATGATTGACCGCGTGCTCGACCTGCAAAGCATGCCGATTCGCGCCATTGCTATCCCGCTCGATGCGACGATGGCCTTCACCACAGCCACGCCCGTGAGCGAGATCATCGCCTTCTTCCGCGAACGCCAAGTCGGGCGGCTGCCGGTGTGGGAGACGACCGAGGGGCGTCGTCGCGTCGCAGGCATCGTCAACGTCAACGAGCTTTTGTATCTGCCTGTCGAGGAGCGCTCGCGGCCGGCGTCGCAGTATTTGAAGCCCGCACTGTTCCTTGATGAGAACACGCGGCTTGAGCCGGCGCTCCGCCAGATGCAGCGCAGCGGCCAGCGCGTCGCGGTGCTGTTGGATCGGAACAAGAACGAGTGCGGCGTGGTTGGCTTGCGTGACATTCTGCAAGTCGTCTTCGGGGAGGTGAAAGGTTAAATGGACAACGGCATGATCATCGCCATTAGTTTGAAGGCGCTCGCCGTTCTGGTGCTGGTGTTGCTGAATGGCTTCTTCGTTGCGGCTGAATTTGCGTTGGTGAAGATCCGCGACACGCAGCTCACCACGCTCATCGCCAAAGGGAATCGAGCCGCACGGATTGCTCGGCGTATCATCCGCAACCTCGATGTCTCTCTCAGCGCCTGCCAACTCGGCATCACACTGGCGAGCCTCGGTCTCGGCTGGATTGGTGAGCCTATCTTCAGTGATTTGTTGCAGCCCCTGTGGAAACCGCTCGGCCTCGACGATGATCCGCAGATCCAGCACACCATCTCGTTCATCGTCGGCTTTTCTGTAATCACCTTCCTGCACATCACTGCGGGCGAGCAGGCGCCAAAGTGGCTCGCCATCCAGAAGCCGCTCCCCACCGCGCTTTGGATTGCGCGTCCTCTCGAATGGTTTCGAGTCGTCTCCTATCCTTTCATCTGGGTGCTGAATCACGCGTCGCTCTGGTTGTTGCGTCGGCTCGGCCTCGAGTTGGGGAGCGGGCACGACGCCCACACGGATGAGGAACTCCGCCTGCTCTTCACCACCTCCCAGCAGCGCGGAGGCGGCACTCAACTGGGGCACGACATCGTGCTGAACGCCTTCGACCTCCGCTACCGCGTCGCGCGCGAAGTCATGCGTCCGCGTCAGGAAATCGTCAGCCTCGATGTCTCCGTGCCCATTGCGGAGTGCCTCGACGTGGCGGAGAAGAGCCGCTACTCGCGCCTCCTGCTCTGCGACGGCGATCTCGACCACACCCTCGGCGTTGTTCACATCAAAGACCTGTTCGCCAAGCGCCACGTCGCCCAGACCGCGGCCGACCTCGCACCCGTCGCGCGCAAAATCATCTTCGTGCCCGAGACCACGCGGCTGGAGAAGCTCCTCCAGCTTTTCCTCGAGCGGAAATTGCACTTCGCTCTGGTGGTCGATGAGTTCGGTGGAACCGTCGGGATGGTGACATTGGAGAACGTGCTGGAAGAACTCGTCGGCCAGATACAGGACGAGTTCGATCAGGAGAAGCAACTGCTCGTCCGGACCAGCGAACGGATCTGGGATGTGGATGGCGCGTTGCCGCTGCACGAGCTTTCCGAGTTGGTTGGCGAAGCGCTGCAACAAGAGGGCATCACCACCGTCAGCGGTTGGGTCACCTACCAGCGCGGCGGGTTTCCGAAGGCCGGCGACGTGCTCCCCTGCGGCGCGCACCAACTGCAAGTGGAGACGATGGACGGGATGCGCGTCTCCCGCCTCAAGTTCACGCGTGCCGAGTTGCCGGATGCTTTCGAGACCGGCAAAGAAAAGCGCCCCTCGTGACCGCCGTTACGACATGTCCGACCGCCGCTTTTTTTTACAGACAACGCGCGCATCCTCTGCAAATAATTTCCGCCGGCATCGTGCTGGGCGAAGGCTTCGGCCACCCCGAATCAACTATTTGGCCTGCCGAATGCGAGCAACCCTGAACCTAAAACCGACACTATGAGCACTGGTTTGAAGATTAAGAAAGACGGCGCCCTCGACTTCCTCTCCCTCGGCGCCCTCGTCCACCGCCTCGACCCCGGCATCATCCCATTCCGCAAGGCGTCGCGTTGCGACATCCACGTGAGCGGCGGCGAGTTCAACGTCTCGGCGAATCTCTCCGACTGCTTCCGCCTCAACACCGGTGTGGCCAGCGCGATGGTGGATTATCCCATCGGCGACCTCATCGCCGAGCGCGTGCGCGCGATGGGCGTGAAGCCCTTCTACAAGAAGTTCAAGCACGACGGCGTGCGCGGTCCGAACATGGCCACCGTCTTCAGCGACCGCGGCCAAGGCGTCCGCGCTCCCGTCGTCTTCTACAACCGCAGCAACGAAGCTGCCGGCCAGCTCAAGCCCGGTGACTTCAACTGGAAGGAAATCTTCGGCGGCGGCGTGCGCTGGTTCCACAGCGGCGGCATCTTCGCCGCGCTGTCTGACACGACCGGCGAACTCATCATCGAGGCAATGAAGGCCGCAAAGAAGAGCGGCGCGATTACTTCCTTCGACTTGAACTACCGCCAGAAGCTTTGGGACATCTGGGGCGGACAGGACAAGGCCGTGGGCGTGCTCGCGCGCATCGTGAAGCACGTGGACGTGCTCGTGGGCAACGAGGAGGACTTGCAGAAGGGCCTTGGCATCGAGGGGCAGGACGTGGAGAGCAAAGGGAAGCTCGACCCGTCGGCGTTCTACGCCGTCATCGAGAAGGCCACAAAGAAGTTTCCGAACGTCAAGGCCGTCGCCACCACGCTGCGGGAAGTCCACTCCACCAACCGCCACACGTGGGGCGCGGTCGCGTGGGTGAACGGCAAGACCTACCAGTCCCCCATGTGCGAACTGGACGTCGTGGACCGTGTCGGCGGCGGCGACGGCTACGCGGCGGGCTTCTTCTACGGACTGCTCTCGGGCGCGAGCGAACAGGAAGCCGTGAACCTCGGCTGGGCGCACGGCGCGCTGATCACCACCTTCCCCGGCGACACGACGATGGCGACGGTGGAACAAGTGAAGTCGCTGTCGAAGGGCGGCTCCGCGCGTATCCAGCGTTAAGGGCGAAATGCCGCAACGACAAGAGCACCAACGGCGTCACGATCATCGACGACCGCGACGGCAACATGCGCAACGACATCTACGCGATGAGCAACGATCCTGCGAAGAAAGCCGACCGCGCCAAGCTTCTCGTCGGCCGCAGCGTCACCTATCCTGCGAAGATCGAGACCGGCAAGTGGTACACCCTCGTCGTCGAGACTGTCGGCGACGCGATGCGCGTGACCATTGATGGCAAGCCCGCCGGTTACCTCAAATCCTCCGGCATCGCCCACGCCACGAAGTCGAAGATCGAGCTCGGTGTCGCGCGCAAAGACGGCTTCTTCGACGACATCAAGGTCTGGAACGCGGAGCCGGCCAACCCGTAACACACTGCAGGTTTCGAATTCGGAAAAGAAAAACGCCCGTCACCAAGAGGTGCGGGCGTTTAATTGTTTAGGGCTCGCGGAACTTAACGTTCCAGCAAACTTACACGTTGTACGTACTCGAGCTGGTGGTGCCGCCGCGGCCGGTCCAGTTGGTGTGGAAGAATTCGCCGCGCGGCTTGTCGATGCGCTCGTAGGTGTGCGCGCCGAAGTAGTCGCGCTGGGCTTGCAGCAGGTTTGCCGGCAACACAGCGCTGCGATATTGGTCGTAGAAATTCAACGCCGTGCTGAAGGCGGGGGCGGGGATGCCTTTCTTTGCGGCGGTCGCCACGATGTGGCGCCAGCCTTTCTGGGCCTTCTTGATCTCGCCGCGGAAGTAGTCGTCGAGCAGCAGATTCGCGAGCTTGGGATTCTTGTCGTAGGCGTCCTTGATCTTGCTGAGGAAGGCGCTGCGGATGATACAGCCGCCGCGCCACATGAGGGCGATGCCGCCGTAGTTGAGGGTCCAGCCGTATTCCTTGGCAGCGGCGCGCATGAGCATGTAGCCCTGCGCGTAGCTGATGATCTTGGAGCAGTAGAGCGCGTCGCGGATGTCGGCGATGAACTGCTTCTTCTTGGCGGGGTTGGAAACAATGCTGGTGAGGGTCGGGCGCGGGCCTTTCAGCTTGCGTGCGCCTTTGACGCGTTCGTCCTTCAACGCGGAGACGCAGCGGGAATACACCGCCTCGGCCATCAAGGTGATGGGGATGCCGAGTTCCTGGGAGTTGATGACGGTCCATTTGCCGGTGCCTTTCTGGCCGGCGGTGTCGAGAATCTTGTCCACGAGCGGGGAGCCGTCTTCGTCTTTCTTGGCGAGAATATCGCGGCTGATCTCGATGAGGTAGCTGTCGAGGACGCCGGTGTTCCACTCCTTCAAAACCTCGTGCATCTCGTCGGCGCTCATGCCGAGGCCGCTCTTCATGATGTTGTAGGCTTCGCAGATGAGCTGCATGTCGCCGTACTCGATGCCGTTGTGAACCATCTTCACGTAATGGCCCGCGCCTTGTTCGCCGACCCAGTCACAGCACGGTGCGCCGCCATCGACTTTCGCGGAGATGGCTTGGAAAATATCCTTCACGTGCGGCCAAGCCTTGGACGAGCCACCGGGCATGATGCTCGGGCCGCGGCGCGCGCCTTCTTCGCCACCCGAGACGCCCGTGCCGATGAAGAGAAGCCCCTTACTCTCGCAATATTTCACGCGACGGCTGGTGTCATCGAAAAGCGAGTTGCCGCCATCAATGATGATGTCGCCGGCTTCGAGGTGCGGGACAAGTTGCTCGATGAATTCGTCCACGGCCTTGCCGGCCTTGACGAGCATCATCACGCGGCGGGGGCTCTTGAGATTCTTCACCATCTCTTCGATGGAGTGCGCGCCGATGACCTTGGTGCCCTTGGCCTCGTTGGCGAGGAAGTGGTCCACCTTTTCCACGGTGCGGTTGTAGGCCACGACCGTGAAGCCGTGGTCGTTCATATTCAGGATGAGATTCTGGCCCATCACGGCCAGACCAATGAGTGCGATGTCGCCTTTAGGTTCCATAAAATTGCGCCCGAACGGGCAAAACAGGCGCTTACGATACCGAAGCAGTCCGGAGTCGCCAGCGAATTTTTCTCAACGAAAGGATGAGCGGAACGACGCTCTGCGCGACCGGTCGGCTCAATGCTTGAACTGGAGCCGCGCGTCGTTCTCCAAGAGAGTTTGCAGGTTCTGCCACGCGGCGCCGTTCATCGAGTTGAAGGCGTGCAGATAGACCACGACGACTTCCTGCGAATGCTTCGCGAGGAGCGCATCCACTGCGCTGGCGAGCTTGGCATCCTCCATCGAGGGCGGAAGATCTTCGACGACGCCGTCTTTGTGCGCGATGCCGAGCGCATTCAGGAAATCAACGAGCACAGCGGACTGATGACGCACGAGCCAGCCGCGGAGCAGTCCGCTGGAAGCCTCCTCCATCATTGGGCGCGCGAGGGTGGCGGCCATCGCCTTGTGGCGTTCTTTGCGAGGTTGCCGCTCGAGGAAGAGGGGGCGGACGTGCTTGGACTGCGCCACGGAGTTGAGTGCCGCGCGATACACCTCACGGTTGTCAACGTAGGTGACGTCGAGAATCTGGTGGGACAAGTCCGGCGACATAAAGCCGAACAGTTCATGGGCGGTCAGCATAGGTGCAACTTTGTGCCGGTTCGCGGCTCAACCGACGGTGGTGACGGCGATCTTCTGTTCGCGCGCGAGCCGTTCCACCTGCTCGCGTTCGAGGATCAAGGTGCGGCCCGCTTCCACCGCCAGCACGGCGATTTTCACGGCGGCGCAGATT
Organism: Akkermansia muciniphila; assembly: GCA_945860945.1. GTDB lineage: Bacteria > Verrucomicrobiota > Verrucomicrobiia > Limisphaerales > SIAT01 > SIAT01. Next base: position 9,619 of record CAMASG010000001.1, read on the forward strand.
TCCAAGGTTTGCGCGCCGAGGCAAGGAATATCGAAGCGCAGGTCGTGGCCCGCCTTCGCGACTTTCACCGCCACCGCGCCGCCTTTGCCGGCCAGCTCGCCGCCGCGCGTGAGGCATTTGTCCGTGCCCTCAAAACCCTCGACGGCTAGGACCGTGCCGTCCTTCACCACCACAGTCTGGCCGATTTCGAGCTGCGCGATCTCCTTCGCGATGCGAAAGCCGAACTCCACATCCGCCCGCTGCGCGTCGGTGAGCTTCGGGCCGAGATGGAATCCAGTAGCGGCCATCGCCGGCTGCAGCCACGGTGAGGCTTCAATCAAGTCCACGCCGTCCTTTTTCAATTCATCGGCGATGGCGCCGAAGATGGAGTGGGCGTTTTTCTCCTTCAGCCGGAAAAGCATCGTCACCGCGCGGAGGTCGGGGCGGAGGTCGAAGAGATTCTTGGGCGCAATCTGGCCGACCATTACACAGCGTGTGACGCCGCGCTCGGTGAAAGCCTCAATCAACCGCGAGAGTTGGCCGACCTTGAGCCAGACGATATCGTCCACGAGCGACGCGAGCGCGGGATCCGTCTCGCCCTCGAAAGCGACAGCGACGAGGTGCTTCACACCCGCGGCGCGCGCCTCGCGTGCGAAGAGCAGCGGCAGCGAGCGGTTACCAGCGATGAGGCCGAGGGATTCGTTGCGATCGGTCACTGCCCAAGATTAGCAAGCGCGTCGGAACTTGTCAGCGGCCAAGTGCGACAGGTGGGACGCCTTCGTTGTTTTTGTTTGAGAGAGAGAGGGATTTCAGTTTTGATGCGGGCCGTTTCACAGATGAGTGCATCGCCTCCAATCGCTCTCGCCATCGCCGCTCATCCGGACGACATCGAGTTCGGCATGGCGGGCACGTTGCTTCAGCTTCAGCGGCGCGGGTGGGAGATTCATTGTTTCAACCTTTCCACGGGCAACTGCGGGAGCATGGAGATGAGCCCATCGCGCACGCGCGCGGTGCGGCGGCGGGAAGCGCAGGCGGCAGCGCGGATTCTCGGCGCGCAGTGGCACGCGCCAATCGCCGATGATTTGGAGATTCTCTACACGGTGCCGGCGCTGCGGCGCGTGGCGGCGGTGGTGCGCGCGGTGAAGCCCTCGATCGTGCTCACGCATTCGCCGCAGGATTACATGGAGGACCACATGAACACCTGCCGACTGGCGGTGACGGCGGCCTTCGCGCACGGGATACCGAACTTCCGCACGACACCTTCGCGCGGGCCCTTTAATCACGACGTCACGGTGTATCACGCGATGCCGCACGGCCTGCGAGATGGTTTGCGCCAAGCCGTCGTTCCCAGCGCGTTCGTGAACACGACGGCGGTACACGCGACCAAGCTCGCCGCGCTCGCTTGTCACAAGAGTCAGCAGGGGTGGCTGGATGCGAGTCAGGGGATGAACTCCTACTTGGCGGCGATGGAGGAGATGTCGGCTGAATTGGGCCGGATGTCGAAACGGTTCGCGCACGCCGAAGGTTGGCGGCGGCATCTGCATCTCGGTTTTTCCGCGACGGAGAGCGACCCTTTGTCCGCGGCTTTGGGAAAAGATTTCATCGAGAACAAAAAATACGAGGCGGCGCTTCGGTCCAGCCGCTGAGATTCAAGCCATCAAACCAAACCACTGATTATGTCACGCAAACTCAGCCCGCTCGCCCCCGGTTGGTGGGATTACACCACCCTCGACACGGGAATCATCGAGGCCGCCGCTCGGTTGACGCCGGAGAAGTTGCTGAAGCTTTCGCGGCCCGGTTTCAAGGTCGTGTTCCACGAGACGCTGGAGGAATTCTACTGCGCCGAGGCGCTGGAATATATCAACGCGTGGAAGCAGGCGACGCCGGATAATCCGGCGGGGGTCTGCGGGCCGATCGGCCCGACAGAGCAACTGCCGCTCGTGGCGCGGATGGTGAACGAGATGGGACTGAAGCTGCACGACTCGCATTTCTGGGGCATGGACGAGTGGGTCGTCGGCGACAAGGAAGTGCCGGTGACGCATCCGCTTTCCTTCGAACGCTGCGACCGAGAGTTGTGCTTCAACCGGATTGACCGAAAGCTCGTGATGCCGGACGCGAACCTGCATTTCCCAAAGGCCGACACGCGCGATTACCGCGCCAGTTGGTCGGGCGCTCGCTGCGTGGTGATGCAGGGCGGGCAGGGGGATATCAAGCACTGGGCTTTCAATGATCCGGTGCCGAGGAAGGGCAAATTCAAGGACGCGCCGCCCTCGCCGGCCGAGTATCGCAAGCTCGCCACGCGCGTGGTGGATTTGCATCCGGTGACGATCGCGCAGAACGCGCGCACCAGTGGCGGCGGGAATGTGACGCTCGTGCCGACGCAGGCAATCACCGTCGGCCCAGTGGAGACGTGGCAGGCGGAGAAGGTTTCCATCTGGCAGGCGGGCAGTCACGACAACCCGTTCGGCCAGCGGTTGACGGCCTTCATGATCTCGCAGCGCATCATGGACAGCGCGGTGCCGATGTCGCTGCTGGCCGATCACCCGAACGTGCAGTTCAACTACTATCGCAAAGGCATCGGCACCTGCGCGGTGGAGATGCACTGAGTCGCTGAACCGCGTCGGGGGTAACGCGAGGCAGCGGCGTTATTCCGCCGCCAGTTTGCGCAGCTCGGTCTTGAGAATTTTGCCGGTGGCGTTGCGAGGCAGAGCGGGGAGAAAGCGTACCTGCCGCGGCACCTTGTAATCGGCGAGACGTTCACGAACAAATCCGAGCAACGCCTTTTCATCCAGCGCAGCGCCTTCGGTTGCGGATACGAAGGCGAGCGGTTGTTCGCCGCGCCGCGTGTCGGGCACGCCGATGACCGCGGCTTCTTTCACGCCAGGAAACTGGTAGAGGATTTCCTCAATCTCTCGCGGATACACATTGATGCCGTTGACGAGCAACATGTCTTTCTTGCGATCGGTGATGAAGAAGTAATTGTCCGTGTCGCGATGGCCGATGTCGCCCGTGCGCAGCCAACTGTCGGTGATTGCCTTCGCGGTTTCTTCCGGCTGATTCCAGTAGCCGAGCATCACGTTGCCGCCGCGCACGCAGATTTCGCCAGTCTCGCCGGCGGCGAGATGATGCCCTGCATCGTTCTGCACACACACCTCGACGTTTTGAATCGGCACGCCGATGGAGCCGGCCTTCTGCGGTCCGGCGAGCGGGTTCAACGAAACCACGGGACTGGCTTCGCTCAAGCCGTAACCTTCGATGAGCGGGATGGACATCTTCGCGCTGAACTCGCGCAAAATCTCCGCCGGCAACGGCGCGCCGCCGCTGATACAGACGCGCAGCGGAAAGTCCGAACCTGTTTCCACCCCTGCGAGCGTGCGGAAGAATTGCGGCACAGCCGGCAAGATTGTTGCGCGCCGCCGTACGATTTCCGCGAGGATGTTCTTTGCCGGATGCAGCGAGCGCATCACCACCATCGCGCAGCCGGTCAGGAGCGGGAGCAGCACTCCCACCGTCATCATGAAGCTGTGGAACATCGGCAACAGCACCACGAAGCGATCCTGTGCATTCGCGTTCAGCGCCACGCGGCAGCTCGCTACGTTGTGCAACAGATTGCCATGCGAGAGCATCGCGCCTTTCGGCCGGCCGGTGGTGCCCGAGGTGTAAATCAGAACAGCCAAGTCGTCTGTCTCGCGAGCGGGCGAAATGAATTCTGTCGCGTCCGTTGCTTGTGCAAATTCCTCGATTTGCACAACGCGTAGTCCGGGGCGCAACGCGATGAGATTCGGCAGCGTTTCAGCCATTGCTGCGTCGGTGATGAGCACGTTTACGCCCGCGTCATTCAGAATGTGGGCGACCTCGTCCGGCTTCAGGAAGTTATTAATCGGCACCACTACGCCGCCGGCTGTCAGTACACCAAAGTAGGAAGGGACAAACTCGGGACAATTCTTCAGCCACAGCGCCACGCGGTCGCTGGGTTGCACATTGAAATCCCGCACCAGTCGCGCTGCCAGCCAACGCGTTTGCACGTGGAGCCGTGCATAGGTGAATTCATCGTCGCCCCAGAAGAGCGCAATCTTGTCCGCATGGTTATGCGTGGATTGGGTGAAAGCGACGGCAAGATTCATCACGCGAGATGATAAGGGCAGCCGATTGGGTGCAAAGGGCAAAATGAAGCCGTTTGAGGGGTGTAAATGTAGAAATTTGAGCTGCAGAACGCATATTTCGGCATTTGTGCTTTCATCACTCGACGCCGCGGCCACTTTGTGTTTAAGCTCTGCAACGTGCTAGATACTCAGCACCAGCTTGAGGAGCTGCTTCCCCGGTTACGCCACTCTCCATGGATGGCGATTGATACCGAGGCCGATTCCTTGCACGCATATCCCGAGAAGCTTTGCCTCATCCAGATTAGCTATCCGGGGCACGATGTGCTGGTCGACCCGCTCGCTGCTATCGACCTCGCCCCGTTCTTCGCCGAGTTAGCTGGTCGCGAGTTGGTGATGCACGGATCGGATTACGACCTTCGCCTTTTCCGTCGCTACCACAACTTCATTCCTCACGCTGTCTTCGACACGATGATTGCTGCGCGGTTGCTCGGTTGCCGTAAGTTCGGTCTCTCCGATCTGCTTGCGGAATTCCTCGGCGTCACTTTGGACAAAGGTCCGCAGAAAGCGAACTGGGCACGTCGTCCGTTGACCGACCGGATGGAAAGCTACGCCCGCAACGACACGCGTCATCTGCAGCCTTTGGTGGACTCGCTCCGCGCGCGGTTAGAAGAGAAGGGGCGCCTCGCGTGGGTGAAAGAGAGCTGCGCCCAACTCGTGCGCGATTGCGCTCACGGCGAGGAGGCCAATCCTGATTTGGTCTGGCGCGTGAAAGGCGCATCCAAACTCACGCGTAAAGGGCTCGCCGTCGTGCGAGAGATTTGGCGGTGGCGTGAAGCAGAGGCCATCGAACATAACAAGCCGCCGTTCTTCATGCTCGCCCACGAGGTGATGACGGCTCTAGCCGACACAGCCACGCACGATCATCCCTTCGAACCGCACATTCCGCGGCATCTCACCCCGCGTCGTCGGCAGGGGTTGATTGAAGCCATCCAGCGTGCGATTGCTTTGCCTCATGCCGAGTGGCCGCACCCGCTGCCGTTGCCGCCGCGCCGATACCAGACCGAAGCTCAGAAACGCCGGATGGAGGAACTGACCCACCGCCGCGATCATCACGCGCGGGAGTTGGACATCGACCCCACCGTCATCGCCAGTCGCTCCACTCTCGTGGAGTTGGCCGAGGATTGGGACACGACCAACGGTCGCCTGCTGTTGCGTTGGCAGCGGGATTTATTGAGCTTCTAGCTTAATTGTTGGCAACTGTCGGCGTGCGCAAGTTCGCTGCCGATTGCTCGCCGAAACCCTTCCGGTCTTCTTTCCATTCTTGGAAAAACTTACCGCACCAATTCGTAGGCGAAGCCTTTGAGGTATCCGGTTTCAGGAATGGCGGGGAGAATCGGGTGGTCGGGGCTTTGGTTGTAGCTGGCGACGCGGCGCAGGAGACGGTGAGTGTCCTTGGCGGCGTCCATGATCGCAGCCTCGAACAGAACGGCGTCGACGTGATGCGAGCAGCAGAAGGTAGCGAGCACACCGCCGGGGCGGAGAAGTTTGAGGGCGCGGAGATGAATCTCTTTGTAACCGCGCATGGCGTCAGGTACGGAGGCGCGATTGCGAGTGAAGGAGGGCGGATCGAGGATGATCAGGTCGTAGCGCGGAATCACCTTCTCGTGCGGCGCGACGGCGGTTTTGGCTTTGAGCCAGTCGAAGACGTTCGCCTGCTCGAATGTGCATCGATCGGTGAGCCCGTTGCTGGCGGCAATGGCCGTGGCAGCGGCGATGGCGTCGGCGGATTGGTCGATGCCGACCACGCTGGCCGCTCCCGCGCGCGCGGCGTGCAGCGCGAATCCTCCGAGGAAACTGAAGCAGTCGAGCACTTGCGCGCCTTTCGCGAAGCGCGCGACCAGCTCGTAATTCATCTGCTGATCGAGATAAAGGCCGGTCTTGTGGCCGGCCACGAGGTTCACGGTGAACTTTAATCCGTTGAGCGAGATGGGCAGGGGGCCTTCATGCGCGCCGGCGAGAAGTCCGTTGGCCTCCGGCAATCCTTCGAACTTACGCGACGCGATGTCGTTCCGCTCGATGATGGCGCGAGGTTTGAAGATTTTCTGAAGCGCGGTGACAATCATGTCCTTCCGCAAATCCATTCCGAGCGCGGAGGTTTGCACGACGAGGACGTCCTCGTATTTATCCACGATCAAGCCACTGAGCAGATCGCTCTCGGCGTTGACGACGCGGAAGGAAGTCGCCGTCGGCATATAGCGCTGGCGCACCGCGAGCGCGGCGCGGATACGTTCCTCGAAGAACTGCGTGTCCAGTTCCACGCGGTCGTGCGTGAGCATGCGGACGTTGATCTTCGATTTGGAATTGTAGAAACCGGCGCCGAGAAGACGTTGACGATGATCCTTCACCTGCACCAAGTCGCCGTCGTTGGCAGGCGTGGCGAGGCGTTGGATGGAGCCGTGGTAAACCCACGGATGGCCGGAGAGAATCCGGTCAGCTTCGCCGGGGCGAACAATAACGGTGGACAATACTTTCATAGTGGTTTGTAAACAGGGGCTGGGAGCGGCCCGACGAGGAACGGCGGTTTGGCCTCACACAAGATGCCTATGTTTCTTCGACTCCGCGAGCTTTTTGACCAACTCCTTGATCTTCTGCGCCTGACTCTTGTGAGCGACGAGCAGGGCGTCATCCGTCTGCACGATTATGGCGTCGCGCAATCCAACGACCGCGATGGGCGTGCGGGTTTTTGTGCGGGTGTCGAAGATGATGTTGCGCGCGGCGTCCACTTCCACGAAGTCCGCCACGGCGCAGTTTCCGGCAGCGTCGGCTTTGAGATGGCGCGCGAGCGCGGTCCACGAGCCGAGGTCGTCCCATGCGAAGCTGCCGTCGGCCACGATCACGTTCTGCGCTTTCTCCATCAGCGCGTAGTCGATGGAGATGCGTTTCGTCTCGGGATATTCCTTGGCCAGAACTTTCGCGAGCTTGCCCTTTGCCGCGGCGTTGAACCAGCGCTGGCAGGCGGCGAACATCTCCGGCTGATGTTTCTGCAATCCTTCGGTGATGGTCACGAAGCTCCAGACAAACATTCCCGCGTTCCAGCGATAGTGGCCGTCGTTCAGATATTCCACCGCGCGATCGAAGTTCGGTTTCTCGACGAATTGCTCGGCGCGTTGGAACAGGGTCTTGTAACCCTTCACGCCGTGCGGCGCGGGCAACGTCTCGCCGACGCGGATGTAGCCGTAGCCGGTATTCGGTTCGGTGGGCCGGATGCCGATGGTGACGATGGCCTGACCGCGCGTGGCCAGATCGAAGGCGTCCGCGAGAACTTGCTGGAACTTTTTCTCATCGGGGATGATGTGGTCGGCGGGCAGCACAGCCATCACGCCGGTCGTGGAGCGCGCCCCGACCAACGCCGCGCCGAGCGTGACCGCGGCGCACGTGTCGCGCCCGCACGGTTCGGCCACGATGTTTTCCTTCGGCAGCTTGGGCAGTTGTTTGCGAACTTCGCCGGCCTGCGCCTCGTTGGTGATGATGAGGATGTTCTTGAGCGGCACGAGCGGCGTGACGCGATCAACGGCGTGTTGAAGAAACGACTTCTTGTCGAGCAACGCGAGCAGTTGCTTGGGCGTCTTCTCGCGGCTCACGGGCCAGAAACGTTCGCCGCGCCCGCCGGCCATGATGACGACGAACCGGTCAGTTGAGGGGACGGCAGGTTTTGTTTTCATCTGTTTTGAAGCCACGGACTGAACACCAATGAAACACGGAATCCGTTCTGCGCGGAAGCCAGAAATTCCAAGTCAATCCGCCGTTAAACCGACTTCACAGCATCGACGAGCGATTTCACGAACGCCGCAACTTTGGTCACGAGCTCGGCGTCTTTCCCGTGTTGCGCGATCTGGTTGACGATGGCGCTGCCGACGACCACCGCTTCGGCCGAAGCGGCGACGAGGCGCGCTTGATCGGGATTCGACACGCCGAAGCCGACCGCGATGGGCAGGGAAGTGTGCTGCCGGATGCGCGCGGTCATCTCGGTGATGTTGACCGCGACCTTCGATTGCATTCCCGTCACGCCTTCGCGCGAGATGTAATAGATGAAGCCGTGGCCGCGCGGGACGATGAGCGCGATGCGGTCTTCGGGCGTGGTCGGTGCGACAAGATAAATGGGGCAGACACCGGCGTCGGCCATCAGCTTTTCGTAGTTCTCCGATTCCTCGGGCGGCAAATCGAGCACGAGTAATCCATCCACGCCCGCGCGCGCGGCATCTTGAATGAAGCGTTCCACGCCGACGCGATGGAGCAGGTTGAAATAGATGTAGAGGACGAGCGGGATCTGCGACTCGCGACGAATGGCAGCGATGGCCTCCAACAATTTCGGCGGCGTGGTGCCGGAATCAAGCCCGCGTTGCGCGGCGAGCTGGTTCACCAAACCATCCGCCAGCGGATCGCTGAACGGCACGCCCAATTCGAGCACATCCACGCCCGCTTTGTCGAAGGCGATGGCGAGCTGACGCGTGGCTTCGAGATGCGGATCGCCCGCGCCGATGTAGGCGACGAAGCCTTTACGGCCTTCGGCTTTGAGCTTTGCGAAACGTTCCTCGATGCGGTTCATCGGCGCGGAGTGTCGGGATTCAAGCGGCGCGATTCAAGTTTGTTCGCCCGCGATGTGCGCTCGGTAAGCCAGTCGCAATCCTTCCAACGTGAGATCCGGAATGACGGCCGAAATCTCGGGGAGGTCGGACGCGATGAGCTTTGCATAACCGCCGGTGGCCACGACCGGCAACCGCGGCGCTTTCAATTCACGCCGAAGCCGTCCGATTAATTCACGCACCAATCCGCGATAGCCGTGCACCGCGCCGGCGAGCATCGCTTGCTCCGTGTTGCGGCCGATAATCGAGCGCGGCTCGCGGATGCGGATGCGCGGGAGCAGCGCGGTCTTTTCGTGCAGATAATCGGTCATCGCCGCCAATCCCGGTGCGATGATTCCGCCGACGTAGTTGCCGTGGCGGTCCACGACGTCGAACGTGACCGCTGTGCCGAAGTCCACGACCACGACGGGCGCGCCGAAACGATGGCGCGCGGCGACCGCGTTGGCGAGACGATCGGGGCCGATGGTGTTCGGACGCGGGTAATCAATGCCGACACCGCGCAACGTGGCGGGCGTGAGCACGAAGCAATCCATCTGCCACGCGCTACCGACGAACTGCACGGCGCGCGGTGTGGCGCTCGGCACCACGCTACACAATGCTGCGCCGCGGATCTTCGCGCGACCGGCGAACTTGGCGACGAGCCGGTCCGCGGTGCCGTCGGCCCACGCGCTAGTGGAAATATTGGCGACCTTCGTTACGCGCTCCTCATTCGCTAGGCCGAGGTGCGTGTGTGTGTTGCCGATGTCGAAGAGAAGAATCATTTATTTCTCCACCGTTACGTCTCCACCGATCACGCGCTCGAGTCGGCCGTGCTCCGTGCGCAGGAGCAGCGCGCCGCTTTCATCGAGCGCTTCGGCGCGACCGCGGAGCGCGCGGTCGCCGAGTCGGATGGTGACCAACTGGCCGAGCGTCGTGCAACGCTGCGCCCATTCGTCGGCGACGGCGGTGAATTCTCCGCGCAGGATGCGCGCGTACTCGCGATCCAACTCTTGGAGGATGGCCGCCGCAAGTTCGGGGCGGGGGATGAGTCGTCCAGTCGCGATGCGGAGCGACGTGGCGATCTTGCCCAACTCGCTGGGGAACTCGTCGCTGGCGAGGTTCACGTCCACGCCGATACCGAGGATGATATATTTCACGTGATCCAGTTCGGCGCTCAGTTCCGTAAGGATACCGCAGACCTTCTTGCTGCCGATCATGAGGTCGTTCGGCCACTTGATCTCAGGCGTGACGCCCGTCTGCTGCTGGATGGCGCGGGCGACCGCAGTGGCGGCGGCCACGGTGAGTTGAGTCGCTTCCTGCGGGCGTAAATCTGGCCGGAGGAGGATGGAGAACCAAAGCCCTTTGCCCGCGGGAGAAAGCCACTGACGTCCGAGACGGCCGCGGCCTTTGCTCTGCGCTTCGGCGAAGACGACGACGCCCTCAGCCACACCGTCGCGTGCGAGCTTCTCGACGACATCGTTGGTCGAATTGGTTTCTTGGAAGACGCGGATGTCGCGGCCGATGACATCCATCGGTCCGAGACGCGCCATCAAGTCGTCGGCGAGCAGGCGGTCGGGTGCTGTGATCAAACAGTAGCCTCGGTGCGGGCTCGCCTCGATCTCGAAACCGGACTCGCGCAGTTCTTCGATGTGCGCCCAGATGGCAGCGCGGCTCATGCCGAACCGGAGTGCGAGGTCCGCGCCGGAGACGCCGTCCTGCTGACGGAGAGCGGCGAGGATTTGCGCGGCGACATTCATCAGCGCGTCAATTGTGCTCGAAGTCCAACGCGATGTCCACCGAGCGCGCCGAGTGGGTGAGTGCGCCGACGGAGATGTAATCCACGCCCGTGTTCGCGATGGCGCTTACGGTTTGCAAAGTGATCCCGCCGCTCGCCTCGGTGCGCGCTTTCCCGGCAATCAGCACGACAGCTTGACGCAACTGCACGAGCGTCATGTTGTCGAGCAGGATGATATCGGCGCCGGCCTCGACCGCCTGCCGCACTTGCTCGAGCGTATCGGCCTCCACCTCGACCTTCAGCTCTGGGAATTGATCGCGCGCGTTCAGCACGGCTGCGGTGATGGCGTTGGGCATCTCATCTCTCAACGCGGCGAGATGGTTGTCCTTGATCAGGATCTGATCATAAAGGCCGAACCGATGGTTCGCGCCGCCGCCGCAGGCCACCGCATACTTCTCGAAGCGCCGGAGACCGGGCGTGGTCTTGCGCGTGTCGAGAATCTTCGCGCGTGTGCCGCGGATGGCCTCGACGAACTGCGCGGTGAGCGTGGCGATGCCTGAGAGTCGCTGCACGAAATTCAGGGCGACGCGTTCTGCGGTGAGCAACGCGCGCGTTGGACCGTGGGCGCGCAGCAAAACGGTGCCCTTCTCGACCCGGTTACCGTCATCCACCATTCGCTGCAGCTTCACCTCCGGCGAAAGTTCGCGGAAGGCCGCCTCTGCTAACGCCAACCCGCAGACGATGAGCGGTTCGCGCGCGATCATCACGGCCCGCGCGGTGGATTCCGCGGGGATGGTCGCCTGCGTGGTGGCGTCGCCGGGGCCGATATCCTCGGCCAGCGCCGCCAGCACCGCGTCGCGGACATTCTCACTCGTGAGCGCTTCCATAGAGACAACTTGCCGCAGGCGGGCCGCCGGATGAAGTAAAAAGAGCTTCCAGTCCTTCGCGCCGCGAGCGTAAATCAAGCCATGCAATCTTTACTATCGCGTCCCTTCGCCTTTGTTCCAGCCGTTCTCGCCTCGGTTTTCCTCGCCTTGACCGCGCCGTCGCAGCCGCAAACGCCTCCGGTTGGATCGCCGGCCGCAACGGCCTCCGCCAAGTGGGAGAAGGACATCGCCGCCTTCGAGGCGCGCGATAAGACGAACGCGCCGCCGAAGAACGCGATTCTTTTCATCGGCAGTTCGAGCATCCGCCTCTGGAAGACGCTCGCGCAGGATCTTCCCGGGCATCAAGTCATCAACCGCGGCTTCGGTGGATCGCAGATGATCGATTCGGTGGCGTTCGCCGAGCGCATCGTCCTCCCTTACGAGCCGAAGCTCATCGTGGTGTACGCGGGCGGCAACGACATCAACGCGAAGAAATCGCCCGAGCAGGTGCTGGCGGACTTCAAGACGTTCGTGGGAAAAGTCCGCGCGAAGCTGCCGAAGACGCGGATCGCCTTCATCTCGATTGCCGGCAACCCGGCGCGCTGGGCCCAGATCGAATCGGTGCGCGCCGCGAACAAGCTCGTCGCCGACTTCTGCAAGAGCGGCGACAACCTCGATTACATCGACACCCACTCGCAGATGCTCGGAGCCGCCGGCCAACCGCTGCCGGACATCTTTGTGGCCGACCGCCTGCACATGAACGAGAAGGGCTACGCCATCTGGAAACGCGTCGTCACGCCGCATCTGAAGTGAAGCGCCCATCGGCCGCGGTCCCGCTACAATCGTAAAGCCGCAGAGATTCTTGCTGAATTTGCCGCGCCGTTTTGGCATCCTACTGACATGGCCAACATTCTGAAGCGTCCCGCTGGATGGATTCCTGAACGACTCGTCACGCCCGAGGCGGCCTGGCGCGATCGCCGCCGCTTCCTCAAACAGATGGGCCTGACCGGTGCGGGCATTCTCGCCGCCTCACCTCTCCTTGCCGCCGACGCGAAGCCGGCCGTCAAGACCGCGACGAAGAAATACCCCGCCAAGCGCAACCCCGAGTACGATCCGAAGTGGCAGCTCTCCGACGAGCGGTTCGTGGCCACGTACAACAACTATTACGAGTTCACCTCGCAGAAGGAATTCGTCCACAAGCTCGTCGGCAACTTCGTGACCGACCCGTGGACGATTGAGATCGGTGGTCTTGTCGAGAAGCCGCTCAAGCTCGACGTGCGCGAGTTGGTGGAGATGTTCGACCTCGAGGAGCGCGTCTGCCGTTTCCGCTGCGTCGAGGCGTGGGCGATGGTTGTGCCGTGGACCGGCTTCACTCTTTCCAAGCTTCTCGAGAAAGTGCAGCCCAAGGCCGAGGCGAAGTTCGTCAAATTCCAGACGGCGATGCGGCCCGACCAGATGCCCGGCATCCAGCGCCTGCGTGGATACCCGTGGCCGTACACCGAGGGACTGCGGCTGGATGAGGCGATGCACCCGCTCACCCTCGTGGCCACCGGCCTCTATGGGAAACCACTCTTCAAGCAGAACGGCGCGCCGCTCCGGCTCGTCGTGCCGTGGAAGTACGGCTACAAGAGCATCAAGTCTATCGTGAAGATCGAGCTGACCCGCGAGCAGCCCAAGACGCTCTGGGAAACGCTCTCGCCGGAAGAGTATCCCTTCGAATCGAACGTGAATCCCGCCCTGCCGCACCCGCGCTGGAGCCAGGCATTCGAGCGGATGATCGACACCGGCGCCCGTGAACGCACCACGCCGTACAACGGCTACGGCGATCAGATGGCTAAGCTGTACAAGAAAAGTTGAGAAGCGCGCCGTTGGATTTGCAGGTTTGATTTGGACTCCGCCGACCTTCAGCGAAAGCGGGATTGAAAAACGCCGCTGACTCTTCCATTCTCGGTCTCGTGCGCTTGGCATTCCTCATCCTTGTCTCCGTTTGCGTTGCGCTTGGCTGTGGTAAACCTTCGTCCCCGCCGACTTCCGTTGCCGCGGCGAATGTGTCCGCCGCCGCTGCCGTTAATCAGCCGCAACCGAAGTTGCTTACGATCAAACTCTGGATTGGCGCGCAGGAGTTGGTGACCGAAATCGCCGGCACGCCCGCCGAACACGAGCGCGGGATGATGTTCCGCAAACAGATGGGCGAGCAGGAGGGAATGATTTTCATTTTTCCGCAGCCCAAACGCACCGCGTTCTGGATGAAGAATACGCTCGTGCCGCTCACCGCTGCCTACATCGGTAGCGACGGCGTGGTGCTCGAACTGCACGATCTCAAGCCGCTCGATGAGACGCCCGCCACGGCCGCGAGCGACCAAGTGCGCTACGTGCTCGAGGTGCCGCAGGGTTGGTTCGCGCGCCACAAGCTCGGCGTCGGTACGCTCATTCGCGCCGAGCGCGGTTCGCTCTCGGAAACCTTTTTCGGCACGCGGTGAAACTCGCGCTCGCCCAAATCAACACCACCGTCGGCGACCTCGCTGGAAACGAGGCGCGCATTCTTGATGCCTATCGGCGCGGCTCCGCGGCCGGCGCGGAGTTGGTGATTTGTCCGGAGCTGGCCACCACCGGTTATCCGCCGCGCGATCTGCTTCTCAAGAGCGGTTTCATTTCTGGAAATCTCGCCGTGCTGAATCGCTTGGCGGCGGCGACGAATCAAACCGGTCTCGTCGTTGGCTTCGTCGGCGAAAATCAGAAACGCCCCGGCCGTGAAGCGACGAATTCGGTCGCTCTGCTGCAGCACGGAAAGATTGTAGCCACGCGGTCGAAGATGTTGCTGCCGACCTACGACGTGTTCGATGAAGACCGTTATTTCGAACCAGCGGAGACGAACGCGCCGGTTGAGTTCAACGGCCGTAAAATCGGTCTGACAGTCTGCGAGGATTTTTGGAACGACGAGGATTTCTGGCGCGATCGGCGTTACCGCCGCAATCCGGCGACAGAACTGGCCGCAGCGGGCGCAGAACTGCTCATGAACGTTTCCGCTTCGCCGTGGCACATCGGCAAGGACGCCACGCGCGTGACGATGCTCGCTAGCCTCGCGGCGAAAACGCATCGGCCCATCATTTATTGCAACCTCGTCGGCGGGAATGACGAGTTGGTGTTCGACGGCGCGAGTCTCGCGTTCGATGCAACGGGCCGGGTGGTCGCACGTGGAAAGTCGTTCGAGGAAGATTTGGTTCTGCTGGACACTGACGCGTTGCAGCCGATTCCAGCTGCAGCCTGTGTAGATGAAGAACGACTGCATCAGGCGCTTCTGGTTGGCACGCGTGATTATCTGTACAAGTGCGGATTCAAGTCCGTCGTGCTTGGCCTCAGTGGCGGCATTGATTCTGCGGTCGTCGCCTGTCTCGCCGTCGCCGCATTGGGCGCGGAGAACGTGCGAGGTGTCTCGATGCCGTCGCAGTTTTCCTCGCAGGGCAGCCGTGATGACGCGCGTATTTTGGCCGAGCGCCTCGGCATTCGTTACGACGTCGTTCCGATTCAAAGCGCCTTCGCCACGTTGAAAGACGAACTGAAAGGCATCTTCGCCGGCCGTCCCGAAGACACGGCCGAGGAGAATTTACAGGCGCGGTTGCGCGGCGTGATTTTGATGGCGCTCTCGAACAAGTTCGGTTCGCTCGTGCTCACCACCGGCAACAAGAGCGAGCTGGCCGTCGGCTACTGCACGCTTTATGGCGACATGTGCGGCGGGCTCGCGGTCATCAGCGATGTGCCAAAGACGATGGTTTATCGTCTCGCGAAATGGATCAACCGCGAGCGCGAAATCATCCCGGCCGCCTCCATCACCAAGCCCCCGTCGGCCGAGTTGCGGCCGGATCAGACCGACCAAGACTCCCTGCCGTCCTACGATTTGCTCGACGCGATTTTGGAGGAATATGTCGTGAAGCAACGCTCGGCGGAGGAGATTATCCGCGCTGGTTTCGATGCCGAAACGGTGCGTCGCGTGGTGCGGTTGATCGATCAGAATGAATACAAACGCCGGCAAGCCGCGCCCGGACTGAAGGTGACGACGAAAGCTTTTGGTGTCGGCCGACGGATTCCGATTGCCCAGCGGTTTCGGGAAGACGTTTGATTTCTTGGATTTCTGACGAAACCACAACTAATTGTGGTTGTGAATAAGTGGTGCCACAAAATACTTGATAGCGCGGCTTCGGCGGTTAGCTTCGAAGCCAATGAGTTTTAGGAGAAAACTGGTCACGCTATTGCTGCTCTTCGTGGTTGCGGCAATACTGGTTTTACTCGGAACCTCGACGAAGCAGCGTTCCTCACAGCCACCTCAAGCGGCGCCTCGTTCCAAGCCGCTTTTCACATCGCGCACAAAGCCCGCCACATCGGAGTCGGGTGAGCAGACGGGGTTCGCGACTTCCGCCATTCTTGAAGTGCCGAAACTGCCGCGCCGCGCGATGGCGGCGCGGTTGAACGTGCCGCCGCGTTCGCTCAATCCGCAAGCTGCGGCAATCGAGCGAATCACATTCGGCACGCGTTGGGGCCGCGAGGAGCGTCCGGAGTTAGTGGCATTTTCGAATTGGGCGGAGCGCTACGTGCGCGCGGCGACACTCGAACAGCGCATCGCCCTGGAAGGTGACGGCGTGAAATTGGCCGAGTCGCGTCGCGAAGTGTTGGCGGGATTGATTACGAAAACCCCGCGCGAAGCGATTGAGGCGACCGTACCGTTATTCATCCGGCAGCAATTGCCCGCGCCGGTTCAGGCGCAACTCGAACGGCGTGTCGGCGGCGTGGGTAGAATTTCTCTGAGCGGCCTCGTGCCGGAAGAGAAAGGGTTGGTAGCTGAGCCGATTATTCGCACGGCGATGGTGAACGGTGAGGAGTTCCGCGCTTACACTTACGGCCAGCGTGCGCAGCAGGGAACGCGCCAGGAAGTTTCGATTCAAGGCATCGCTGTGGATCGCTCGCTCGCGGTGCTCGATAGTCCGGTGCGCGCACTGGATTTCAGCGAACGCCCGGCGGCCGCTCAGCTAATCACCACCATCGTTGTCGAAACGCAGCCCGTTCCAACGGCCAAAGTGACGCCCGTCGTTCCGGCGATTGGGAACAGCGCAGCCAAAGTCGCTGCCATTGTCACGATGACGCAAAAGCCCGCGGCATTGCCGCTGGCGAGTGGGACGCCGGCGTTCAACGTGGAGAAAGTCACTGCTCTGCAATATGGCAACGCCATTGTCATCGCCACTTCGCCGGAGCAGGTGCCGAAGATTGCGGAAAACCTCGCGAAGATTGAGCGCGCAGCGGGGCCGTCCAAGCCGGTGCTCACGTTGGGCAACACGCCTGTCACGGTGAATCCCGAAGCCGAATACACCGAGCTTCCTGCGCTGGAGTGGACTCATGGAGCGAAACGGTTGCTGCTGATTCGCGTGGATTTTCCCGATCGCCGCGGTCAACCCATTGCTGGCGGTAAAAAAGTGGATGCGCTGGCCGCCTCGAAAGTCGTCTCCGAGGTCAACGCCTTTTATCAGCAGAACTCCTATGGCAAAACTTCGGTGAGCCTGCGGGCGTCGGATGTGACGCCGGTTTTCACCGTGTCGAAGACCGCGACTTACTACGCGGTCAATGAACTGAACGACACGCTGCACGAGGAGGCGCAGAATCTGGCGGCGGCTGGTGGCTATAATCTCGAAGACTACGATCGCATCGCGGTGATTTTCTCGTCGCTTGGGAAAATCCGTTTCTCGAAGATCACCTATGGCGGCCTCGCCAACGTGGGTTGGAACCGGCTTTGGTTCAACGGCAAGTTTGACTTCGGCGTCGTCGCTCACGAGCTGGGGCACACGTACGGCGTGCATCACGCGAATCTCTGGCGCACGACGGATCAGTCGGTGATCGGGCGTGGGAGCAGCGTGGAATATGGCGATCTGTTCGACGTGATGGGCGACAGTTGGTCGGCCACATCCGCGTATCACTTCAATCATTTGTTCAAGAATGTGCTCGGCTGGATTCCCGATGAAGCGGTCGAGACGGTGATCGAGTCGGGCACGTATCGTGTGTATCGGTTCGACACCGCGACGGCGGATCTCACGCTGCCGCTGGCTTTGCGAGTGCCGCGGATGAATCGTGACAACGATTATTGGATCGGTTACCGCAAACTTTTCCCGCAACTGCAGGGCTCGGCCTGCGTGCTCTGGGGTAAGCGTTTCAACAGCCAGAGCGACCTGCTCGACATGACCACGCCGGGGTACAACGCCCGCGATGCCGGCCTGCTTTCGGAACAAACTTTCACGGACAACTCCTCTTCAATCATCCTCAAAAACCTCGGGGTCGGAGTGGATGAGCAGGGCCGCGAGTATCTCGACATCGAAGTCACGATGATCGCCGTGCCGCTCTTTTCGTCGCAGCCGCAGATGAGCCAGACCGCCACCGCCGGCGGGACCATCACGCTGACGGCGAGCGTCGAGAGCACGGGGCGCGTGGCGTATCAGTGGCAGA
Organism: Akkermansia muciniphila; assembly: GCA_945860945.1. Taxonomy (GTDB): domain Bacteria; phylum Verrucomicrobiota; class Verrucomicrobiia; order Limisphaerales; family SIAT01; genus SIAT01. Next base: position 27,407 of record CAMASG010000001.1, read on the forward strand.
AAGACGGCGTGGACATCCTCGGTTCCGCGCGGATTGGTGGCACAACCACTGGCACGCTGGTGATTCGCGCCGCACAGGTGGCCGACGCGGGTCGTTACACGCTCAAGGTCATTTATGAGGGCGGCGCGCTCGTGAGTGATGCCGCGTCGGTCGAGATTACCGCCCTCGCACGTCCGGGAGCGCTTGCGTGGGTGCGTCAGTCCGGCGGCAGCGGTGATTACATCAATTACGGAAACGCCGTGGCCGTGGACAAATCGGGCAATGTCTTTGTCGTCGGCGATTTCATCGGTCAGGCGATCTTCGGCGATGTCACGCTCACCAGCGCGGGCGAGACGGATCTCTTTTTGGCGAAGTACGATCAGAATGGCGCGCTGCAATGGGTGCGACGCGCAGGGGGCGCGGGCGCGGACGCCGGTAATCACGTGGCCGTGGATGCTGCGGGCAACGCGTACATCACTGGCTGGTTCCGCGATTCAGCGACGTTTGGAAATGCCACGCTCACCAACGCCGGCGAATACACCGCGTTCGTTGCGCGCTACGACACGAACGGAAATCTGCGATGGGCGGTTCGCCCCGACAGCAGCCAGTACAGCTACGGGAGTTCTGTGGCCGTGGATTCGTCCGGCAACGTCATTTTTGCCGGCACATACGAGGGCACGATGCGCCTCGGCAAAACCGATCTTCGAGCCGTCGGCCAGACCGATGCCTTTCTTGCGAAGCTCGATTCGAACGGCCGTGCTACTTGGGCGCTCACCGCCGGCGGTGGCGGCGAGGATTTTGCCGCCAGCGTCGCGCTGGATGCCTCGGGCAATCCGCATCTCGCCGGCTCTTTTTCCGGCAACGCCTACTTCGGACGTAACTACCTCAGCAGCCTTGGCGAGAGCGACATCTTCGTCGCCAAGTTCGACAAAGCCGGCGTGCTGCAATGGGCGCGGTCCGGCGGCGGGCGTGGATCGGATTTCTGCGGGGCGGTGACGGTGGACCGCACGGGCGCGGTGGTGGTGGTCGGCGATTTTGAGCGAACCGCGGCGATCTGCGGTCAACTGCTCACGAGCGCCGGCGGCGCTGATATTTTCGTGGCGCGTTACACTGCGGACGGCCAGCCATCCTGGTCGCAACGCGCCGGTGGCATCGGGATGGATTCGGCGTATGGCGTGGCGGTGGATGCCGAGAGCAACATTCATGTCGTCGGCGAGTTTCAAGGCAAGGTCGGTTTCGGTACCGCCGCGTCGCTAATCAGTTTTGGAGAGGCGGACATCTTCGTGGCGAAATATGCCTCCACCGGCGCGCCGAGCTGGGCGAAGAAATTCGGTGGTCTGGGCCACGATACAAGTGGCGGTCTGGCGCTCGATAGCTCGGGCGGCATTCATATCATCGGCGGCTTTGCGGGCGAGGCGACGTTTGATTCGAGCACGCTGACGAGCGGCGGTCTTCTTGAATTCTTCCTTCTGAAAATCGTCGCGAAGTAGCCAGTCTCCGTGGCGGCTGTGGATTCGCGATGCTTCCGGCGCAGCAATTCATCTTGGTCTCTGGGCGGCGTGGCGGGTAGATTCAGCCCGATGATTTCGCGAGCCAAATCCGAGGCGCTCTTTGCGGAAGCGCTGCAGCACATTCCCGGCGGCGTGAATTCGCCCGTGCGCGCCTTCCGCGGCGTGGGCGGCCAACCGTTCTTCGTGGATCGCGCCAAAGGTGCGCGCGTTTGGGACGTGGACGGCAACGAGTTGATCGACTACGTCGGCACCTGGGGGCCTGCGATTCTTGGCCACGCACACCCGCGTATCATCGCCGCCGTGCAGCAAGCGGCCGAGCGCGGTACGAGCTTCGGCATTCCGAATCCGCTGGAAGTGACGATGGCGCGACTCGTGAAATCTGCCGTGCCGAGTGTCGAGAAAGTGCGCATGACGAACTCCGGTACGGAAGCGTGCATGAGCGCCATTCGCTTGGCGCGCGGTTTCACCAAGCGCGACAAGATTATCAAGTTCGACGGCTGCTATCACGGTCACGCGGATTCTCTGCTGGTGAAAGCGGGTAGCGGTGCGCTGACGTTCGGCCATCCAGACAGCGCGGGAGTGCCGGCGGCGTTCACGCAGCACACGATTGTTTTGCCGTACAACGACATTGACGCGGTGAAGGCCGCCTTCGCGGCGAACCCAGATCAAATCGCCGGTATCATCCTCGAGCCGGTTCCCGGCAACGGGGGGCTTTATCTGCCGAGAGCGGGCTATCTGGAATTCCTCCGCGAGATCACAGCGGCGAATGGTGCGCTGTTGATTTTCGATGAAGTGATGACCGGTTTCCGTCTCGCTCGTGGTGGTGCGCAGCAACGGTTCGGCATCCGGCCAGACCTGTCGTGCTTCGGCAAAATCATCGGCGGCGGATTGCCTGTCGGCGCGTTCGGCGGTCGTGGGGAGATCATGGACTGTCTCGCGCCGCTCGGCCCCGTTTATCAGGCCGGCACCTTGAGTGGCAATCCGCTGGCGATGGCGGCGGGCATCGCTGCGTTGGAAGAACTCGAAGCCAGCGGCGCCTATTCTAAACTTGAGGAGTTGTCGGAGCAACTGGAGGCGGGGATGAAAGCCGCGGCGAAAGCGGCGGGGATCGCGGTTACGTTCAACGCGTGCGGTTCGATGTTCTGCGCCTACTTCACCGATCGTCCGGTGTATAATCTCGCTGACGCGATGCACAGCGACCGCGCGCGGTTCTCAAAATATTTCCACGGTATGTTGGAGGAAGGCGTCTATTTCGCGCCGTCGCAGTTCGAGGCGGGTTTCATCAGCGCAGCGCACACGCCCGAGGATATTGAGAAGACGGTACAGGCGGCGGCGAAGGTGATGAAGACACTTTGAATCATGCGCATCCTTGCCCTTGACCACGGAACCGTCCGCATCGGTGTCGCCATCAGCGACGAACTGAAGATGCTCGCCCTGCCGCTCGAGTTCATTCCATCCGCGCCGTTTGCGGATTTCCTCGTGCGTCTCAAACAGCTTCTGAAAGAGAAAGAGGTGGATCTGATTCTCATCGGGATGCCGCGCAATATGGACGGCAGCTACGGACCGGCGGCGCAAAAAGTGCGCGAGTTCATCGCTGTCCTGAAGGAGACCATCACCGTGCCGATGAAGACGTGGGACGAACGGCTGACGTCGGTGCAGGCGCACCGATTGCTCGGCGAGGCCGGCATAAAGGCGAAGGAGCGAAAAGGGAAAGTGGATCGAAGCGCTGCGGCGATCCTGCTCCAGAGCTACCTCGACTCTCAAAGCGGAATCTAGCTGGTCGCGCCCGCGAGTTGCATGGACACGCTTAAGATCAAGTTGACGGTCGCGTACGACGGCACGGCTTACGAAGGTTGGCAGGTGCAGAAGACGGGCGTCGGCGTGCAGCAGAAAGTCGAGGAGGCATTGTCGAAGCTCTTCCCCAGTGAGCCGCGACTTCACAGTTCCAGCCGCACGGACACGGGCGTGCACGCGCTCGGGATGGTGGCGCATTTCGAAGTGCTGCGCGCGGAGTTCAAGATGCCCATGTCGAGACTGTTGATCGCCATCAACGCGTGGCTACCAGAGGACGTCCGTGTGATGGCCGCAGTGCGCGCGAAAGCGGATTTCCACGCGCGCTTCGACGCATCCGGAAAACAATACCGCTATCTCGTTTGGAACCATCCCGCGGCGAACCCGATTCTGCGCAGGCAGGCGTGGCACGTGCCGCGTCCGAAACTCGACTTGCTGGCGATGCGCACCGCCGCGCAACTTTTCATCGGCACGCATGACTTCCGTTCCTTTGCTGCCAACCGCGGCGACGTGTTGAAGGACGCGGTACGCACTCTCGTCCGGTGCGACTTTAGCCGAAGCGGGCCGCGGCTCACCTTCATCATCGAGGGCGACGGCTTTCTTTACAAAATGTGCCGCGGGATTGTCGGCACGATTGTGCAAGTGGGGCAGGGGAAGATTGCGGCTGGCGAGGTTCGGAAGATTCTCGAACATCGCGATCGCCGTGTGGCCGGGATGAGCGCGCCAGCTCACGGGCTCGTGCTCTGGAAGGTGTTCTACAAAAAAGGCGGCAAGAGGCTGCGTCGTGAAGATATTGGCGAAGCTCTCGCTTGATCCGATGAACGTCGTCCTCGTTGAACCCGAGATTCCGCCGAACACCGGCAACGTGGCGCGGCTCTGCTCCGCCACGAAAACGCGTCTGCATCTCATCGAACCGTTCGGCTTCAAGCTCGACGATGCGCAGTTGAAACGCGCCGGGATGGATTATTGGCAGCACGTGGAATGGCATCGCTGGGGGAACTGGAGCGCGTTTCAGTCGGCGTTGCCGGCCGGTGCGCGATTTTGGTTTGTGGAGCAGGGCGCCGGGTTGCGTTACGACGAGGCACGGTTCGGGCCGGACGATTACCTCGTGTTCGGCCGCGAGACGGCGGGTTTGCCGACCTCGTTGATGGAAGCGAATCGCGAGCGTTGTCTGCGCATTCCGATGTTCAATGCCGAAGCGCGTTCGCTCAATCTTTCCAACTGTGTCGCGCTCGTTCTTTACGAGGCGATCCGGCAGCAGGGATTCGCAGGGGAGATTTGATACAACGCCGCAGAAGAAAATCCTTCCGCGATTGCGATGCGCTGCAGCAGAGGAAGTCGGAACGCTTCGCGCCAACGGCGATTGTTCACGCGCCGGTTTCAGCCAAGCGGATCAGCTCAATAAACTTCGCGGATTTGTCGGCGGCCATCAGCGCTTGGCGCAGCTTGGCATCGCGCAACAGGCGGCTGATGCGCGCGAGGATGGCGAGGTGTTGCGTGAGGTTCGGCGCGATGATGAGGAAGAAAAGTTTGGCGGGTTGATCATCAATCGCGGCCCACGGCACGCCGGCGTCGCGTCGGCCGACGGCGATGATGGGGCTCTGCACGATGCCGGCGAGGGCGTTGCGGGCGTGAGGCAGGGCGATGCCGTCGCCGATGCCGGTGGAATGGAGGAGTTCGCGTTCCTGCAGCGTCTGAAGCAGCGACGCTTGAGCTTCGGCGTTCCCAACAATCTCCGGAACGAGGGCGGCCAGCTCGCGCAGAATGTCGTCGCGAGTGGAGCCGACGAGATTGAGTCGGATGGCGGCCAGCGAAAGTAGTTCGTGGAGATCGAGAGGCGATTGGTTGCCCGTCATGCATGCGAAGGTAAACATCCGCGCACGGCTGCGCCAGCCTGATTGCTCCAACTCGAATGAGGAGAACCGTTATAGAGCAGAAGGAGCCATCGGCGATGAGCCGTTTCGGAAATAGCGGTTGACACTCGGGAAGCAACAAATCATTGTATCCGCATCCGTTGATGCAACGGATGACTCATCACGAGTGGCTGAGGGACTGGCCCGACGACGCCACGGCAACCAGTTGGAGCGGGTGCTCCGATGTTTAGGTGCCAATTCCAGCCCCGCCGGCAACGGCGTGGGAAAAGATGAGAAGAGCGCGCGAGCTTTCGGCCCCTTCTCACCTTGTGGGAAGGGGCTTTTTGCGCCCCAGAAAGACGCAGAATTATGGAAAAGCACGAAGGGTTCATGAAGGCGCTGAAGTGCCGCGAGTGCGGGCGGGAATACCCGCTGGCCGCGACGCACGTGTGCGAGTTCGACTTCGGCCCGCTCGAGGTGGCCTACGATTACGACCGCATCAAGAAATCGCTCACCCGCGCCGCCATCGAAAAGCGGCCGCAGACGATGTGGCGTTACCGCGAGCTGCTGCCGATCGCCGGCGAGCCGACGGTCGGTTTTCAAGTTGGGTTCACGCCGTTGGTGAAGGCCGACCGCCTCGCCAAGCGCCTCGGCATCCGCGAGCTTTGGATCAAGAACGACACGGTTAATTACCCGACGCTCTCGTTCAAGGATCGCGTGGTGAGTGTGGCGTTGAGTCGCGCGCGCGAGCTTGGTTTCAAGGTCGTCGCCTGCGCTTCCACCGGCAACCTCGCCAACTCCGTCGCGGCGAACGCTGCCGCTGCCGGTCTCAAGTCATTCGTTTTCATCCCGTCCGATCTCGAGCAGGGGAAGGTGATTAACTCGCTCGTGTACGGCGCGAATGTCATTGGCATCAAAGGCCATTACGACGAGGTGAACCGCCTCTGCGCGGAAATCGCCGGCAAGTTCGGCTGGGCGTTCGTGAACGTGAATATGCGCCCGTATTACGCCGAAGGCTCGAAGTCGATGGGCTTCGAGATTGTCGAGCAACTCGGTTGGCGCGCTCCGCAGCATACCGTCGTGCCGATGGCTTCCGGTTCGTTGCTCACCAAGATTCATAAGAGCTATCAGGAGTTCATGAAGCTCGGGATCATTCCCGAGTCGCGGTATCACGTGCACGGCGCGCAGGCCACGGGCTGTAGCCCGATATCCGTTGCGCAAAAGGCGGGGCTTGATTTCTTCAAGCCCGTCAAGCCGAATACCATCGCCAAGAGCCTCGCGATCGGCACGCCGGCCGATGGTTTCTACGCGCTCAAAGTGATGAAGGAGACCGGCGCCGTTGCCGAGGATGTGAGCGACGATGAGCTCCGCGAAGGCATCAAACTCCTCGCGGAATACGAAGGCATTTTCGCCGAGACCGCCGGAGGTGTGACCGTCGGTGTCGCCAAGAAACTCATTGCCTCAGGCAGGATTCCCGCTGATGATTCTGTGGTGCTTTGCATCACCGGCAACGGCCTCAAGACGCTCGACGCGGTCGTGGGCCACACGGGGCGCGCGCGTGAAATCAAGCCGAGCCTGCGCGAGTTCGAGGCGCTCATCAACGCCGAGGGCGAGTTGTCTGCGGCCATCTGACCAAGTTTATGCCAGTCAACATTCGTATTCCCACGCCGCTGCGCAAACTGACCAACAACGAGGAAGTTGTGGAGGTTCAGGCCGGCACCATCGCCAGCGCGCTCGTTGAGTTGCAGAGCCGTTTTCCCGGTGTTCAAGAGCGCTTGCTCGACGAGAAAGGCGAAGTGCGCCGCTTCGTGAACGTGTACGTGAACGAGGAGGACATCCGTTTTCTCCAACAGCAGGAGACGCTCCTCAAGGACGGCGACGAAGTGAGCATCATTCCCGCCATCGCTGGTGGCTAATTGATTATGGCTCACGCTCCCAAGAAAACAAAACCCGCCGCCAAAGCCGCCAAGAATGGCGCGCGTCCGCAACAGACACGCCTCTGGTTGATGTATCCGCCCAAGCTCATCACGCGGCCGATCATCTGGGAGCTGGGACACAAGTTCGCGGTCTCCACCAACGTGCGCCAAGCGAGCGTGACCGACGAAATCGGCATCGTCTGCCTCGAGCTCGACGGCGAGCGCGAGCAGATCAAGGCCGCCATCGCGTGGCTCGAGAAACTCGGCGTCAACGTCGAGCCGGTCGAGATCAACGTGATCGAGAGCTGACGGTTTCTTCCCCGCGCCACTACCCACGCCATGGACTTGGGTTTGAAAGAGAAGGTGGTGCTCATCAGCGGCGGCGCTTCCGGCATTGGTGAAGCCACGGTTCGATTGCTCGCCGCAGAAGGCGCGCGCGTCACTATCGCTGATCGCAATTCCTCCGCCGGCCGCGCTCTCGCCAGCGAACTCACAAACGCCGGTGCGCACGTTTTATTCTGTGAAGGCGATTTGACTCGCGAAGATGCCTGCCGTGCTGCCGTGACCGACACGCTGCAGAAATGGGGACGCCTGGATATTCTCGTTAACAACGCTGGCGTGAACGACGGCGTTGGGTTGGAGCGTCCACCGGCCGATTTTCTGGCGTCGATTCACTTGAACCTGTTCCACGTTTTTGCGCTGACCCATTTTGCGCGAGAGGCGCTTTGCCAATCGCAGGGTGCTGTGGTGAACGTCAGTTCCAAAGTGAGCGTGACGGGGCAGGGCAAGACCTCTGGCTACGCCGCGGCCAAAGGTGGAGTGAACGCGCTTACACGCGAGTGGGCCGTGGCATTCGCGCCGCACAACGTGCGCGTGAACTGCGTGGTGCCAGCCGAGTGCGACACGCCGCAGTATGAGAATTGGTTCCAGTCGTTGCCCGATCCTGCAGCGGCGCGTGCGGCCATCGAATCGCTCGTACCATTGGGCCGCCGTTTGACGCGTGCGGACGAACTTGCCGCCACCATCGCCTTCCTCGCTTCGCCTCGCGCAGCCCATATCACGGGGCAACTGCTCTTCGTGGACGGCGGCTACACGCACCTCGATCGCGCCGTCAGCGTCAGCCACCAAAAGTGGGGTTGACCTCACGGGAATTGACCCGCGCGATTTTTTGGAGGATAAGAAGATCCTTCATGGGCGGTTGGCGCAGTGGTTAGCGCAGATGCCTTACACGCATTTGGTCGGGGGTTCGAGTCCCTCACCGCCCACCATTTCTCACTCTCTCTTGGCGAAAGCCTCTTGACTTGCCTCGTGCGCTTCTATTAACTGCAAACGTTTTGCAAAACGAATGACTGGACGTTTGACAACTCGACAGCGGATAGTCTGCGGCTTTTGCGCCGTCTGGCTCGCGGTCTGTTCGTTGCTTGCCGTCAGTTCGTTCCACGCTGAAGAGCATACGACGTGCGACAGCCACGAGGAGGGATGCGCCCTGTGTCTTTTCACTGGCAGTCAGATTGAACCGGTTGTGCCGGTTGTCGCCCCGAATCCCAGAACGATTCACTTCAGTCCCGTTGCTGTTGCTCTGGACACTTTCATTGCTTCGATCGAGTTTCTCTCTCCTCCTGGCCGCGCACCGCCCGCCTTCTTTCTCCTCTAATTATCCATAGTCGTCCGTTGTCTTTTGTTGGAACCGTGGCTGGCGCTGTGTGGCGTTGGCCCAACCAGAAACTTGTCAGGAGAAAAATATGAAGATCACAAAAATGTGGGGATGGACTTCGGTACTTTGCCTGAGCGCGATGTCGCTCGTGGCTCAGGAGACGAATCAGGTGGAGCAACTGAAGCTGCAGATCAAGCAACTGCAGGAGAACTTCGAGAAGCAGCAGCAGATTCAGCGTCAGCAAATCGAAGCGCTGACGCGGCAGGTTGAAACGATCCAGCGGCAGACCGCCGGGCCCGCACCTGCGGGAACGAACGCCGCCGTGGTCGGCAAGCTCGATGACTGGCAGACGCGTTCGTGGCGTTTAGGAGATCCGCTGCGGATTGGAAATCAGCGCAGTTACATGGACATCGGGTTGATCGGCACGTTTGCTGTGGGCGGTTCGACGGCGAACGATTTAGGATCGCTGCAAAGTGGCGGGCACGACCCGAGCCGTGGCGGATTCAATATGCAGTCACTGGAGCTGGCGTTGAGTGGCAACGTGGATCAACTCTTCCGCGCGAACGCGCATCTGCTGTTTCCTCCGGGTTCGGGCAGTGTGGAAACGGAGGGGGCGTATCTCGAGACGATCAGCTTGCCCGGCGGACTGCAGTTGCGCGCGGGCCAGTTTCTCACCGAGTTCGGCCGACAGAACCCGCAGCATCCGCACGCGTGGAACTTCGTGGATAGCTCGCTAGTGAATCAGCGGATGTTTGGTGGAGACAATATGCGCGGCCTCGGCGCGAGCGTTTCGTGGCTCGTGCCAACGCCGTTTTACTCCGAGCTGTTCCTCTCAGTCCAAAACAACGAAGGCGAAACGATGCACAGCTTTCGCAATGAACTGGAATCCGGAGAAACGCTGTTCGGCCGGTCGCTGAGCTTCACCAGTTCACCGAAGTCACTCAACCAACTCGCGTACACGCCGCGCTACGCCGTCTCGTTCGATCTCACCGACACGCAGACGATGCTGCTCGGTGTTTCGGCTGCGCTCGGCAACAACAGCAGTGGAGCGGACACCCAGTCGCGCATCTACGGCGGCGATCTCACGTGGAAATGGAAACCGGCTGATCACGCGGGCGGGTATCCCTTCGTACAATGGCAGACGGAAGGAATCTTCCGAGATTACGAGGCGGGAGCCGCGAGTGGTTTGTCTGCTGAGACGTTGAAGGACTACGGAATCTATTCGCAGATCAGCTACGGCTTCACCAAAGGCTGGATCGCAGGACTGCGATGGGATTACGTGGATCGCACTGGCCTGGCGACCAGTCTGGGTGGATCCAATAATTACGACGATGCCGAGCGTGCCGGTCGCTGGCGACTCGCGCCCAACCTCACGTGGTCCCCGAGCGAGTTCTCAAAGGTGCGCCTGCAATACAATCACGACGAGCGGCGCGGCCTTGGCACGGACCACACCGTTTGGCTGCAGTTTGAATTCAGCCTCGGCGCGCATGGCAAGCATAAGTTCTGAGTCGAAGCGAAGATGAGAACTCACTAACCGCCATGAAGCTGAAATCCCTCGCCGCTATTGTCGCGCTCTTCGCGTTCACGCTGTTGGTTCAAGCCAAGCTCACCGTCGTTGCCACCACGGCGGACCTCGGTTCGATCGCTCGCGAAATCGGTGGTGACCGTGTGGAAATTACCATGCTCGCCAAGCCGACGGAGGATCCGCACTTCGTGGATCCGAAGCCGAGCTTCATCATCAAACTCAACCGCGCCGACGCGTTGTTGGAAGGCGGCGCGGAGTTGGAGATTGGCTGGCTTACGCCGTTGTTGGAGGGCGCGCGTAACAGGAACCTCGGACTGGGGCAGCCTGGGCGCGTCATTTGTTCAAAAGGCGTCGAGATGCTCGAGGTGCCCACCGTGCTCGACCGTGCACAGGGCGACATTCACGCTGCGGGCAATCCGCATTATTTGACCGACCCCGCCAATGCGAAGATTGTCGCGAGCAACATCGCCGCTGCCTTTGCTCAACTCGATGCCGGTTCTACGGATTTCTTCCAGGCCAATCTCAAGCGGTTCATAACCCAACTCGACACCAAGCTCGCCGAGTGGCAGAAGGCGCTCGCGCCGTATCAGGGCCGGCGCATTGTGGCCTATCACAATTCGTGGCCTTACTTCGCCAAGCGTTTCGGCTTGAAGGTGGATTTATTTCTCGAACCGAAGCCGGGCATTCCGCCATCACCCGCGCATCTCGCAGGCGTGATTGCCAAGATGAAGGCCGATAAAATTGGCGTGGTGTTCGTGGAGCCGCAGTTGAGCCGACGCACGGCCGAGAACGTTGCGCGCAACACCGGCGGAGCGGTCGTGGAGGTGTCGCACTTTCCCGGCGGCGTGAAAGGGACGGAGGCTGGCTACCTCGCGCTGATGGATCACATCGTGAACTCGTTGGCCAAAGCCTTGGCCGCGCAAAAATAAGGATACGGATGAGTGACGCGTTTCTCGTGATGAAATGGCCGCTGCTGGCTTGCCTGCTGCTCCCGGGGATGCTTGTTTATTTCGGCCTGCACATCGTGCGCCGCGGTATCATCTTCGTGGACCTCGCGCTCGCCCAGGTGGCCGCGCTGGGCACCTGTCTCTGCGTGATGCTCGGCCACGACCCGCACGATTTCCACACCTACCTCTGGTCGCTCGGATTCACGTTACTGGGCGCACTTATTTTCACTTTCACGCGTACGCGTGAGAACCATCGCGTGCCGCAGGAAGCGCTCATTGGCATCGTCTATGTCGTCGCGGCGGCTGCAGCGATTCTACTTCTCAGCAAGTCCACCGCCGGCAATGAAGAGCTGAAGAACACCCTGGTTGGCGATGTGCTGAATGTTTCTCAGTCGCAGGTTTGGAAAACCTTTGTACTCTTCGCAATCATCGCGGCCATCCACTTCGTGTTTCGAAAACGGTTTCTCGCGCTCACCTTCGATCCGACGTCCGCTGCGGAGCCGCGCGCGCGTGGATGGGATTTCCTTTTCTACGCCACGTTCGGTCTCGTGGTGACGAGCTTCGTGCAGATTGGCGGCGTGCTGCTGGTCTTCAGCTACCTCGTCGTGCCGGCGGTTTGTGCGAACCTGCTCGCCACCTCGCTCGGAACGATGCTGGTGATTGGCATCGTGACGGCAACGCTCGGCGGCGTTGGCGGGTTGGCGCTTTCTTACCAATGCGATCTGCCCACCGGCGCGGCCATCGTCTGCTCGCTTGGCGCCGTTTTGATTCTTACGGCGGTCGTCTCGAAGTTTTATCAGCCTCGTTCTGAAACAGAGAAGAGTTGAGAAGCTCAGGAAAAACCTTTTCCGAACGGTTGCGGCAGGCATCATCGGGGATTGATGTGCGATTGATGTGCGATTGATGTGCGATTGATGTGCGATTGATGTGCGATTGATGTGCGATTGATGTGCGATTGATGTGCGATTGATGTCCGATTGATGTCCGATTGATGTCCGATTGATGTGCGATGAATAATACAACCGCATTTTCCGTTCCGATGCCGTTGCTCCGCCCGCGCCGGCGCATCGAAGGCATCTCCGCAATCCTGTTGCCGTTTCAGAGCAATGGCGACGTGGACTGGACCGGCTTCGCCGCGCACGTTCGCCGTACCGCGCAGGCAGGACTCGCCCCAGCGGTGAACATGGACACCGGCTTCGGCAACTTGATCGACGAGGCTACTCGTCGGCGCGCATTGGAACTCACTCGCGCCGAAATTGGGAACGGCCCGTTTGTGGCGGGCGCGTTCGTGCTCGACCAACCGGGCGCGGCATTCGACGCCGACGCCTACGCGCGCCAGATGGCGATGATTCAGGAGTTCGGCGGCACGCCGGTCATCTTCCAGAGTTACGGACTCACGCAACAGTCGGATGACGACATCGTGGCCGCGTATGAAACATTGGCGACGCACGCCGACAAGTTCATCGGGTTCGAGTTGGGCACGATGTTCGCGCCATTCGGGAAAATCTATTCGCTCGATGTCTATCGCGGACTGATGGGCGTGAAACAGTGCGTCGGGGCGAAGCACTCGTCGTTGCGCCGTGATCTTGAATGGCAACGGCTCACTCTGCGCGATGCGACGCGGCCGGACTTCCGCGTGTACACCGGCAACGACCTCGCCATCGACATGGTGATGTACGGCAGCGACTATTTGCTCGGCCTCTCCACCTTCGCGCCGGACGTCTTCGCGAAGCGCGACGTAGCGTGGCTCAACGGCGATCCGGCGTTTTACGAGTTGAACGACCTCCTGCAATACCTCGGATTCCTCGCCTTCCGCCCGCCGGTGCCGGCTTACAAACACAGCGCCGCGATGTTCCTCAAACTGCGCGGATGGATCGGCTGCGACGACACGCATCCCAAGTCCGCGAAGCGTCCCGACTCCGACCGCGAGATTCTGGCGGACATTGTGAAGCGGCTTCCCAGTTGAGTTTTCAACGCGCCCGCGCCATGCACGAATTCCCTTTCAAACTAGTCCGCGTCCCGTCGCTCAAGACGGTTGAGGATTTTCGGAATCACTGCGTTGCGCTCGGCATCGAGTTGCCGTGCGAAGATGCCATCGCCGTCGGTGCGAACTCGCCGCTCACCTGGCCTGTTGAGCACGCCGTCATCAATGGCAAACGTATTGGCAACCGCATCGCGCTCCATCCGATGGAGGGCTGGGATGGCACGACGAGCGGTGGCGTGACGGACGAGATGCGTCGGCGCTGGCAGCGTTTCGGTGAGAGCGGCGCGAAGTTGATTTGCGGTGCGGAGGCGATGGCCGTGCGCCCCGATGGCCGCGCGAATCCGAACCAGCTCATCATCATCGAGCAGAACAAGGCCGGGCTCGCGGAGTTGATGGGCATCTTGAAGAAGGCGCACGCGGAGCGTTACGGAACGACGGATGATTTGGTTATCGGCTTTCAGCTCACGCACTCGGGCCGATTCTGCAAGCCGAACGACAAGAAACGCTGGGAATCGCGCGTGGCGTTCCGGCATCCGATCCTCGACAAGAAATTCAACGTGACGAGCGACGCGCAGGTTTTCACCGACGCAGAGCTGGAGCGGCTCGTTCAGGATTTCGTCGCGGCCGCGAAGATCGCGTGGGAGGTCGGCGCGGACTTCGTGGACATCAAGCATTGCCACGGTTATCTGCTGCACGAACTCCTCGGCGCGCACACGCGGCCGGGGAAATATGGCGGCAGCTTCGAGAATCGCACGCGGCTGCTGGGCGAGATTATCGCGGGCATCCGCACGAGTGGGAATCCCATCGAGTTCGGTGTGCGACTGAGCTGCTTTGACAAGGTGCCGCATCGGCCCGATCCGGCGTTGTCGCAGCCGGGCAAACTTGGTCCAGGCATCCCCGAAGAATTTGCGCACTGCCTGCCGTATCGTTACGGCTTCGGCGTGGATCAGAATGATCCGACGCAGATTGATTTGGCAGAGACGTTTCAGTTCGTTGAACTCTGCGCGCAGATTGGCGTGAAGATTCTCAACACCACGGCCGGCTCGCCGTATTATACGCCGCATTTGCAGCGGCCGGCCGCGTATCCGCCGAGCGACGGTTACCAGTCGGCGCACGATCCGCTGATCGATGTGGCGCGGCAGGTGCAAGTGGTTCGCCAACTCCGCGCAAAGGCGCCGCAGGGAATGGTCGTCGTCGGTTCCGGGCTGAGCTACGTGCAGGAATATCTGCCGCACGTGTCGCAATATTTGCTGCGCGAGGGTTGGGCGGACATGGTGGGGATCGGGCGAGCGGTGTTGAGTTATCCGAGCATGCTCACGGATGCGGCGGAGAAGGGTGAACTGGAAAAGCGCTTCATCTGTCGCACGTTTAGCGATTGTACGACGGCGCCGCGCAATGGGCTGATCAGCGGCTGCTATCCGCTCGATAAATTCTACACGTCACGGCCCGAGGCGCAGCAGCTCAAGGAAATCAAGAAATCGGCCGGCGCTTGACACGGAAATTTGGTTGCCTTCCCCGCGGCGTTGCGCGATAGCGGAGGCATGATTGCCTCGTTACTTCCCCGTTTGCTTCTCATCGCCCTCGGCCTTTTTCTTGCCAGCAACAGCACGGCGACTGCCGCTGAGTCACGTCCGCCCAATGTCGTTTTCATCATCGCCGACGATTTGGGCTACGGCGACCTCGGCAGTTACGGGCAGAAGAAAATCCGCACGCCGCATCTCGATCGCATGGCGGCGGAAGGCATGCGCTTCACGCAGCATTACTCGGGTAACGCGGTGTGTGCGCCTTCGCGCTGCGTGTTGATGACGGGCAAACATCCGGGACACGCGTTCATACGTGACAACAAACAATTCAAGCCGGGACAGGATGAAGGTCAGTGGCCGATTCCCGCCGGAACGGTGACGCTCGCGAAGCTTTTCCAGCAACGCGGTTATGCGACGGGCGGTTTCGGTAAGTGGGGTCTTGGTGGGCCGGGCACGGAAGGCGAACCGCTCAAGCAGGGGTTCACGCGCTGGTTCGGCTACAATTGCCAAGCCGTCGCGCATAATTTTTATCCGACCTATCTGTGGGACAACGATCGCAAGGTGCCGTTGAAAAATCTGCCCTTCGCCGCGAATCAAAAACTGTCCGAGGGCGCGGACCCGAAAGATCCGGCGAGCTACGTGCGCTACTCGGGGAAGGAGTATGCGTCGGACCTCATCTGGGAGCAGGCGCGCCAGTTCGTGCGGGATAACAAGTCGGGCCCCTTTCTTCTTTTCGCGCCGACGACCGTGCCTCATCTGGCGCTGCAGGTGCCGGAAGATTCGCTGGCCGAGTATCGCGGTAAATTCCACGACGAACCGTATCCGGGCGGCAAAGGTTACCTGCCGCACATGATTCCCCGTGCGGCATACGCGGCGATGATCACGCGTATGGACAAAGAAATTGGCCGTGTGATGGACTTGGTGAAGGAGCTCGGGCTCGACGAGCAGACAATCTTCCTCTTCACGTCGGATAACGGCCCGCTCTACGACAAGCTCGGCGGCACCGATTGCGAGTTCTTCAACTCGCATGGCGGACTGCGTGGGCGCAAAGGCGCGCTTTACGAAGGCGGTTTTCGCGTGCCTGGCATCGTGCGTTGGAAAGGCCGCATCACGCCGGGCATCTCGGAACGCGTGACGGGGTTCGAGGATTGGCTGCCGACATTGCTCGAGTTGGTTGGAGCGAAAGAGGCGCTGCCCGCCGATCTTGATGGCTTCAGCTTCGCACCGACGTTGCGTGGCGAGAAACAGCCGGACCGCCCGTTTCTCTATCGCGAGTTTCCCGGCTACGGCGGGCAGCAGTGTATCCGCGTGGGCGACTGGAAAGGTGTTCGCCAAGGTTTGTTCTTGAGAGGGAAGAAAGCTGGCACATCAGAAGGACGCCTCGAGTTGTATAACCTCAAAGAGGACGTCGCCGAGTCGCGCGATGTGGCCGCGCAGCATCCGGAGATTGTCGCGCGGCTGGAGCGGTTGTTGCGCGAGCAGCATACGCCTTCAAAGGAGTTTCCGTTTCCGCTGCTTGACGCTGCTGCGCGTTGAAAATAAAAACCCCGAGCATGGCTCGGGGTTTTGCGAGAAATCGTCGCGAGCGCCGTTCACCACCAAGTGAAGCTCGGATCCGGCGCGGGGGCGAGCAACCAGTTCGTCATGTTTGGCGGGAAGACGAAGAACTCGACGTGGCCGTCGCCGAAGAGCATCACGTGCCCCCGCTTGCCGGCGGAGGCGTGCCACATGTCGTCACGGTCGTAAGGCCAGTTCCAGTCGCCTTGAATGATCTTGTTCACCGCGTTGACGGCGATTTCCGCCTCGTTCATCGAGATCGCTGCGTAGGTGCCGGGCGCTTCGGTGGCCTCGCCGAGCACGCGCTTCACGCGGAACATATCGTCCGCCACCTGCGGTTGGTAGCTGCTGCCGAAGGCCAGATAGCAGTTCTGCACGTTGTAGGCCCCGCCGCCGATGTCCGCGGGACAGCGGAAAATCTCCGTGCCGACATACTTGTTCAACGGCCGTGAAGCCGTCGGCGTGGTGGCACCGTAAAGCTGCGCCGCTACAGTCGGCGTGGTGAAGTTGCCTTGGACACCTCCGCTGCCAGCCGAGCCAGCGACGACCGGATAACGCTCAGTATTGTCGGTGGCGTACATCATGAACGCCTTGCCGATCTGCTGCTGGTTGCTGATGCACTTCACCGTGCGCCCTTTGGACTTCGCACGGCCCAAGGCTGGCAGGAGCAGGCTGGCGAGGATGCCGATGATGGCGATGACAACCAAGACCTCGATCAGCGTGAATGCGGAGTGCTTCGCGTTCGTCTTCTTCATCTTCTTGTCTTCTTGATTCGGTAAGTTCCGTCCCCTTGCGTAATTTTCTGTCTGAACTTTTTGGAAGGTATTCCAGTCAGAGAGGTGGGTAAAGGGAATACCGCATCCACAATGAGCCGCGCCCTCTTCGGTATCCTCTCTTCCGAGCCGTTTTCAGAAGGTGAGGAGTTGGTTGGTCACTGTGCCGGTGCAGCTGCTGCCGCAGCCGGCGGTGCAGGCGAGGCAATGCGCGCCGGTCTGGATTGCTCGGCCAGCGAGATCCACCGGTGTCACGTCCCAGAGATGGAGAGGTCGGCCGCCGCCGAGTGGCATCTCGAGCATCTGGTTGAAGTCGCAGTCGTAAAGTTCGCCTCGCCAGCCGACGCTCAGTGTGGTCCGGCACATCAACCCTTCGACGGTCGCGGGATTGAAGTTGACCGCGAGCAGGTCGAGGTATTCGTCCCACCGATTCTGTCGGCGCAAATCATCGGCGAAACGTGCAATCGGCTGATTCGTGATCGTGAAGAGGCGGTTGAAGATGATGCCGTGATCGCGTGCGAGCGCTTCTTTGTAATCGGCCTCCAGCTCGGCTTGCGGCGGCGGGAGCGTCGGGCCGGTCGGATTGTAAACGAGATGCAGCGGCAGCCGTGTGCCGTAGGCGAGGGCGTTGAGTCGGCGCAGCGCCGCGATGCTCTTGGTGAACACGCCATCGCCGCGTTGGCGACGGACGTTCTCTTCGAGGTAACAGGGCAGGGAAGCGATGACCTCGACTTCGTTCGCCGCGAGGAATTCAGCTACCCAGCCGAAGCCATCTTCCTCGAGGATGGTGAGGTTGCAGCGGTCAATCACGCGGGCGCCGCTGGCGCGCGCGGTCTCGACGAGGAAGCGGAAGTGCTCGTTCATTTCGGGCGCGCCGCCGGTGATGTCCACAATCGGTGGACGATGGTCGCGGATCCATTCGGCGATGCGCGCGGCGGTGTCGGCCTCCATCATTTCCGTGCGCCACGGCGCGGCATCCACGTGGCAGTGGCGGCAGGCTTGGTTGCAGCGACGACCGAGATTGAGTTGGAGCGTGAGGAGCGTCTCGCGCTGGAGGTCGGCGCGGTGGTCGATATGATGGGCGGCGAGTTGTTGCGCGAATCGGTTCATCGACGCGGGGAGAGTAGCAGAGGCGCAGTGATGCGCCATCGCGGAATCTGCTCGCCGTGCTTCGACAGTCGCACTTTGTTCTTTGAACTTGGTCGGGAGCCAATTATTTTTCCGCCAATGGCTAAAGCCCCGAAAAAGAAAACGAAAGCGATAATCCTCGGTTTGGGGCTGGATTCCGACGGCCACAAGCGGTTGACAACGGGTGAGAATTTCGCGCTGGTCGGCGGTTCGCAGGAGACGCACGAGGCGATGACCGAGAAGGCCATCAAGATTAACGAGAAGCTCAAGTCGCGCGGCAAGCAACTCGATCAGGTGAGTCGCGAGGAGTTCGATGACATTGCCCACGAGGTTGGTTTGCGGCGGCCGCCCAACGACCAGAACTAGCCGCACGCGGCGTTTGACTTTCTTTCGTTCCCGTCTATAATCCGCGCCGATGAAAACACTGATCGCCCTTTGCTCGCTAGTGCTGGCCCTCGTTGCCCGCGCGGAAACCAAATCGATTTACGACATCCCGCTCAAGGATATCGACGGCAAAGAAGCCACGCTCAAGCCGTTTCAGGGCAAAGTGGTGCTGGTGGTGAACGTCGCCTCGAAGTGCGGCCTCACTCCGCAGTACAAGCAACTCGAAGAGGTTTATCAGAAGTACAAGGCGCAAGGTCTTGTCGTGGCCGGTTTCCCGTGCAACCAGTTCGGCAAGCAGGAGCCGGGCACGAACACGGAAATCAAGGAGTTCTGCTCCTCGAAGTATCACGCCACGTTCCCGATGTTCGACAAGCTCGAGGTCAATGGTGCGAACCGCCACGCGCTCTACAAGTCGCTCATCGGCGAGGGTGGCAAGGATATCGGCTGGAACTTCGGTAAGTTCATCGTTGGTCGTGACGGCAAGGTGCTCCTGCGCATCGAGCCGAGGACCAAGCCGGACGCGCCCGAGGTCATCAAGGCGATCGAAGCCGCGTTGGCCGGGAAGTAACCACAGACTCAACTAAGGGCTTTGCCGGCCGCTGTCGGCGGACAAAGCCCGATTTTATTTTTATGGCGAAGGTTAATCACATCGTTCTGTTCAAGTTCAAACCCGAGGTCACGGCGGAAGAGATCGAAGGTCTCTTCAACGAGGTGCTCGAAATGACGGAGAGCATCCCCGGTATCGAGAACTACTCGGCCGGCGTCAACACCAACCCCGAGGGTATGAGCCAGGGTTTCACCCACGGGTTGCTCATGACCTTCACCGACGCGGCCGCCCGCGACGCCTATCTGCCGCACCCCGAGCACGAGCGCATCCGAGGCCTGCTCCTGCCGAAGGTCGCGACGGCGGCTGTCTTCGACTACGAGGTCTGAGCCGCGCGATTCCCTCAGTTATTCCCCGCGTTCTAAAATAGCGCTTGCGGTCGGCGTTGTTTGCTGTAATTTCTGTATAGACAGAAATGAAAGAAACACTTTCGCCGGTCGAGCAGAAGTTCGTCCTTCACTGGGGCGAGATGGGGACGCGGTGGGGCATCAACCGCACCGTCGCCCAGATTCACGCGTTGCTATTCATCTCGCCCCGTCCGCTTCACGCCGAGGAGATCGTGGCAACACTCGGCGTCGCGCGCTCCAACGTCAGCACCAGCATCAAGGAACTGCAGGGCTGGGGCATCGTGAAGCTCGTGCACGTGATGGGCGACAAGCGCGATCATTTCGAGAGCATGAAAGACGTGTGGACGATGTTTCGCGCCGTGCTCGACGAGCGGAAGAAACGCGAGATTGATCCGACACTCGCCATGCTCCGCGACTGCATCATCGAGGCAGAGAAGGACAAGGAAACGGGAGAGCACGCCGAGCAGAAGCTCCGTGAGTTGCACGACTTCTTTGAGGTCACGACGAATTGGTACGGCCAAATTCGTCAGTGGCCGACGGGCACCTTGAACAAATTCGTGAAGCTCGGGGACAAGGTGCGAAAGCTTTTGGGCATCACCGACACTGGGGAGAGAAAACGCTAACCACGCCATGAACCTGTTCCCCACCTTCCGCTTCTGGCTCATCTGGACCTTGCTCCACGCTGGCGTGATGGGTGGCGGCCACTTGGTGCTGGCGTGGAGCAAGGATGTCCCGGCCATGTTTTCGCCCTACTTCACTGCCGCTTTGCTCGGCCTCGCGCAGTCGGTGCTGCTCGGGCGCCGTGTGCGTTGGGTCTGGTTGTGGCCGACGTTCGCCCTAGCCGGGGGGATGGTGACCTTCGTGCTCAACTGGTATATTCCAATACTGCTCGGCTTCATCACCTGCCTGCTCGATTGGCCGCTTCTGGCCGCCGGACAATTCCGCCGCGCCTACCTGTGGCCCCTGCTCGGCGGGATGGCCTGGGCGGGTGGCATGCTGCTGGGTTGGTGTCTGGTGGCACCGCTGCTGGGCACCAGCTTCGCGCAACGC
Source organism: Akkermansia muciniphila (assembly GCA_945860945.1). Lineage (GTDB taxonomy): Bacteria > Verrucomicrobiota > Verrucomicrobiia > Limisphaerales > SIAT01 > SIAT01. The sequence goes on from CAMASG010000001.1 coordinate 47,933, forward strand.
CCTGAGCCACTTTCTGCCAGCGTGATTCTGGCTTTCCACGGCCTCTGCTACGGAGCCGTCACAGGCTGGGCGCTCGCGCTGATGCGGCCCGCGCCAACGACGAGCGCCGGCTGCCTCTACTACGATGGGGCGTGTTCGTTTTGCGAACGCTGGGTGAAGCGACTCGGGTTCATCGCGAGACAAGGCGACTTCGAGTGGATGCCGTTTCAATCCGAGGCTGCCCGCCGCAATCTTTGTCTGACCGAAGGCGAGGTGCCGCACGAAATGAAACTCCGTCTCGCGGACGGTCGATTACTCGGCGGAGTGGACGCCTGCATCGCGCTCGCCGAAGCGGCCGGTTGGACCGCGCCGCTCGGTTGGCTCATGCGGTTGCCCGGCGTGAACGCGCTCGCGTGGCGGGCCTACCGATGGGTTGCTGCGAATCGTTACTGCATCAGCGGCCAATGTGCGGCGCCGCCTTCACCGGAAAGGAAACAGCCATGAAACTCACCCATGCCCATCCGTTCTGCGATTGGTGGATGCGTTTGAAAGCTCTCTTCACATCCGCGCCAGCGTGCGGCACGGGCCCCTCCATCCTTCCGCCGACTTATCGAAAACGTCATCGCACCACAGCTTTCTTTGAGATGCCATGAAACCGAGCCAGCTCTGGAATTGGAACGGCGCGATTGGGCGTCGCGATTATGTGGCATGGGGTTTCATTCTCCTCGCCATCAAGTGGAACCTCGACCGCTTTGTGCTGTCGTCTTGGCTCGGTATTCCGAATGTGGGATTGGACGAACATTTGCGGATCTACCTGCAGGTTTGGCAGGTTCCGAGCGCATGGATCGAGGCCGATGCACTGCAGCGGCACGGTTGGAAATTGATGTTGGTGTCGATCCCTTTCCTCTGGGCGGGAATAGTGCTGACAATCCAGCGGTTGAGATCGGCGCGGTTGCCGCTGTGGCTGGCGGTCCTTTTCGTTGTCCCGGTTCTCAAATGGTTTTTATTTCTGACCGCCGCGTTGGTGCCGAGACGGGATGAACCGGAGCCGCCGCTTTTGGAAGGGGCGCGTCCGCTAACATGGCTGGAGCGTGTGTGCCCGTACAGCCGCATGGGCAGTGCGTTGGCGGGCGTGGCGATTTCCTGCGTGCTGCTGTGGGTGGCCACGCTGCTGGGCACCCACGGATTTCAGCAGTACGGCTGGGGATTGTTCTTGGGGTTGCCATTCGTCGCCGGATTCCTCGCGGCAATGCTGCATGGAGTTCATCTGCCTCGTTCGTTGCCCGAGAGCTTGTTGGTTGCCAGCATCGCAGTGGTGGTGGGGGCAGTCGGTTTTATTCTGCTGGCGATTGAAGGAATCATCTGCATCGCTATGGCAGCGCCTCTCGCGGTGCCGATGGCACTGGCGGGAGCGGTTCTCGGGTATCTGCTTCAGCCGGCGCGCCATCGCAGACCGTCTCCGCACTTGCTCTGTGCCGCATTCCTCGCAGTGCCGTGCATGTTGGTCGGCGAAAGGTTGGAGGATGCCACGGCGCCTCTGCTCGCGGTGAGGACGAAGGTGGATGTGGCCGCGCCGCCCGAACGTGTCTGGCAGCACGTGGTTGAATTCTCGGAACTGCCGCCGCCGACGGAATGGATGTTCCGCCTCGGCATCGCGTATCCCCAACGAGCGGAGATGTTCGGGCGCGGTCCCGGCGCGGTCCGGCACTGTGTTTTTTCCACGGGGCCATTCGTCGAACCGATCGAGGTTTGGGACGAACCGCGGCTGCTGCGCTTCGGCGTGACAAAAAACCCGCCGCCAATGGAAGAGTGGACGCCCTACAAAAACGTCCACCCACCCCACCTTGATGGGTTTCTCGCCTCGGAGCGCGGCCAGTTTCTGCTCACGCCGTTGCCGGATGGGGGCACGCGTTTGGAGGGCACGACTTGGTATCGGCACAACATGTGGCCGGTGGCGTATTGGCAGATTTGGTCGGACGACATCATCCACCGCATCCACCTGCGCGTGCTGCTGCACATCAAGGATCGCGCGGAGGTGGCGGTTCAACCAAAGGAGGGTTTATGAAAATCGCGATTACGGGCGGCACGGGATTCATCGGGCGGCATTTGGCGCAGGTGCTGGCGGGAGAAGGGCATGAAGTGGTGCTCATCGCGCGCGGCGTGGATCACCGCGACGAAAAGATCCGCAGCTTGCCGCACACGACTTTCGCGGCCATCGGCACGGATGACGAAGCGAAGCTCGCTGCCGCGTTTCATGGATGCGAGGCGGTGGCGCACTGCGCGGGAATCAACCGCGAGATCGGCCGACAGACCTATCAGCAGGTCCACATCGAAGGCACGCGCTGTGTGGTGGCTGCCGCAAAACACGCGGGGGTGAAGAAGATTCTGTTCACGAGCTTTCTCCGCGCTCGGCCTGATTGCGCTTCCGGCTATCACGAATCAAAGTTTGCGGCCGAGGAGATTGTCCGCGGGTCTGGTCTGGACTACACGGTGCTGAAATGCGGTGTCATCTACGGTCGCGGCGATCATATGCTTGACCACCTCAGCCATGCGTTCCACACGTTTCCAATCTTCGCGCTCGTCGGGTTCAAGGACCAGCTCGTTCGTCCTCTGGCGGTGGAAGATTTGGTTCGCATCATGCGCGCGGCCATTATCGAAGGCCGGCTCACGCGGGATACGGTGGCGATAACGGGGCCCGAAGAGATGACCTTGGCCGAGGCGGTTCGCCGTGTGGCGTGTGTGGTTGGTAAATCCCCATTCTTCTTGCGCGCGCCGCTTTGGTTTCATTACGTGCTGGGTTGGATTTTGGAGCGAGTGATGATCACTCCGCTTATTTCCTCAGCGCAGGTCAGGATTTTGTCGGAAGGAGTCGTGGAACCGCTGCCGTCATGCGGGGGTGTCCCCGATGATCTGAAGCCGCAGCTTTCCTTCACGAACGACCAGATTCGCGCCGGCCTTCCAGCGGCGAAGCACTTCGGTCTGGCCGACCTGCGCATCTTCGCTCCGCACCGCTGACTTGGAAATCGTCATGCACGAATCGCGTTTGATCATCGCTGGAGGCTCGGGGTTTCTCGGCCAAGTGCTGGCGAAATATTTCCAATCGCTCGACTGGGAAGTCGTCATCCTCACGCGGCGGCCATCAGCACCCTCGGTTAATTCCACCGCGCGCGAGGTTCACTGGAACGGCGAGACGCTGGGCGATTGGACGTGTGAATTGGAGGGCTCAACGGCCGTGATAAACCTGTCCGGCCGCACGGTGGATTGTCGCTACACGGCGAAGCACCAACGCGAGATCATGGATTCGCGTCTGAACTCAACGCGGATTCTTGGTGAAGCGATTGCGCGTTGCAACAATCCGCCGAGCGTTTGGTTGAACGCCGGAACAGCCACGATCTACAAACACACGCTCGGTCCCGCTTGGGATGAATCGGGCGAGATCGGCGCGACTTCGGCTGCGAAGGACGAGTTTTCCGTCGAGGTGGCGCGCGCTTGGGAAGAGACTTTCAACGCCGCGATCACGCCGCACACACGCAAAGTTACCCTGCGCTCGGCGATGGTGCTCGGCAATGGGCCGAACAGCGTCTTCCCCGTGCTGCGGCGCTTGGCGCGGCTTGGACTCGGTGGACCGATGGGCAGCGGCCGGCAATTTGTTTCCTGGATTCACGAGCTCGATTTTTGTCGCGCCATAGAGTGGCTCGTCGCGCGCGAGGATTTCAGCGGGCCTGTGAACATCGTCGCGCCGAACCCTCTGTCGAATGCCGAGATGATGCGCCTATTCCGTGAACTCGTGGGCGCGCCGATCGGCCTTCCGGCGTCGGAATGGATGCTGGAGCTGGGCGCGTTCTTTCTGCGCACGGAGACGGAGTTGATGATCAAGAGCCGGCGTGTGGTGCCGACACGGCTGTTGGCGGGCGGCTTTGAATTCCGTTTCCAAACGATGCGCGAGGCACTGCTGGATTTGAACCCAAAGAAAGGTCGTCGCTCCAGAGCGGTTTCACGCCACGCTTTCTTTGCGATGCCGTGAAGTCCTGAAGTCCGTCAGCGTGGCGGCGCGTTTTACTTCGCAGGCCAATTCAAGTGGCGTCGGAGAAACTCGAATGTGCCGACGCCGTTGATTGTGTGCGGGCCGTTGAAGAACTCGATGGCCGTCCGTTCCGGAAAGCCGAGCCGCGCGTAAAGCCGGCGCACCTTCGCGTATTCGTAGGCGACCTGCTCGTCGATGCCCACGCCGTCGTCGTGCCCGCGCTCGACCATGAACGGCCGCGGTGCAATCAGCGCGGACATCTCGGCGTAGTTGAACGTGTGGCCGAGGTTGAATTCGTAAATCTCGTATTCGTTCGTGAACATGTAGCTGTAACGTCCACTGGTCGTCGTGTTCTTTTCAACCCACTCGTTAAAATCGGCCGAGCAGATGGAAAGGCAATAGCGATCCAGCAACGCCGGCACGCGCATCGCTGTCTTGCCACCGTACGAGAGGCCGTAGAAGGCGATGCGTTTCGAATCTACAAACGGCTGCGCGCTGAGCCAGTCGAGGATGCGGTCGTGCTGGGCGAGGATGACTGAGAAGAGTGATTGGCCGAGCGGATTCGCTTTGCGTTGAAGCACACGGAAGGCGTCCTGTCCGCGATAGGGATTGTGCGGCGCGAAGACGATGTAGCCTTGCTCGGCCAACCGCGCGCCGAAGCCTTTGTAATAACCGAACGCGCGGTCCTTCGTATCGGTCGTGATCACATCGGCCGGCACGCCTTCGAGTCCGTGCTGGCAGACGACGACCGGTCGGCGTTCGCCGGGCTTGAGATCTTTCGGCAACAGTAAATGGCCCCACGCGAAGACATCCGGCGAGACGTCGAGCGTGATTTCGTAGCCGGTCCACTTCGGCGTGTCGTGGATTTTGCGCGACTGCGCGTTTGCCGGCAGCGAAGAGGCGGGGAGTCGTCCGATGACTTCGTCCCACAGATTGCTGCGGTAAGTTTGCGTCGCCGCGTGCCAGTTGGCGGCGGGCGCCGGCTTGAGTTTGTTCCAGAAAAACTCGTCACGCGCGCGAGTCGAGAGGCGCATCAAGCGCTGCGTGTGCTCCTCCAACTCCTTCACCGCACGGCGCTGGCGCTGTTGGGCATCGAACACTTTGCGCGTATCCACCGGCAGAATCTTCGCGAGCGGCGCCGGTTTGATTTTGATTTCTAATCCCTCGAAGAAAGCGGCGAGCGCGGCATCACTCATCGGCGCGGCGAACGGTTTCTCTTTGTCGTGGATGAACTGGATTGCCGACACGACGTTCGTCTGGTCGACGAAGAATGAGTGCGCGCGAGCCACCTCGGCCTTCACCGAATCGAACGCGGGCGGGGTCCATTTTCCCGGCGCAGCACCGGCGCGGCCCGGGGAAGGCGCGGGCGGGCCGTCGATTCGCGGAGCCACGCTCTGTTCGATAACGAGTCGGCGGGGAGCGATGGCGGCGAGGCTGGCGATTTCGGCGTCACCGAACTCGCGCAGCAACCCGAAGACGTTGCGGTAAATCGGCTCGCTCCAGACATTCTGTCGCGAATCGAAGTAGCCACTCACGAGCGTTGCGTCCACACGCGAATCGAGCGCGGCGGCGTGCAGCGCAATCAATCCGCCTTCCGCGAAACCGGCGATGCCGATCTTCAGCGCTTTGGTGTCGGGCTGTTTGTTTTCGGAGACGAACCAATCCACAGCGGCGAGCGCCTTCTGCACTTCGTAGCCGATGATGTGGCGTCCCATCTCGAACGCCTGCCGATAAATCCATTCGCGGTGCGGCTGGTTTGTGTTGCGGCCGACGAGGTCGCTACCGGACCACGTCGCCTGCCGATCCACGAGCACCGGCGCGAGCACTTGGCAACCGTTCTCGGCGAGGCGTCGGATCCACTGCTGCGCCGGCGGCAGTCCGATCGCGAGCCCAGCGAGTTGCTCGGGCGTCTGATCGGCGTCGGTGAGGGCGACGATGCGCGCAGTCATTTTCCCTTTCGGTTCGAAGAGCAGGCCTTCGGAAAACACGCCTTCGAAGACGGGCCAACGCACCGCGAACACGCTGTAACTGTCGGTCTCGGCGACGAGCGCGCTGGTTGCGCCGATGGCGAGGAACTCCGGCGCGAGGAACGGCACGCGGGCGTCCACCGCGCCGATCATCTTGCGGAGACGCTCGCGGTTCGGTTGGACGGATTTCTCATGCGCGTCGCGCGACTTGAAATCACGCCGCCACAACGCCGCGCGGTTGGTGGCCGAGGCGGCGGTCTCGCGCATTAGAAAACGGTCGATGCCCGCGACCATCTGCGCCGAAAAATCACCTTCGCGTATCAAAGCGGCTGTACCGGGAAGCGCGTCGGCTGCGCTGGCGGCGGTGGCGACGAGAGCGAGAGTGAGGGCGAGGCAAACGGTGGAGGGGAAAGCGCGGTGGTTCATGGCGTGGCGTGTCTTCGCGCGAATGGCAACAGGATGCAGCGCGCCTGTCAAAAGCTTCCGCAACCAAAGGGGCGTCCGCGTGGTTCTCATTCTTGACCTTTCCCTCCAAATCGGTTGAAATCGCTGCTGTCATGTCGAAGAAACGCAATCGACCCATTGTCATCACCGCTGTCGTGCTGGTGGCGGTCTGGGCCGTGGCGTGGGTCGGCTATTCGGTGGCGCAACGCTCGAAGGTGACGCCGGAAAAAGTGCGCGAGTTTCTCACGACGGTGGACATCGATAAGCTCCCGCCCACCGAGCGCAAGGAAGCGATCCAGAAACTCGCCGCGATGGTGAACCAGCTTCAGAATCAGGAGCGTCGCGAGTTGCGCGGCGACCTCACCGACCGGAAGCGGCGCGATGCCGGCGAGACCAACGCCGTCGGCGGTAGCGGCGAAGTGGCTCGCGGCACGAATCGTCCCCCCCGCGACGTCACCGGCGACCGTTGGTTCAAGCAAATGAACGACGACGAGAAGGCGATGTTCATCGAGGCCACATTCCCGAGCGGCTTCAAGCGGATCCTCGAGGCTTTCGAGAAGCTCCCGCCGGAGAAGCGGCAGAAAGCCGTGGCCGACGCGGTGAAACGCCTTCGCGAAGCGAACGCCAAAGGCCAACCTCCCGGCGCTTCTTCCAACACGAACAACCCGCCGCTCAGCAAGGAGCTGCAGGACAAGATCACCGCCGTCGGTTTGAAGGCTTTCTACAGCCAAAGCTCCGCGCAGACCAAGGCCGAGCTCGCCCCGCTGCTGGATGAACTCCAACGCGCCATGCAGAGCGGCCGCGCCTTCCGCTGAGATTCGATGCGCGCGCCCCTTCCATCCTCCGCGCGGTCGCTCCGAAGGGCCTTCACCCTGATCGAGTTGCTCGTCGTCATCGCCATCATCGGCATCCTCGCCTCCTTGCTCCTTCCCGGCTTTGCGAAGGCGAAAGAGAAGGCACGCTCGGCGAAATGCCTCGGCAACCTCAGGCAGATCGGCCTCGCCATCCAGACCTACGTGACGGACAACGACAACCTTATGCCGGTCTTGTTCGACCGCCCCGTCGGCATGTTCGCAATCGGCAATTCCATGGACGTCGTCCTGCTGAAACACGCCGGCTACAACAAGGAAGTCTTCAAGTGCCCCTCGGATAGACAGAACATCTTCCTGCAAACGGGATCCAGCTATGGATGGAACGTCTTCCTCAACGGACAACCGGCCGACAACCTCAAGGTTTTGGCGCTCGCTCTGACGGATAACGAGATCCCCGTCTTCTTCGACAAGGAAAAATTCCACGCCACGCTCGGCACCGACGTGGATGTGAACTACCTCTACGCCGACGGCCACATCAAGAACCAACTCGTCGTCGGTGGCTCGATCTTCCCTTGAATCGTCGTGATTGAACTGAAGCAACTCTCCAAGAAGTTCGGCGACCGCTGGGCGCTCCGCTCCCTCGACCTCACGGTTTCGCACGGCGAGATCTTCGGTTTGCTCGGCCACAACGGCGCCGGCAAGAGCACCGCCATCGGCATGATGCTCGGGCAGGTCTGGCCGACCGCAGGCGAGGCGATTATCTGCGGCCACGACGTCGCCGAGAACCGCCCCCGCGCACTCCACAAGGTCGGCGCCATCTTCGAGACGCCTGTCTTCTACGATTACCTCAGCGGCTGGCGGAACCTCGAGATCCTCAGCCAATACACCGCGCCCACCGCGCCCGCCCGCATGCGCGAGGTGCTCGAATGGGTCGGCCTCACCGGCCGCGAGATGGCCAAGGTCAAGACCTACTCCCACGGCATGCGCACCCGATTGGCTCTCGCGCAGGCATTGCTCCCCAACCCCGAGCTTCTCATCCTCGACGAGCCGAGCGACGGCCTCGACCCCGAGGGCATCCACGAGATGCGTGAGACCATCCTGCGGCTCCGGCACGAATTGGGCCTCACCATCCTGCTCTCCTCCCATCTCTTGAACGAAGTGGAGCAACTCTGCACGCGCATCGCCGTCTTGAACCAAGGCGTGAAGGTCTTCGACGGCACTTTGGAACAGATCCGCCAGAGCCGGCTCGGCTGGGTGCGGCTGAACGTGGGCGACTTCACGGCCGCGCTCGCCGACCTCTGCGCGCAGCAGCTCGTCACCGACGCCCGCGATGGTTCCCACGTGATCCTCGCCCCCGGCGTGCGGACCGACGCCCTCGTACGGCGGCTTGTGGAGCAGGGGATGCCGCTCTTCGAGATCGTCCACGAAGAGCAGACGCTCGAAGGGTTCTACTTGGACCTCATGAAGAAGAAAGAGGAGCCCGTCGTGCCGGTTCAGGGCTGATTTATGTTCTGGCTTCAACTCCGCGGTGAACTCTGGAAGCTCTTCGGCAAGAAGCGCACCTATATCGGCTTCGGCATGTTCCTGCTCGCGCAGACCATCGTCGCCCTCGTGTTCCGCTTCTCCAACGCCTCGCGCGAAATGGTCCGCACCCTCGAAGGCAACAGCTATGTCGCCAACTATTACGTCTCCAGCCTGACGATCGCGACGATCATGCTCTTCCCCATCGCCTACATGCTGCTCCCCCTCTACGTCTCCCTCGTCGGCGGCGACCTCGTCGCGAAGGAAGCGGAGGATGGCACCCTGCGGATGATCCTCTCCCGGCCGATCACGCGGTTCCGCCTGCTCTTCGTGAAATGGCTCGCGGGTGTCCTCTTTTCCCTCCTACTCGTAGCAGTCCTCGGCTTCACCGGCGTGGCGTCCGCCGCGCTCTGGTTCCCGTGGGGCGGCATGTTCGTATTCATCCCCGGGGAAGTCTTCAGCGTGTTCGGCCCAGCCGACGGCCTCTTCCACTTCACCATCGCCCACGGGATGTTGTGGGCGAAAGCCGTCACCGTGATGGGACTGGCCTTCATGTTCTCCTGCTTCAACGTGAAGCCGGCCGCCGCCACCGTCCTCGCGCTCTCCTTCGTCTTCCTCAACTTCATCCTGATGAACATCCCGTTCTTCAAGGAGATCCAGCACTGGTTCTTCACCTACCACCTGAACCTCTGGCAAGGGATGCTCGTCGAGCCGATTCCGTGGTGGAAAGTGGGCAGCTCCCTCATCGTATTGGCCGCCTTCAACATCACCTTCTTCCTCATCGGCAGCACTGCCTTCCAAGTCCGCGACATCAAGTCGTAAGACCGGCCGCGCTTTCACTCTCACCCCTCATCCGATGAGCGGTAGGGGTGAAAATATCCGAACGACACGCCGTCCTTCCCCATTCGCTCGGAAAGCCGGTAGGGCGCATCTGTCCTCAGCGTGCCGGTTGAGGAGTATGGAAACAAAAAAGCCCCGCCAGGTTGGCGGGGCTTTGGTGTGAGTGTGGGGTGGGTTCAGAGGCCGACGCTGGCGAGGTCTTCGTTCGTGGCGGCGTTGACGATCTTGAACTGCTCGGGATGGAAGGCCGGCTCGGCGCGGAAGGAGAGCTTGCCGAAGAATTTCTTCTCCATCTCGATGAGGAGTTTCTCATCCTCTTTGCGGAGGCGATCGAGGATGGTGGGGTTCACGACGATGCGGATCTGCATGTCGAGGTCGCGTTCCTGGCGTGAGCGCATGTTCTTCATGACTTCGGCCAGCTTGCGCTGGATCTCGACGCTCATGGAGATGGGGCTTTTCACTTTGCCACGGCCTTTACAGTAGGCGCAGTCGTCATAGACGGCGGCGCTGACGCTTTCGGAGTGGCGTTGGCGGGTCATCTCCATCAGGCCGAGCTGGGTGATGGGGAGGATGTGGGTCTTGGCTTTGTCGCGGCGGAGGCCGTCCTTCATGCGTTGATAGACTTGCTGGCGGTCGCGGCCGTGGCGCATGTCGATGAAGTCGAGGACGATGAGGCCGCCCATGTTGCGGAGGCGGAGTTGGCGGCAGATCTCCTCGGCGGCCTCGAGGTTGACCTTGAGGATGGTGGATTCCTGGTCTTTGCCGCCTTTGTGGGAGCCGGTGTTGACGTCGATGGCGACGAGGGCCTCGGTTTCATCGATGACGATGTAGCCGCCGCTGCGGAGGGTGACCTTGCGTGAGAAGGCGATCTCGAGCTGCTTGGAGACGTTGTAGCGATCGAAGACGGGCTGGGCTTCGTTGTAGAGGGTGACCTTGTTCTTCGAGCGGCGGGAGATGCGGCCGACGAGCTCGCGCATGCGTTCGCACTCTTTGGGGTTGTCGATGACGATGCTGTCCACATCTTCGGTGAGGAAGTCGCGGACGGTGCGCTCGATGAGGTCGGGCTCCTGGAAGACACAGGTGGCGCTGGGCTGTTTCTCGATGCGTTCTTTGATGCGCTCCCATTCTTCGATGAGCATAGCGACGTCGCGCACGAAGTAGCGGGTCTGCTGTCCCTCGCCGGCGGTACGGATGATGACGCCCATGCCGTCGGGGATGGTGAGCTTGCGGACGATGTCCTTGAGGCGGCGGCGTTCCTCGATGTCTTCGATCTTGCGCGAGACGCCGCTCTGGTCGGAGTTCGGGAGGAGGACGAGGTAGCGGCCGGGAAGGGCGAGGTGCGTGGTGACGCGGGGGCCTTTCGTGCCGATGGGGCCTTTGGTGACCTGGATGATGAGGTCGCTGCCGGTGGGATAGAGGCGGGGGATGTCTTTCTTGGTGATGCGCGGCTTGTCGCGCTTCTTGACGGCGCGCTCGACGATCTCGACGCCGCTGTCGAGGTTGCTCGGCACGATGTCCCAGTAATGAAGGAAGGCGTTCTTCTCGAAGCCGATGTCCACGAAGGCTGCTTCGAGGCGGTCTTCGAGGTTTTTCACCTTGCCCTTGAAGATGCTGTGGACGATGCGCTCCTCGCTGGTGCGCTCGATGGTGAACTCCTCGAGCTTGCTATCCTCGAGAACGGCGACGCGGGTCTCGAGCGACTCGGCGTTGATGATGACTTCCTTGCGGATCTTCTTCTCGGGCGCGACGAACTGCTTGACCCTCTCGACGACCTTCTGGGCGACGGCCTTGATGGTCTCGATGAAGCCCTTGGGCTTCTGAATGGGCTTGGCGACCTGCTCGGCTGCGGGTTCATCGGCCTTGGGCTCGCGGAAGGCGCGGTCTCTGCGGCCCTCGCCCCGTTTGGGCGCGGCTTGGTCGGGTTGGTCGGGGTGCGCATCGCCGTCGGCGGGGATGCCGTGGGCGACGTTCTCGGCGCGAATGATGTCGGCCTCGTGCCGGCGCTTGTCATAGACGGCTTCGTCGCCGCCCTGTCCGGAGACGGTACCGGAGACGGCACCGGTGCGGGCCTCGGCGGCGGCGGACTGGTCCGCGTGCTGGGGTTGATGCATCCCGCCTTTGGGGCGGAAACGTTGGCCGCCACGACGGCGGCGGGAGGGTTGGGGAGCGTTCATAAATAGGTAGGTTAAAGACTTTTCTGGTGGAGATGGACGTTCTGCAGGAGGCCTGCGGCGACTAACGAGCAGATAACTGAGGATCCCCCGTAACTCAACAGGGGCAGTGGCACGCCCGTCACAGGCATTAGGCGGATGTTCATTCCGATGTTCACAAAGACGTGGCTGAATAGCAGGGTTACCACGCCCACGGCCAGCAATTTCCCCAAACGATCGCGCGTTTGGCTGGCGATACGGATGCCGGCGAAGAGGACGGTGGCATACAGTGCCAGCACGAAGAGGCTACCGACGAACCCGCTCTCCTCCGCGATGACGGAGAAGATAAAGTCGTTGTGAGCCACGCCGCGGGGCAGGTAACCGAGGGCATTCTGGGTTCCCTGCCGCCATCCTTTACCCGTCAGCCCACCTGAGCCGACGGAAATCATTGCCTGTTCGACATTGTATGAATCGCGCCGCTGATCGGCCAAGGCGCGGGCGCGCTCGGCTGGTGTCGCGTTGGCGGGCGCGTAGTTCATGCCGAAATAAACGAGGAGCCGGCGCTTCTGGTAATCCTCGAGCTTGATCACCTGCCATTTCGGCGGAGCGAAAAGAATGCTGACGACGAGCAGGAGCACGAAGATCGCGCCGCCGCCCATGAAACGCTTGAGGAACTGCGTCGGCACGCCGCCGACGTAGAGCATCGCGAGTCCCGGCGGCACGATCATCAACGCCGAGCCCAGGTCCGGCTCTTTCAAGACCAGCAGGAATGGGAGCGCCATTAAACCGAAGGCTTTCAGCAACGTGCGGGGTTGGCGGAGTTCTTCCTGCGGTCGGCTGAGGAACTGGGCCATCGCGAGGATGACCGCGAGCTTGGCGAACTCCGACGGTTGGAGTTGGAAGAGCCCGAGATCAATCCAGCGGCGCGCGCCGTAACGCATCGCGCCGATGCCGGGGATGAGCACGGCCACCAGCAGCAGAGTGGTGCCCCAGTAGAAGACCAGCGACCAGCGCGCGATGGTGCGGTAATCCTTCAGACAGACGAGCACCGCGCCAATCATCCCGAGGGAGTACCAGATGATCTGGCGGAAATGGAGTTGCTTGTGCCACGCGATCAACGCGCTGGCCTCGTGCGCGGCGCGCGCGCTGTAGATGAAAGCGACGCCCAACGCCATCAACCCCAGCAGCGCGAAGAGCAGCAGGCCGTCCGGCCGGAGCCTGCGTTGATGGGTGGTGAGCGCGGCGTCGAACATGGTTCAGCGGTTCACTTGAGTGACGGACGGGAGCGACCGGCTCCGTTCCAGTTGTTGGATCGCGCGATAAATCTTTTGCGCGACCGGCGCGCAGGTGCCGCCGCCGGAACTGCCGCTCTCGATCATCACCACCACCACGTATTTCGGATTCTCGTATGGCGCGAAGGAGACGAACCACGTGATCTTGTCCACGTTTCGACCGCCGCGCTGGACCTCGGCCGTGCCGGTCTTGCCGCCGATCTTCATGCCGGGCACAGCGGCGCGCCGGCCGGTGCCTTCGGGATCTTCCACATCGGCCAACATCGCATCGCGGATGGTGTCGAGGTTCTTCGGGTTCACGTTCAAATCACCGCGCAACCGTGCGGCGGGGAATTGCTCGACCGGATTCACCGCGTCGGCCTCGGGCGACTCGATGCGGTCCACCAAACGCGGCCACCAGACTTTGCCGCCGTTCACGACGGCGCTCGTCATCACCGCCATTTGCAGCGGCGTGACGGTGACGGGGCCTTGGCCGATGGAAAGATTTGCGGTGTCGCCCGGCGCCCAGCCTTCACGGAGCTTCGCGCGATCAGGAAACTGTCCGGCGACTTCCTGTCCGGGGAGGAGTCCAGTGCTCTTGCCGAGGAAGAAACGTTCGCCCATTTCGGTGAGCCGATCGGGGCCGGCCTGGAGCGCGTGGTGGATGAAGTAGGTGTTGCTCGAATGGATGAACGCGCGGCGAAAATTGTAGTTACCCGCCGGGGCGGTGTCTTTGATGGTGCGGCGGCCGAGTTGGAAGTGGCCGGGGCTCGAAAAAATCTCGGCGGGATTCAATCCGCCCGCTTCAAGCGCGGCGAGGCCGGTGATGATTTTGAAGATCGAGCCCGGCGGATAACGTTCCTGCGTGGCGCGCAGAATGAGCGGGCGCAGCTGCGGATCGCGCAGCCGATCCCAGGCGTCCGAATCGATGCGCGGGACGAAGTCGCCGGGGTTGAACGTCGGCGCGGAAGCGATCGCGAGGATGTCGCCGTTGGTCGGGTCCATCACCACGACGGCGCCTTCCACGTCCGGCCGCGCAGTGGCGAGCGCTTGTTCGGCGGCGCGCTGAATGGCGAGGTCGAGTGTGAGCACCACGTTGTGGCCAGCACCCGCCGGTGTGCTCATGTGCTCGGATTGCCGGTAGCCGAGATTGTTCACGAGCATCGTCCGCGTGCCCGCGCGGCCGCGGAGCTTTTGATCGAACAACGATTCAATGCCGGTGCGCCCGACGAAATCCGGCATGCGATAGTGGTAGAACGAATCCTCATCCTCGGATGAGCTGTCGTCGCGTTTGAGATAACCGATCAAGTGCGCGGCCGCCGCATGCGGATACGTGCGCGAGGAAGCGACGGCGACATCGAGCCCGGGCACCGCGCCACCGCGCTCCATGAAAACCGCGACTTGCGCGGGCGTGAGATCGCGCACGACAGGCAGCGGCAGCGCGAGCTTGTTGGTGTAATGCCAGTGGAGCTGCGGCTCGGTGAGCGTCATCGGCACCGGCAGCCGAAGCTGGTTCACGAAATTGCTCACGGTGTTGAAGCGAACCTGTTTTTCAAGCGCGCTGACTTGGGCGCGCGTCAATTTTCCAGGAGTCCGGCGACGGCGATATTCCTGTTGGAAATGCGGACGCAGCTCATCGAGGTAGGCGTTCACATGATACACGGGCCGGTCGAATGCGAGCGGTTGGTGATGGCGATCGGTGATTTGTCCCCGCACGGCCGGCACACGCAGCGTGCGCATCGATTGATTCTGCTGCGCTTCGAGATGCCGCTTGCCGGAAACGACCTGCACGTGCCACAGCCCCACCAGCAGCACGGCCAAGCCCGCGACCAACGCCAGTGCGATGAAGCGCAGCGCGGGATCTTGGCGGCCGATTTGTGGGAAGAGCATCATCGGGTCAGCGGCGGGTTTGGTTACGGCGAAGCGCGCGCGGATCCGGCGCGACCGTCGGGTGGATGAACGCGTTTTCTAGTGAATCGAACAGGCGGAAATAAATCGGGACAAGCAGGCCGCTGCCGACGGACATCACGGCGAGTTGCCACGCGAAGAACCAGCCTGCGAGCGGTTCGCGGCCGAGCGTGAAAAGTTGGAGCAACATGAGCAACGGCACCACTGCGCCGGCGATCGCGCCGACCATGAAGCGCGCGTAGAACTGGTCGCCGACGATGATTTGGCGGTTGATATGAATGACCGCGCCGATTGCGGTGAGCGGCAGCAGGCTGAGGCCGAGCGGGTCGGCGGAGAGCGCATCGCGCCAGAGTGCGCCGAGGATAATCACGGCGAGCAGGGCAGGGAAGTTGGCTCGCAGCGCAGCGAACACGACGAGTGCCGGCAGTGTGGCGATCTGCGCGCCGATCAACGTGTGCGGCCACGCGACCACGCTTTCCACGTAGAGACTCAGCAGAGCGACGAGCGGCAGGGTGATGAGATGGAAGCGGTTCATGGCGTGATCACCCACACTTCCTCCAACCGGCCGGTGTTGACGGCGAACCGCACGCGCGCGGTGGTGTGCAGATCGCCATCGGACGGCTGAAATTCACTGACGACACCGACGGGAATGCCTTTTGGAAACACGCCGCCGAGACCGCTGGTGACGAGATTTTGCCCGGCTTTCACGGCGCTGTTCGCTGGAAGATAAACCAGATCGGCCATCATCGGATTGCTGGCGGTGGCGGCGCCGGGGACGACGATGCCTTGCTCGCGCGTTTCCTGCACGAGGACGGCGATGCGGCAGGCAGGGTCGCCGACGAGCGCGACTTGCGAATGCGTGTAGCCGACTTGCTGGACGCGGCCGACGAGGCCTTCGACGACGATCACGGGGGCGTCGTTGGTGATGCCGTTGCGCGAGCCGAGATCAATCTGAAACGTGCGCCACCAGTTGGCGGGGTCGCGACTGGTCACGCGGGCGAGGCGGAGTTTCCATGGCGCGCGCTGTTGCCAGAGAAGTTGCTGGCGGAGACGCGTGTTCTCACGAGCGGCCTCTTGAAGTTGGGTGGTCTGGAGGCGGAGTTGCTGGTTGGTGCGCTGGAGTTCGCCGAGTTGTTGAAGGAGAATTGCGCGAGGCACGCCGGTGTCCACCGCCTTTTGACCGACGGTCTGGCTTGCGGAAGAGAGGCCGAAGAGCGGCAGGAAAAAGCCGCCGAGGGCGAGCTTGAGGCGCGTGGTGGCGGCCTGGGGCAGGTTCAGAAGAACCAGCGCCAGCAGCGCAATCAATCCCAAGGCAATGTAATGTTGCCTTCTAAACATCTCTTCACCCGTGTGGGGCGAAGGCACCGTGGGGGATCAAGATCCCGAACTGGAGGAAGTGACGCGCCGGAGGAATTCCATCTCTTGAAGCACTCGGCCGGTGCCTTCGGCCACGGCGCTGAGGGGGTCCTCGGCGATGTGGACAGGGAGACCGGTTTCTTTCGAGACGAGCTTGTCGATGCCGCGCAGCAATGCGCCGCCGCCGGCCATCACGATTCCTCGGTCGACGAGGTCGCCGGAGAGTTCGGGTGGGCAGCGTTCGAGCGTGAGGCGGACGGCTTCCAGAATGCTGGAGAGCGGATCCTTGAGGGCCTCGCGAATTTCCTCTGAACGGATGGTGAGGGTTTTAGGCAGACCTGCAGCGAGGTCGCGACCCTTCACATCCATAGTAACTTCCTTGTCCATCGGGAATGCAGACCCGATGCGCATCTTGATCTCTTCGGCGGTGCGTTCGCCAATCATTAGGTTATGCGCGCGTTTCATGTAGGCGACGATCGTGTCGTCGAATTCATCTCCGCCCACGCGCAGGCTATGGGAGAAGACGATGCCCGCGAGCGAAATAATCGCGATCTCGCAGGTGCCGCCGCCAATATCCACAATCATGTTGCCCGCCGGTTCCACGACCGGCAGACCAACGCCGATGGCCGAGGCCATCGGTTGTTCAATCAGATACACCTCGCGAGCGCCCGCGTGCGTCACGGAATCTTTCACGGCGCGCCGTTCCACTTCGGTGATTCCGGAGGGGACGGCGACGACGACGCGCGGAGCGATGAGTTTGCGGTGGTGAACCTTTTGGATGAAGTAGCGCAACATCGCTTCGGTGATTTCGAAGTCGGCGATGACGCCGGCCTTCATCGGGCGGATGGCTAGAATGTTGCCCGGCGTGCGGCCGAGCATCCGCTTCGCCTCGGAGCCGACAGCGAGCACTTGATTGGTGCCAACCTGAACGGCGACGACGGAGGGTTCCCGCAGCACAATGCCTTGATCGCGGACGTAGACGAGGGAATTCGCCGTCCCGAGATCAATGCCAATGTCGTTGGAGAACAGGCCTTTAAGTTGCGCTAGCATGAGTTGTGAAAAACAACGGCGGCAAGCTTACGGGGCGTGTGTCCGCGGGGTCAAGGCTTATTCCGATCGACGCCTAATCGACTCGGCGGCCATCATTGGATTTGACACCGAGGCGTTTCTTCTTAAAAATCACCGCCCTCTTTGTGCCAGAGTAGCTCAGGGGTAGAGCAGAGGACTCATAAGCCTTTGGTCGCAGGTTCAATTCCTGCCTCTGGCACCATTTTAAATTACCGTGCGGTAAATGGGGATGGGAAAGAGGCGTGTCGGAAAAACACTTTACACCGATGCGGCGTTCCCCTAAGTTTGCCGCCCTTATTGAATAAAGATATGGAAGCTAAAGCGAAGACGAAGACCATTCAGACCCACCGCCGGCACGACAAAGACACCGGTTCGGCTGATGTCCAGATTGCCCTGCTCACCGAGCGGGTTAACCACCTCACTGAGCATTTGCAGACGAACAAGAAGGACCACAGCTCCCGCCGTGGCCTCTTGATCATGGTCGCCCAGCGCCGCCGCTTGCTCGATTACCTGCACACCACCGCCACCGAGCGCTACACCTCGATTACCAAGAAGCTTAAGCTCCGCAGGTAATCTTCGGTGCGCGCGCCCACCTGGCGTCGCGCCCCGCTCAAACCCGATTGCTGGAACGTGGCTGGTGCTTTTTCAAGCCGGCTCCGTTCCTCTCCAAACCAAACCGAAACCAAACGCCCGCACCACGGGGAAATTTCATTCAGCGTCCGCACCGCGGGCGTTCACTGAAGTTCCTCCAGTGGGTGGGCTAGAAAGAAAAAGCAAATGGCATACAAAGCCACCGCCCAGATTGGGGCCCAGCAGATCCACATCGAAACCGGCAAACTCGCCAAGCAGGCTGACGGCGCCGTTACTGTCCAGCTCGGTGAGACGATTATCGTCGTCGCCGCCGTCGCCGCCACCAAGGCCAAGCCCGGTCAGGACTTCTTCCCGCTCACCGTTGATTACCGTGAGAAGGCCGCTGCCGCGGGCCGCTTCCCCGGCGGTTACTTCAAGCGCGAAGGCCGGCCGACTGAGAAAGAAATTCTCACCTGCCGTCTGACCGACCGTCCGATCCGTCCGCTCTTCCCGAAGGGCTGGTACAACGAGGTGCAGGTCCAGACCGTTCTTCTCTCCGCTGACGGCGAGAATGATCCGGACATCCTTTCCATCATCGGCGCGTCCGCCGCGCTCTCCGTGAGTGATATCCCGTGGGCTGGCCCGCTCGGCGCTGTGCGGGTCGGTCGTATCGGCGGCGAGTTCATCGCCAACCCGACGCACGTGCAGATGGCCGAGAGCGATCTCGACCTCGTGTACGTCGGCAACGAAACCGACATCGTGATGTACGAAGGTGCGGCCGAGGAAATCACCGAGGACGACTTCAACGCCGCTCTCCGTTTCGCTCAAGAGTGCTGCTTGCCGATCATCGCTGCGCAGAAGGAACTCATCGCGAAGGCCGGCAAGCCCAAGCGCCAGATCACCGTCAACCTTGTTCCTGACGAGATTCTCAAAGAAGCCAAGTCGCTCGCGGGCGACCGTTTTGTTCCCGCGTTGCTCACGCCCGGCAAGCTCGCCCGCGAAGGCGCCTGCAAGGCGATTCAGGACGAGGTCGGCGCGAAGCTCGTCGAGAAGTTCGGCGCGGAGAAGGTGACCTCCTTCACCGTCAGCCAGGCTTTCTACTACATCCAGAAGGAAGCTGTGCGCAGCTTGATCCTCGATTCCGGCAAGCGCCTCGACGGCCGCGGCTTCGATGATATCCGTGCGATCTCTGGCGAAGTCGGCATCCTGCCGCGCGTTCACGGTTCGGCCATCTTCACCCGTGGCGAGACGCAGGCGATAAGCCTCGTCACGCTCGGTACGAGCGATGACGCGCAGGATTTTGATTCCTACACCGGCGGCGAGACGACCAAGAAGTTCATGCTGCATTACAACTTCCCGAACTTCTCCGTCGGCGAGACCGGCCGTATCACCGGCCCCGGCCGCCGCGAAATCGGTCACGGCGCTCTCGCTGAGCGTTCCATCGCGCCGATGATTCCGCTCAAGGATTATCCGTACGCCGTCCGCGTCGTCAGCGAGATCATGGAGTCCAACGGCTCCACCTCGATGGCCAGCGTCTGCGGTGGCACGCTCGCGCTCATGGATGCCGGCGTCCCGCTCATCCGCCCCGTCGCCGGCATCAGCATCGGTATCTGCACCGATCACGACGCCAGTGACGCAATCACGCGCTACAAACTTCTCTCCGACATCATCGGTTGGGAAGACGGCTACTGCGACATGGATTGCAAAATCGCCGGCACCGAGAAGGGCATCACTGGATTCCAGCTCGATCTGAAGCTGCGCGGCATGACGCACAAGATCATGACCGAGACGGTCGAGAAGGCTCGCATCGCTCGCGTCTTCATCCTTGGCGAGATGGCGAAAGTCCTCGCCGAGCCGCGCAAGGAGCTGAGCAAATACGCCCCGCGCATCGTCACCCTCAAGATCAACCCCGAGAAAATCGGCGCGATCATCGGGCCTGGCGGCAAGAACATCAAACGCCTCGTCGAAGAGTCCGGTTGCGAAATCAACATCGAGGACGACGGCTCCGTGCACATCTACTCTGTCTCCGCCGAGGGCATCCAGATCGCTCGCGAAGCGATCGAAGGGATGACCGCCGAGGCTGAGATTGGCAAGGTCTACCGCGGCAAGGTCGTCACGATCAAAGAATTCGGCGCCTTCGTCGAGTTCCTCCCCGGAAAGGACGGACTCGTGCACATCTCCGAGCTCGCCAACTTCCGCGTCAAGATGGTCGAGGACATCGTCAAGGTGGGCGATGAAATTGCCGTCAAGTGTCTCGGTGTGGACGAGAAGGGCCGCGTGAAACTTTCGCGCCGCGCCGCGATGGCTGACCGCGATGTCGAACATGGCGGTGAACCTCAGGGCGATCAACCGGCCGAAGGTGGCGAGCACCGTGAACATCGCGCTGAAGGCGGCGAGCACCGTGCTGAAGCTGGAGAACACCGTGAACGTCGCGCTGAAGGCGGCGAACAACAACAGGGTGACCGCCCTCCCGCCGACCGACCCGAACACCGCGAACGCGGTAATGGCGGTGGTGATCGTGGCGGAGACCGCGGTGGTCGCGGTGGTGGTGGCGGCCGTGGTGGTCGTCGCTAAGCCGACCAATCCAACGCTTTTAGAGCGTTGACGCAAAATTCAAGGCGGGCCGGATTTCCGGTCCGCCTTTTTGCTTCCTTGCGTCGAGCTCTCCGCTTCGTTTTAATCCGCACGTGGAGCAACAACAGACGCTCGTCAAACCCGTCAGCTTTTCCGGTATCGGCCTGCACAGTGGCAACAAGGTTTCCATGACCTTCCTGCCCGCGCCGGTGGGCACGGGCATTCGCTTCCGTCGCGTGGATCTCGATGGCAAGCCGGAGGTCGAGGCGCGCGTCGAGAATGTCACTGAGACCAATCGCTCCACCACGATTTCAAAAGGCAGTGTGAAGATTCACACCGTCGAGCACGTCCTCGCGAATTTCACGGGCTGGGGCGTGGACAACGCGATTGTCGAACTGGACTCCAATGAGCCGCCCATCGCCGACGGCAGCGCGCGCGAGTATTGTAAGATGATTGAGTCGGCCGGCATCGTCGCGCAAACCGAGAAGCGCGAGCCGTATCGTTTGACTGCGCCCATCGAGCTGCAGCTCGGCGAGACTTACATGGCCGCCTTTCCGCACGACGGGTTCAAGCTCACGTGCACGAGCACCGACAAGCAGAGCCGTCACACGCAATATTTCACCGTCGAGCTGGATACGAAAACGTGGGAGAAGGAACTCGCCCACGCCCGCACATTTTGTTTCTTCGAGGAAATCGAGTTCCTCATCAAGAACGGGCTCGTCAAAGGTGGCAGCCTCGAGAACGCCGTCATCATTCGCGATGACGCCGTGTTGACGAATGAGCCGCTGCGTTATCCCGAAGAGTTCGTCCGGCACAAGATGCTCGATATCGTCGGCGACCTCTCGCTGATTGGTCGGTCGCTCGGCGCGCACATTGTCGCTTTCAAGCCGAGCCACGCCGCGAATTGCGAGCTCGCTCGCCAAATCGTCGCGCAGATGCGCAAGCCGCTCGTCGCGGCGCAGACCTTTGCTCCGCCGCCAGAAAAATCTGCGGTGGTGGTCGAATCCAAAGCGGTCGAGACGGTCGTGAAAGACGGCGCCACACTCGATGTGATGCAGGTGATGAAGATTTTGCCGCACCGCCCGCCGTTCCTGATGGTGGATAAAGTGACGTGGATCGAGGGCAACAAAATCAAGGCGCTGAAAAACGTGACGATGAACGAGCCGTATTTCGCCGGCCATTTTCCGGGCCATCCGATCATGCCCGGCGTGCTGCAACTCGAGGCAATCGCGCAGGTCGCGGGAATCCTGATGCTGCGACAGGCCGAGAACGCAGGGAAGATCGCCTACTTCATGGCTGCCGAAGAAGTGAAGTGGCGCAAGCCCGTTCATCCCGGAGATACGCTGATAATTGATGTCGAGCTGACCAAAGTCCGCGGAAAGATTGGCAAGGCCAAAGGCGTTTGCTCCGTGGACGGCGATCCGGTGAGCGAAGCCCAAGTGACTTTCATGTTGATTGACGGTTGAGATTGTGATGATTCATTCCACCGCCGTCATCCATCCCAAAGCGCAAGTCGCTTCCGGCTGCGAAATTGGTCCCTACTGCGTCATCGGCGAGCACGTCGCGCTCGGCGAAGGTTGCAAGCTCCACTCGCACGTCGTCATCGATGGCCACACCACGCTCGGCAAGCGCAACGAGATTTTTCCTTTTGCCAGCATCGGGCTCAAGTCGCAGGACTTGAAATGGAAAGGCGGCGTCACGCGCACGGTCATCGGCGAGGACAATGCCTTTCGCGAATACGTCACCATCCACAGCGCCACGAGCGACGGCGATGCAACCACGGTCGGCTCGCACAATCACATCCTCGCCTACTGCCACATCGCGCACGACTGCCGCGTCGGCAGCCACATCATCATGTCCAACGTCGGTACGCTCGCGGGCCACGTGACGGTTGAGGACCACGCGATCGTCGGCGGACTCGCGGCGGTGCACCAGTTCTGCCGCATCGGCACGATGGCAATCATCGGTGGCTGTTCGAAGGTGGTGCAGGACGTGCCGCCGTTCATGCTCGCCGATGGCAATCCCGCCGAGACGCGCACGGTCAACAAGGTCGGGCTTGAGCGGAACGGTGTTTCCGAGGAAGCGCAATCCGCGTTGCGTTCCGCCTACAAGATTCTCTTCCGCGAAGGGCTGACCATTTCGAACGCGTTGGCAAAGATTGAAGCTGATCTGCCGTTGCTGCCCGAGGTGAAACACCTCGTTCAGTTCGCGCGCAGCAGCGAGCGCGGCATCAGCAAGTAGTCGCGTTCAACCGAGCTGTGCGAGTTGGTTCGGTTCCAGAAGCCAGTCCAGCACGGCGCAACGGTCGTATTTGAGTTCGCCCACTGTTAGCTTACAAAGGCTGGCTTTCTTCATCGCGACAGCGGGACGTTCGCTTCCTGAAATCAGAACCGAGATGAGTTGGCTCAGATGCGGTTCGTGACCGACCAGCAAAACGCGTTCAGCGCTCGTGTGTTTCTTGAGCGCGGCAATGAACTCGCGCGGCTTTCGGTCACCGGCCAAGGTTAGTTCCACAGCGAGTCGCTTTTCTAACTTCAACGCAGAGGCCGCGATTTCCCCTGTCTGTTTCGCACGGATGAACGGGCTGGTGAGGATGAGATCGAACTTCAGTCCGAGCGCTTTCATGCCTTTGGCGATGCGGCGCATCTTGCGCGCGCCTTCCCGCGTGAGTCGGCGTTCGCTGTCGGGTTGGCTCGCGGACTGTTCTTCGGCGATGGCGTGGCGGAGGAGATAGAGTTCCATAGATTTCACGGCGCCGCGCGCATTCCGGATTACGCCTCAATCCAAACTAACTCGGCAAGGGGACGATGTCGCGTTTACGTCCGGCGAAACGGCAGGTGTGCGTGTAGCCGATGCGGCGGGCGAGCGCGAGCGCTTCGGTAAAGTTCAGACCGACCTCCGCAGCGGCGTGGGCATCGGAAGCAAAAGTAATTTTCACGCCGGCCTCGTACGCCAATTGCAACAGAGCAGGGGACGGATAAATTTCGCGGCAATCTTTGCGCAGTCCGGCTGTGTTCAACTCGATGGCCACGTCGTGCTTCGCGGCGGCGTCGATGAATCGGCGGAAGATCGGTGTGCAATCTTCCTTTGGATAGATTCCGAACTTCTTCGGCAAATCGGCGTGGCCTATAATTTCAAAGAGGCCAGACTCGGCGGCCATTGTGAGTCGGTCGAAATAAGCACTCCAGACCTCGAATGGGTTGCGGCTTTTCCACTCGGAAAGTTTGGCGGGGTTGTCCACGTCCCATGAATCGGAGACGTAATGGACGGAGCCGATGAAATAATCCCACGAATGCCGCGCGGCCAGATCGCGAATCCACGATTCGTGGCCGGGGAGATAATCCACTTCCAAGCCGAGGCGGATGGTGAGCTGGGGAAACTCGCGCTGGGCGCGGCGGACTTTCTCGACGTATTCGTCGAGTTGATCGGCGCGCATCCGCCAGTTGTCGAAGTCGTCACGGGCCATCGGCGAGTGGTCGGTGAAGCCGATTTCCGTGAGGCCCACGGCCACGGCGCGCGCCGCGTACTCGATCGGCTCGCCCGTTGCGTGGCGGCAGAGCGGCGTGTGCATGTGGTAATCTGGCAGCCAGATCATGCGCGAAGTTTAGCGAAACGCTGCGCGCTGCACAGCAGAAGTTCGCGGGCCTGAGTCCGCTGTTGACTTCACGCCGCCCGCTTTCTACGTTCTCTGGGTAAATACGCCCTCAGTGGCCCCGAATTTACGGTTCGGGGTTTTTTATTGGGCAGATGGAAGAAAACAAGATGGCTAACACGATTCTGGTCGGCGCCCAGTGGGGCGACGAGGGCAAAGGGAAAATCATCGACGTGCTCACCGAGAGTGCTGACATCGTCGTGCGTACGCAGGGCGGCAACAACGCTGGGCATACGGTCTACGTCGGCCCGCAGAAGTATGTGCTGCATCTGATTCCCTCCGGCATCCTCCGCTCGGGCAAGAAGTGCGTGATCGGTAACGGCGTCGTGGTGGACCCGGTGAATCTCGTCGGCGAGATTGATGGCTTGATCAAGTCCGGCATCAAGGTGGCCGGCAATCTTTTCATCAGCGAGACGGCCCACGTCGTTTTCCCTTACCATCGCGAGTTGGACGCCCAGCGCGAGCTTCTCAAGGGCAAAAACAAAATCGGCACCACCAAGCGCGGCATCGGCCCCGCTTACGGCGACAAGGCCGCGCGTGTGGGATTGCGGATGATTGATCTGATCAACGCGGAATCTTTCGGAGAAAAATTGCGTCAACGCATCAAGGAGAACAACGAAGTGCTGCGCGCTTTCGGGGCGAAGCCGATTTCGTTCAAAGAAGTTTACGCTGCCTATCGCGAGGCCGGCGATCGTCTGCGCCCGTTCGTCACCAACACGGTTCTTCTATTGCACGAGGCGATGGAGCGTGGGGAGGAGATTCTTTTCGAAGGCGCGCAGGGGACGTATCTCGACATCGATCACGGCACGTATCCGTATGTGACCTCGTCGAACACCACGTCCGGCGGCGCGTGCACCGGATCGGGCGTGCCGCCGAATCGGATGGATCACGTGGTCGGTGTGCTGAAGGCTTACACCACGCGTGTGGGCGAAGGGCCGTTGCCGAGCGAGAACGCGGAGATTAGCGATCTGCTGCACGGGATGGGCCGTGAGTTCGGTGCGACCACTGGCCGCGCTCGGCGCTGCGGTTGGTTCGACGCCGTCGCCACGCGCAACGCGGTGATCATTAACGGCATTGACGCGCTGGCCATCACGAACATCGACGGCCTCGATACGGTTCCGGTCATCAAGGTCTGCATCGGTTATCGCATCGGCAAACAGAACGTGAACCACGTGCCGAACGACATCGAGCAGTTCGCGCGGTGCGAACCGGTGTACGCCGAGTTTCCAGGCTGGCTTTGCGACACGACGAAGGCGCGTTCGTGGAAGGCGCTTCCGCCGAAGTGCCGCAGTTATTTGAAGGCCGTCTCCGAATTGACCGGAGCGAAGATCGCCATCGCATCGGTTGGGCCGGGGCGTGACCAGACGATTTTCATCTAACTCAGTCGCCGAATGCCGAATCAGGAGTGGATGGGTTCGACATTCCCAATTCGACGTGCCGATCAGCCGATGAACCGATCGCTCCAACTCAGTTCCGAAGCCAAGGCGGCGATACCGACACACGTGGCCGTCATCATGGATGGCAACGGTCGCTGGGCGAAGAAGCGTTTCCTGCCGCGTGTGGCCGGCCACTTGCGCGGCATCGAGTCGGTGCGTCATATCGTTCGATCCGCAAGCGGTGTCGGTGTGAAATTCCTGACCCTTTACGCGTTCTCAGTTCAGAACTGGAACCGTCCCAAAGCCGAGGTTGTGGCCCTGATGCAGTATCTCATCGGTTTTCTCAAGAAGGAGGAAGCGGAACTGAACGAGAGTAACGTGCGTCTCGAAGTCATCGGGCAGATTCATCGTTTGCCCGAGCCGGTGCAGAAGCAGTTGGCAAAAACTCAAGCCGCTCTAAGCCGTAACAGCGGACTCACGCTCATTCTCTCGCTCAGCTACGGAGGGCGCGAAGAGATTGTCGAGGCTGCGCGCAGCCTCGCGCGCAAAGCCAAACGGGGTGATCTCGATCCGGACGAGATCAACGACAAGATCTTCGCGCAGCATCTTTACACGCGGCATTATCCTGACCCTGACCTGCTCATCCGCACGAGCGGCGAGATGCGTGTGAGCAATTTTCTGCTCTGGCAAATCTCGTATTCTGAGATGGTCGTCACGCCAACGTTGTGGCCCGATTTCCGCAAGGCTGAGTTCTACGCCGCGCTCGAGGAGTATGCCAAGCGCCAGCGGCGCTTCGGTGGTCTGTGAATGATGTGAAGCGGCGTAAAGTTCCGCTCGACCCCGCCGTTGTCGGCCGCTAATTTCGCAGCGATGTCTCAACCGAGTCCGACCGCGCCAACTCTCCCGCAACCAACGAAGGGGCAGATTTTTCTCCGCCGGTTACTCAGTTCGGTGATCCTCTGGTCCGTTGTGCTCGGGGCGATGTTCTCGGGCCACAAGATTGTTTCCGACACCGTCTTCCTCGTCATCATGTCCGTGCTGGCGGCTTTGGGGATGATTGAGTTCTACGGCCTTGTCGAAAAACGCGGCCTCGTCTGTTTCAAACGCGAAGGGATTCTCGCCGGCCTGCTGCTGATGTTCGCGACGTTTATCTGTTTCTCGGGCGCGGTGGACTGGGTGAAGAGTCCCGATGCGCCCGCGAAGGCGAACGATTTCGAGGTGAGCTTTCTCATCCTGTTCGTGCTCGGCCTTTGCATACGCCAGTTCGTATCGCGCGCGAACACGGCCGGAATCCTCGCTATTTCCACCACTCTCTTCGGCCTGATGTATGTGCCGTGGCTGCTGAACTTCATCCAGAAAATCTATTATTTCCCGCGCTACGAGTTGGTGGGCAATGGCACCTTCTTCGTCCTCTATTTTATCCTCGTGACGAAGATGAGCGACACGGGTGCGTACTTCGTCGGATCGCTCATCGGCCGGCACCAGATGATTCCCCGCATCAGTCCTGGAAAAACGTGGGAAGGATTCGGCGGCGCTCTACTATTCTCGGTCGGAGGCAGCGTGCTCTTTGCCCACTTCGCCGGTGCCAATCTCGGCACGAAGCTCTACCCCGCTGGTATGCCGCTGGGGCACGCGATTACGCTCGGATTCATTCTCGCCGTTGCCGCAGTGATCGGCGATCTCATCGAGTCGTTATTCAAGCGCGAAGCGGGCGTGAAGGATTCCGGGGGGATGTTCCCCGGCATCGGCGGTATTCTCGATCTGCTCGACAGCCTCCTCTTCAACGCGCCGCTGATGTATCTCTATCTGCGCCACATTTTGACGAACTGAATGAAGAACGTCGTTCTCCTCGGCAGCACCGGTTCCATCGGCACCAGTACGATCAAGGTGGCGGAGGATTTGCCCAGTCATATTCGGCTCATCGGTCTCGCCGCTGGGAATAACACCGAGTTGTTGCTCAAACAAACGGGCAAACATCGGCCGGCTGCTATCAGCATCAGCGATCCTAAAAAAGCGAAGCAGCTTCAGAATGCGCTCGGCACCAGTGTTCGCGTGTACGCGGGCGACGAAGGATTGCTCAAGCTCGCGACATTGCCGGAGGCGGACATCGTGCTCATCGCCATCGTCGGCACGGCTGGCTTGCAGCCCGCACTGGCGGCCATTCGCGCTGGAAAAGATATTGCCGTCGCCTCGAAGGAGATTCTCGTGATGGCGGGCGAAATCGTGATGAGCGAGGCGAAGAAGCACGGCGTGCGTGTGCTCGCGGTAGACAGCGAGCATTCCGCCATTTTTCAATGCCTCGACGACAAGCCGTCCAGTTCCGTGCGTAACCTCTGGCTCACCGCATCCGGCGGGCCGTTCCGCGACAAAGCGCAGTGGCCGAAGGAGAAGTTCGCCGAGATCACCGTCGAGCTCGCGCTCAAACATCCGTCGTGGGTGATGGGGCTCAAGATCACCATTGATTCGGCGACGCTCTTCAACAAAGGGCTCGAGATGATCGAGGCGCGCTGGCTCTTCGACATCGAGATGGCGCGCGTGCAGGTCGTCGTCCATCCGCAGAGCGTTGTTCATTCGATGGTGGAGTTCGTGGACGGTTCCATCATCGCGCAGCTCTCCACGCCGGATATGTGCCTGCCGATTCAATACGCGCTGACCTATCCGTCACGCGTGGGCAGCGACCGCGTTCAGACGAACTTCGCGAAGTACGGCAGCCTGACTTTTGAAGAGCCGGACACCGAGCGTTTCCCCGCGTTGAATCTTGCGCGCAGGGCGGGGGAGATCGGCGGGACATTGCCCGCCGTGCTCAATGCGGCGAACGAGGTCGCGGTCGAAGCCTTCTGCAACCGGAAGATCAGCTTTCCGCAAATTACCGCGATGGTCGCGCGCGTGATGGAGCGGCATCAAGTCGCGCAACATCCGACGCTGGCGCAGATTCTCGAGGCCGACGCTTGGGCACGTGTCGAAGCCGCGCGGGTGTGAAGGTGAGATTGCTTTCACCAGTCACAGCCGATAGAGTCCATCTTGCATCCGCACAAGCGGTCTGACCTATGTTTATATTGACGATTTTGTATGTGGCCGTAGTGGTCGTGTTGCTTTTCGGTGCGGCCATTTTCGTCCACGAGTTCGGCCACTACTGGATGGCCCGCAAGCGCGGTCTGAAGGTGGAGGCGTTCGCCATCGGTTTCGGGCCGAAAATCTTCGGCTGGACGAAGGACGGCATCGAATACTCGTGGCGGTGGATTCCCGCCGGCGGCTTCGTGAAGCTGCCGCAGATGATTACCTCGGAGGCGCTCGAGGGTGAGCAACCGAGCGAGTCGCTGCCGCCCGTCTCGCCGTGGTCGAAGATTCTCGTCGCCTTCGCCGGGCCGTTCATGAACGTCGTCTTCGCGATCGCAATCGCCACGTTCCTCTGGATTGTCGGTCTGCCGATGCCGGTCAACCCGCCTGTCATCGGTTACGTGGAGAAGGATTCGGCGGAAGCCAAACTCGGCATCCGTCCTGGCGACGTGTTCGTTTCCGTCGGTGGCGAGGCGGTGAAAACGTGGCAGGACGTGGCGATGACGGCGGCTCTTTCGACGACGAGCGAGATCCCGGTCGTGATCGAACGTGCCGGGCAGAAGTCGGAGTTCAAGCTCGCGGCCAAGGTGGATCCCGAGGACGACATCAAGCTCAAGAGTTTCAATCTGGACGTGCAATCGACGGTGCTCATCGGCCGCGTGGAATCTGAGGGCGTCGCTGACAAGGCCGGAGTGAAGCCGATGGACCGTGTCGTCAGTCTCGCGGGCGTTGCGATTTTCAGCCAGCGCCACTTGGCGGATATCGTCAACTCGAACACGAACACAGCCTGCGAATTGGTCGTGGAACGTGCTGGCGAGCAGGTGAAGTTGAGCGTCACGCCGAAATACGACAAGGAGTTCAAGCGCGGCCGCATCGGTATCTCCTTCTCGCCGCCGCCGGTGAAATACCAAGTGCAGCGCCCGGGACCGACGCCGGTGGAGCAGATCGTGAAGGTCTGGGACCAGACCGTGAAGACCATCAAGGCGCTGGCGAACTCGAAGGAGACGGGCGTGGGCGCGAAAGATTTGAGCGGACCGGTGGGCATCCTCGCGATGCTGAGCGCGTTCGTGAAGACCGACTTCCGTCTCGCGTTGAGCTTTCTCGTGTTGCTCAACCTGAACCTCGCGGTTCTCAATTTATTACCAGTGCCGGTGCTGGATGGCGGACACATCGTGATGTCCATCATCGAGAAAATCCGCGGCCGGCAGCTCAACGCGAAGTTTCAGGAATACACCACGACGGCCTTCGCGATGCTGCTGATCTCGTTCATGCTTTACGTCACCTTCTTCGACATCAAACGCGTGCCGCTGTTCCGCGCATTATTCGAGCGCGAGACGAAGATTGAGCAACCGGTTAAGGCGCCCAGTTCGAACGGTGTTGTGCCAACTCCGCAGAATCCACCGAAGTGATTCGATGAATTACTGCGAGTCCCCGTTCCTTTTCCATCGCCGTAAAACCCGCGAGGTCGTCGTGGGTGATCCCGCCAACGGCGGCGTCGTTCTAGGTGGCGATCGGCCTGTCGTGAAGCAGTCGATGCTCACCTGCGACACGATGGACACGGCCGCCAGTGTGCAGCAGACGCTCGAGCTCGTGGCCGTCGGCTGCCAGATCGTGCGTATCACCGCGCCGACCGTGAAGGACGCGGCGAACCTCGAGAACATCGTTCGCGAGCTGCACGCGCTCGGCTGCCGCGTTCCCATTGTCGCTGACATCCACTTCAAGCCCGATGCTGCGATGGAGGCCGCCAAGTGGGTCGAGATGGTCCGTATCAACCCGGGCAATTACGCCGACTCGAAGAAGTTCGCGGTGAAGGAATACACGGACGAGGCTTACGCCGCCGAGCTCGGGCGCATCGAGGAGAAGTTCACGCCGCTCGTGAAGCTCTGCCAGCAGCTCGGCCGCGCCTTGCGCATCGGCACCAATCACGGCTCGCTCTCCGACCGCATCATGAACCGCTTCGGCGACACGCCCCTCGGCATGGTCGAGAGCGCGCTGGAGTTCGCCCGCATCTGTCGCACGCACGGCTTCCACAACTTCAAGTTCTCGATGAAGTCGAGCAACCCGAAGGTGATGATTGAATGCTACCGGCTGCTCGCGGCGCGTCTCACCGAGCTGGGGCCGGACTGGAATTATCCGCTCCACCTCGGCGTCACCGAGGCGGGCGAGGGCGAGGACGGCCGCATTAAGAGCGCCATCGGCATCGGCTCGCTGTTGTGCGACGGCCTCGGCGATACCATCCGCGTCTCGCTCACGGAAGACTCGCCGCGTGAGATCGAAGTTTGCAACGACCTGCTCGCGCAAATTCCGCGGCTTACCAATTCAACCTTCAATTATCAGCCATCAACCTTCCCCTTCGACCCGTTCCACTTCGAGCGTCGCGCCACGCCGGAGATTGGGTTGACGGATAATATGAAGTGCGGTGGCGAGCAACTTATTCGCGTTGTCGTCACTCGCGCTACGTTCGACAAGGTCGTGCCGAAGATCCGCCCGAAGGACGATGTGAAGCCCGAGGCGGTTTACGAGGATTTGAACATCCTCGAACTCGACCCGACTCAGGAGATCAGCATCGAAGCGATCAACTGCGACACGCAACTCGTCACCGTGAAAGATGGCGTTGCGCTGCCGCCCATCCTTGCGTTCCGATTCCTTGTGGCGAAGTTGAAACGCCTCGGTCGTAATAACCCAATTCTGTTGAAGGATTGTCTGACCTTTGAGCCTGTGCCGCTTTCACCTGAAGTGGCCTTGCTGCGCGCGGCG
Organism: Akkermansia muciniphila; assembly: GCA_945860945.1. Classification (GTDB taxonomy): domain Bacteria; phylum Verrucomicrobiota; class Verrucomicrobiia; order Limisphaerales; family SIAT01; genus SIAT01. The sequence continues at coordinate 79,259 of CAMASG010000001.1, forward strand.
GTGAACATTGGATCGCTCCTCGCCGACGGCATTGGCGACGCCATCCTCGTGCGCGGCGAATCAGGCGCGGGGTTGTCGCTGCGCTTGGCGTTTAACATTCTGCAAGCGGCCGGTTGTCGTTCGTTCAAGACTGACTACGTGGCTTGTCCGAGTTGCGGCCGCACGTTGTTCAATCTTCAGACGGTCACGGCGCGCATCAAAGCGCGCACCACACATCTCAAGGGTGTGAAGATCGCCATCATGGGCTGCATCGTAAATGGGCCGGGTGAGATGGCGGATGCGGACTTCGGCTACGTGGGCGGCGCGCCGGGAAAGATCAATCTCTACGTCGGCAAGACGCCCATCAAGTTCAACATCCCCGAAGCCGACGCCGTGGAACGGCTCGTGGACCTCATCCGCGAGCACGGTAAATGGGTTGAACCAGAAGCGGTCGAGGTTGTCTCCGCCTGATCGTTCCTCCCATTGCTGATAGCGCGAGTCCGTATTTTCAGCTTAATCCGATGGGTGAACTGCCGCGTGACGGCCAGTAGGAATCCGGTCGAGATGGTAGATGAGAAAGCCGTTCAGGAAACGGCGCGCGGCGTCCAATTCAATCGGCTGCGGCTTGAGTTCGGCGAGGTCCACCCACGTCTCTTCAAAAAGTTTCTGTAACAGTGGTCGAGCATTTGCGCTGATGCCAACAGCATTGAGGTCCGGTTCCAATCCCAGTTCTCCGAGTAGTTTCAGTTCAAAAGCGAGGACGACATGCGCATTAGTGGAGTGCCGGACCAAGTGGCCGAGCACCTCGGCGAAGAGTGCGTGAATCTCCGGAATCGGCGTCTCAGTTTCAGTGACCTGCTCGATAAGCGCGGCGCAGTAGGCGGCTTGCTGGAGCTTGGGGAGATCGCGCCGGAGCGCTTCGTGGGTGGCGCGCAGACTGGCCTCCCGCAGCGTGTGAAGATCGGAGCGGCGGCTGCGCGCGAAACTGAAATCAGCCGCGTGAAAGAGATCGAGCTTGCCGCGAAAAGGCGACTTGGGCCGTCGCGCGCCTTTGGCCACGGTGGCGATGCGGCCCAACTCCGGCGTGAGCCAGTGGATAATGAGGCTGGTCTCGGTGAGCGGTCGCGTGCGGAGAATGATGCCGGTGGCGCGCTCGTCCATCAGCGGTGTCGGGCGGTTGATGTTTTGCGTCGCACGAGTTTCGCGAAGCGCGGGAGCGGAAATTGTTCGATCGACTCGCGCAGCAGTCGGTTCTCCTCGCGTTTCATCACGCGGCGTTTGCTTGGCGTGAGATCGTCGAAGCCGCGCAGATGCAGCAAGCCATGGATGACGTAGCGCGCGAGTTCGCTCTGCCACGTGGTGCGAAACGCGTCCGCCTGTTTCACGGCGTCGTCGAGGCAAATGAAAATCTCGCCGTGAATCGAGTCGGTGGAATTTTCTTCAGCGTGATTGAAGGTGATGACATCGGTCGAGCCGGTGTGGTGAAGAAAGGTTTCGTTGAGCAAGGTCATCTCCGGCGCGGCGACGAGATGGACGCCGAGTTCGTAGGTGGCGATAGCTAATTGATTTTCGATCAGACTGCGGGCAAAGCGGCGGAGCAGGGCGGTGTCCACCGCGCGGACACGCTGGCGGTTGCAGAGCAGAAGCGTCTTCATTAGCTTTTGCCGCGATGTTCTTCGTAGGCGGTGATGATGCGCTGCACGAGCGGATGGCGCACGACGTCCTTCTTCTGAAACTCGACGAAGCCGATGCCGTCGATTTTTCGCAGCGCATGGGCAGCTTCAGTCAAACCCGATTTCTTGTGCGCGGGCAAATCGGTCTGCGTCGGATCGCCTGTGATGACGGCCTTGGAATCGAAGCCGAGCCGTGTAAGGAACATGAACATCTGCTCGGCGGTGGTGTTCTGCGCCTCGTCGAGAATGATGAAGGCGTGATTGAGCGTGCGTCCGCGCATATACGCGAGCGGGGCGATCTCGATGGTGGCGCGTTCCAGATGCCGCTGCACTTCTTCGGGGGGCAACATGTCGATTAAGGCGTCGTGCAACGGGCGCAGATAGGGCGCGAGCTTTTCCTGAAGGTCGCCGGGCAGGAAGCCGAGCGCTTCGCCGGCCTCGACAGCGGGACGTGTGAGAATGATGCGCGCCACTTCGCCTTCGCGCAGCGCGGAGAGCGCCATTGCCATCGCGAGGTAAGTTTTACCTGTGCCGGCGGGGCCGAGGCCGAAGGTGATGTCGTGCTCGAGGATGGCCTCGACATATTTCTTCTGGCCGGAGGTTTTCGGGATGACGGTCGGCTTCTTTGGAGAGGTGATGATGCGCGTGGCGTGAAGGCCTTTGAGCGCGCCGCTGCCTTCCTCTTTGGCCACGGCGAGAGCGGCGGTGAAATCGCGGTCGAGCACAGAATGGCCGCTGTGAATCATCTGTTCGAGCGTTTGAAAAAGTTGTTGGACGCGTTCGAGCGCGGCTGGTTCGCCCTCGAGCTTGATCCAGCCTTCCCGCGAAGTGGCCTTCACGCCGAGCTGCGCTTCGATGGCGGCGAGATTGCTCGGATTGTTGGCGAACACCTGCTGGGTGCGCCGAGCGTTTTCGAAATGTAATGTGACTGAGGCCATGAGAATCAGGTTTGTGCGGCGAGCGCGGTGCGAAGACGGGCGGCGACGTCGGCGAGCGCTTCGGGCAACACACCGGTCTGGCCGAGCACGGGCATGAAGTTCGTGTCGCCGAGCCAGCGAGGCACGATGTGGAGGTGCAGATGTTCGACGATACCCGCGCCGGCCACGCGGCCGAGGTTCACGCCGATGTTGAATCCGTCGGGTTTCATCACGGTCGTGAGGGCGTTTTGACAACGGCGCGAGAGTTTGAGCAAATCGAGCATCTCGTCGTCGGTCAGTCCGTTGAAGTCGTGCACCTGTTTGTAGGGGATGACCATCAGATGGCCGCCGGTGTACGGGTAGGTGTTCAGCACCGCGTAGCAGGTCCGGTCGCGGGCGATGATGTAGTTCGCCTGGTCGTCGCTCGATTGCGCGATGCGCGTGAAAATCGAATCGCCCTCAATCGGCTTCTTCGGACCGAGGATGTATTCGATGCGCCACGGGGCGTGGAGGCTTTCCATGAGAAGACGCTACGGCAGAAGCGGCGCGATTGTCAAAAGTGGAACCGTGAAACCGTCAAGCGGACGCGAGCAGAGTTGGCGCGGATGCGTGGGGATAGCGGTGATTGCTACACGAGATGGCGGCATTCAAGTCATCCAAGCTCGCGGGTTTGCCGAGGTGATCGTCCATTCCAGCAGCGATGCATTTTTCGCGATCACCCTTCATCACGTGCGCAGTGAGGGCGATGATGCGGAGTGGCGTGTGACCACGGCGCGCTTCGCTTTGTTCCCATTCGCGGATGTGGCGTGTGGCGGTGTAGCCATCCATCTCCGGCATCTGGCAATCCATCAACACGATATCGAATAGGGTGCGCTGGACGGCGGCGAGCGCTTCAGCGCCATTGCTGACAGCCTCGACGTGGCAACCGAGCTTCTGAAGTTGGCGAGTGGCAACTTTCTGGTTGATGAGGTTGTCTTCGGCGAGAAGCACGCGTAACGCGGGTCCGTTGTTGGCGTTGTTGGGGTTGTTGGCGTTGTTGGCGAGCAAATCGTTCAACGTACGTAATAACGCGTTACGCTTGATGGGCTTAATCAGAAGTCGTGCGTTGGGAGGCGCGCTGCTAGGGCGTACGCCGAAGAGGGCGAGCAGAACGATTGGCGGCGCATCGGGAAGCTGTGCGATTTCGTATGCGAGCGGATGTCTACCACTGCCGCACATATCGGTATCCACCAGAACGAGGTCGAAAGGCAGCGATTTTTTTGCAGCAGTTTCGATTTGCGCGAGCGCGTCGTGCCCGTTAGCGGCGGTTTCGACCTGAAGCCTCCAATGATCGAGTTGCAGACGGAGCAACCCGCACGCGGCCTGATGGTCGTCAGCGACGAGAACGCGACGTCCGGCGAGGGCAGGGAAATGCTGGAGGTGACGTGCGTCGGACTGTTTTTCGAGACGGGTTGTGAACCAGAATGTGGTGCCGGCGTCGGGATGGCTATCGAAACCGATTTCTCCATCCATCAACTCGACGAGGCGCTTGGTAATGGCAAGGCCGAGGCCGCTGCCGCCGTATTTCCGTGTGGTGGAACCGTCGGCTTGAGTGAAAGGCTGGAAGAGCAGGTGGCGGGTCTCCTCACCAATGCCGATGCCGGTGTCCTTGACCGTGAAGCGCAGGGTGGCGTCGTGTTCGGTCTCAGCCTGTACGCCGACGCGCACGAGCACTTCGCCTTGATGGGTGAACTTGACGGCGTTGCTGACGAGGTTGGTGAGAACCTGCCGGAGTCGGCCGGGGTCGCCGCGCAGGCGGATGGGAGTCTCTGCGTCGATGGCGCAGAGCAGTTCGAGTCTGCGCGAGTGAGCGGGGCCGGCGAGTAATTCGACAGCTCCTTCCACGGTGGGGAGGAGGTCGAACGGGATATGTTCGATGGCGAGTTTGCCGGCTTCAATCCTCGAGAAGTCGAGGATGTCGTTGATGATGCAGAGCATCGCATCGGCGCTGGCGCGGATGGAATCGGCGTATTCGCGTTGCTCGTGGGAGAGGGGCGTGTCCACCAGCAGGCCGGTCATCCCGACCACACCGTTCATCGGCGTGCGGATTTCGTGGCTCATGTTGGCGAGGAACTCGGACTTGACCCTCGCTGACTCGAGGGCGTCGTCGTGGGCGATGGCGAGGTCGTGCTCGGTCTGCTTGCGCTTGGTGATGTCCTGCACGTGAGCGATGAAGTGGAGCGGTTGCGCCTCGCTGCTGCGGATGAGGAAGGCACTCAGGTGCGTCCAGACCGATTGGCCGCCTTTGTGCCGGAATCGAATTTCGGCCTGATAGAGATCCATCTCGGAGTGGGCCATCTGCTCGAAAGCATTCTGGACCTTCATCAAGTCATCGAGGTGCGTGACTTGGCGGGAGGTGAAGGCGAGCAACTCCTCCTCGGTGTAGCCGAGCATCTCGCACAAGGTCCGGTTCACGCTCAGCAAGTGGTCGTCGAGCCTGATGAGAGCCATGCCGACCGGCGCGTTGGAAAAGGCGCCTTTGAATTGGTTTTCGCTCGCGACGAGGGCGTGGGTCATCCGGTTGGCGAGGTCGACAGCACGGCGTTGGGTGGTGGAGAGCGCGACAACCACGCTGAAGACCAGCAGGCTGAGCGTGATGCCGCCAAAGAGAATCGTCGCCGGCTGCGAGCGATCTTTGGCCGCGTCGAACGACGGTCGCGTGGCGTATTGGAGGGTCCATTTCCGATCGCCGATATCGAGTCGGTGTGTGGCGGTGAAGGTGGGTTTGTAAAACGTGGCGGCCGGCGTGGATGCCGGCGCGTAGAGCAGCATCTCGTTGCGAGGCATCGGTCCGTCGTGGATGTCGAAGGAGATGGGCAACTCGGCGAGACCGGTCACGGTGCGGACGAGGTCGTCGATGAGCAGCGGCGCGTACACCCATCCGAGCAAGGCCGCGCGGCGCTGGTCAACCGTTTTAAGTACGGCCTTTTTCTGATAGAGCGGCAAGAGGAAGAGCCCGCCGACGTCGGAGGTGTCCTTCTCGAGATGCATGAGGCGAATTTTGCCGGTGAGCGTGGCGAGGCCGGTGTCGCGCGCGCTCTCGGCGGCGCGCAGTCGGTTGGTCTCCACCGCGGTGTCGTAGCCGATGACGTGGGCATTGGCGGGGCGCGGTTCGAGGAACTTCACGATGTGATAATCCTCGCGGTCGCCCTCCGGCCAGTATTGGAAATCCGGCGCATCGTCTTTACGCGTCAACGCCAGAAACGCGGTGAGGTTCGTGCGCGGTACGTATTCGATGAAGCCGATGTTGCGCAGACCGGGCAGCCGCCGCGTGGTGTCGAGACCAACCACGTAACGCCGCCACTCGTCGCGCTCGACCGACACGCTGGCGTCGAACAGGCTGCGCGCGCCGCGCAGAGCTGTTTCGTACAAGCTAAACCGCTCGAGGATCTCGGCGTCCACCAACTCGGTCTGCCGCTGGAAACGTTGCAGTTCACGCTCCTGCAAGCCGGCATTCGCGGTGCGCCAAGCGATGAGGGTGGCGATGAGGCAGAGGACGAGCGCGCTCCATGCGACGAACGGAACAGGCCCCATCAGGCCGCGTCCTGCGGAGAATACGGAGCGGATTCTCTCTCTCGGAATTGAAAAAGCGGGGCATTGATTTCGCGTGGACAACAATAACACCGGCCTCAGCGGCTCGCCAGTTCGTGTTAGGAACGGCGTTGCTGGACTAGCAGCACTTTCATGCGCTCGTATTCAGCCATCAGTTCGCGGATCGACTCCTCGGCGCCGGCGAGCGTGCCGGTCTTGGCTGGGCGCTCGATGGACTGGCAGAGCGCGGCCATCGCTTTCGCGCCGAGGTTGCCGGCGCTGCCTTTGATCGTGTGCGCCTGCATATACACGGTCGCGGCATCACCGGCAGCTGCGGCGGCTTGCATCTTCTTGAGCCGCGGCGGCACGTCGCCGAGGAAGAGGTCCACCAACTCGGTGACGAGGTCGGGTTGGCCCGGTTCGGAGAGGGCGCGCAGGCTTTCGAGGGTGGCGAGATCGAGCGTGGGAAGCGCTCCGGCGGCGGGTTGCGTGGGAGCGGGTTGGCGGTAATGAGCGCGTTGCATGGCGGCTTCCAGTTCGGTGAGTTGGACCGGTTTTTTGATGTAATCGTTCATCCCCGCGGCGAGGCATTTGTCGCGCGCGTCGTGCAGTGAATCAGCGGTGAGGGCGATGATGTAGGTTGGCGGGCGCGCGCCCCAGTGGCTCCTCTGTTCGCGCGCGCGGATCTGGCGCGTGGCTTCGAAGCCGTCCATCTCCGGCATGTGGCAATCCATCAAAACCACATCGAAAGGCTGGTCGAGCGCGGCAAGCGCCTCGCGGCCGTTGTGCGCCACGCGGGCGTCGAAGCCGAGCCGGCGGAGTTGGAGCAGCGCGACCTTCTGGTTGATTAGATTGTCGTCGGCGAGAAGCAGGCGCAGCGAACTCGCGGACGCGGTGGACGAAATAGCAGCCGGCGCGGTGACCGTGGCGATGGCTTCGGCGGTGGCGCCGGTCATCGCGCGCGCGAGGCCTTCGAGCAGGCGGACGCGCTTGAGCGGTTTGAGCAAACAGGTGGAAAGACCGGCGGCTTGCACCACTTCCGGTTCGAGTCGGCGGTTGATGGGCGTGAGCGCGACAAGACGGACGCCCGCGAGCGCGGTCTCGGCCTCGACGGCCTGCCCGAAGGCGAGGCCTTCCATGTCCGGCAGGTTGATGTCGAACACGACGAGTTCATGCGATTGGCCATCGCGCACGGCGCGCTGCAGTTCGGCCAACGCTTCCGCGCCGGTGGCGGCGAATGCGGCGGTGATGCCCGTGTGCGCGGTATTTTCGTGCAGCGCTTCTCGCAGAAAGGCGTCGCCCGCCACGAAGAGCACGCGCAGGTTTTGCAATCTCACGGGCGTTTCGGAAGAAGGCGCAGGCGCAGACGCGGCCTGTATCGGGACGGTGAACCAGAAAGTCGAGCCGCGGCCGGGTTCGCTCTCGAGACCGATCTGGCCGCCCATCATCTCCACGAGTTGCTGGCAGATGGAGAGGCCGAGGCCGGTGCCGCCGAAGCGGCGCGTGGTGGAGCCGTCGGCTTGGGTGAACGCTTGGAAAATCTTTTCCTGCTCCTCGGGTGCGATACCGATGCCGGTGTCGCGCACTTCGCAACGCAGTTCGAAGATACCTTCGCCGTCGGGCTGGATGCTCACGCGCAACTGCACGCCGCCGGTTTCGGTGAACTTCACGGCGTTGCCGACGAGGTTGAGCAGCATCTGCCGCAGACGAGCCGGATCGCCGCGCAGCGCGGCGGGGAAGTCCGCGGGGATGAGGCAGGCCAGTTCGATCTCTTTGGCATGCGCGGTGGGGGCGAGCAGCTCCACGGTATCTTCGACGATCTCGCGGATGCCGAAGTCGATCTGCTCGAGCGCCAGCCGGCCGGCTTCAATCTTGGAGAGGTCGAGGATGTTGTTGAGCAACTCGAGCAAGGCGTGCGCGCTGTGGCTGGCGGTCTCGGCGAAATCATCCTGCTCAGGCTTCAGTTCGGTGGCCAGCAGCAGATCGAGCATGCCGATGATGCCGTTCATCGGGGTGCGGATCTCGTGGCTCATCGTGGCGAGGAACTGCGTCTTGAGCCGCGCGCTCTCGAGAGCCTGATCGCGTGCGAGGGCGAGATCGTCCTCGGCGTGCTTGAGCGCGGTGATGTCCCGCGAGATGCCGATGATGCCCGTGAGGTAACCGGCGCGATTGCGCGTGGGAACTTTGGTGACGGAGGCCCAGATGCGCGAGCCGTCCAGCGCCGTCTGCTCCTCGACCTTGTTCACCATCGGTTGGCCGGTGATGATGATGCGGTGCTCGTCCTTTTGGAACTCGCGCGCACGTTCGAGCGGATGGAAATCGTAGTCGGTCTTGCCGACGACATCGTCAGGGTTCTTCAAGCCGATGCGCTCGGCCAGCGCTTTGTTGCAAAGGATGAAACGCGAGTCGGTGTCTTTGAAGTAGATGCGGTCGGGCACATTGTCCATCAGCGCCCGCAACAGGTCACGCTCGAGGTTGAGTTCCTCCTCCAACTTCTTGTCTTTGGTGACGTCCCAGAACACCCCCTGGATGCCGATGGCTTCGCCTTCGGTGTTTCGCAATGCGGTCTTGATGAGCCGCACGTAGAGGTTGCCGCCATTGGGATTGGCATGAGCCTCGAGTGCTTGATAGTCGATCCCGCTGCGCATCACGCGCTCATCGTCGCGCCGGTATTTGGAAGCTAGTTCGGGCGGGAACAATTCCGCGTCGGTCTTGCCGATAATCTCTTCGGAGGCGCGCCCAACTGTTTTGCAAAAGAACTGGTTAACGAAAGTGAACCGGCCGTCGGCATCTTTACGGAAGACGGATTGGGGGAGCGCCTCGACTAACGAATGGTAGAGCAGTTCGGATTTTCGCAGCGCGTCCTCAGCTTGTTTGCGCGCGGTGACATCCTCCACCGTGCCCTCGTAGTAGAGGAGGCGGCCTTGATTGTCGTTCACGGCGCGGACGTTTTCGGAAATCCAGATGGTGCTCCCATCGCGGCGGCGCACTTCGGATTCGAAACCGGTAATCACACCGCGCTCCTGCATCAACCGCACGAACTCATCGCGGCGGCTTTCTGCCACGTAAAGTTGGCGGGAGATGTCGTGGAGCGATTCGATCAACTCCGTCGGCGAAGTGTAGCCGTAAATGCGCGCGAGCATCCGGTTCGCGGCGAGATATTGGCCGCTGGGTGTGGTCTGAAAAATGCCCTCGACCACGTTCTCAAAAATCTCGCGATACTTCGCCTCGGCCTGCCGCAGTTCGACCGTCTTCAACGCCACGGCGGAGAGGTTGCGGTGCAGTTCCATCTGCGTGATCACCTGTCGCGCGAGGATGCGCAACGCCTCGGCTTGCTCGGCGGTGAAGTCGCGCTGGGCGAGGTCGAATACGCAGAGCGTGCCGAGCGCGTGGCCGTCTGGCGTGAGCAACGGCACGCCAGCGTAGGCGCGCAGGGCAGGCGCACCGGTGACGAGCGGATGAGCCGCGAAGCGGGAATCACGCGTGGCGTCTGCCACCAAGAACGATTCGCGTTGGCGGATGGCGTGGTCGCAGAAGAAGCCGTCGCGCGGCGTCTCGTCGAGGTCGAGGCCGTGGCGGGATTTGAACCAGACACGGTGCTCGTTCACGAGCGTGATGAGCGCGATGGGCGCATCGCAGAGTCGCGCGGCCAACCGCGTGAGATCGTCGAACGCCGACTCGGGCGCGCTGTCGAGGAGTTGGTAACGGTCCAGTGCCTCGAGGCGCTCGGCGTCGTTGATTGGAGGATTCTTAGGTTTCACGACGACTTGGTTGATGTCGTGTTGGACTGTGGCAAAGCCACTGGGCGCAACTCACGCCGTTGCCAGCAACGGCATCGGCGGCTGCATTGCCATCAACTGTCGCAGCCACTCATCGGCCTGCGTCTGTGCGGCGGATATTTTCGGGTAACGGATCTCGCGGTAGCCGGTCACGTCCGCGGGCAGGTTCAGGAGTTTCACGAACAACTCGTATCGATGCGGATCGGCGGCGAAAGCGTGGTGTTGCTGAACGAGGTTCGCATACCAGTCGCGGAAATCTTTTTCCTTCGTGTGCCACTGCGGCAACGCGCGGCGCAGCCAGCGCATCTTCGACATGATCTTCAGCATCCAATCGCGCGTCGTCATGTCCCACGCGAAACGGCGGCCGAGAAGCGCGAACTCGGGGCGGTTCAGATGGCGATACTCGAGGCGGTCGCCGCGGGCGGGATCGACGTCGAACCGCGCGCGGTCCTGCCGATACTTCTCCTCGCTGGTGAGTTGGTGGGCGACGAAAACCTCGTCTTTAATCGCCATCACTTTGTGCAGATTCCAGATGACGGCGCGCGTGGCGGCGTAGCCTTTCTCCGCGAGGTCGGTGGCGTGGATGGAACGCACGGCATCAACGTAACGGCGGGCGTAGTCGATGCCATCAAACTGCACGAGATCGTAGACACGCAGGGCGAAGTCCGCGAGCGTCTGGCTCGTCACCCGCAGATGCTCGGAGGATCGCTCGACGAGATGGCGATAGCTTTCTGCAAGCGCGGCGCCTTTGTGCCGCGTGCGCTTGAGGATGTTCACTTTGTCGGCGAGAATCTCGGCGTAGGTGGACGGTTCCTTTGCCACATTCAACGCGCGTTCCACGGCCGCAACGTCGTGCGCGAGCAATCGTCCCGCGTGGAAAGCTTTGAGATTATCCGGCGCCGCACCGCCGAGACTCGTCTTGATGGCCCATTCGATGGAGGCGAGTTGGAGCGGCATCAGGCCGCGCTGGAAAGCGGCGCCGAGCATCATCACGTTCACGTAGAGCTGCGTGCCGAAGAGCTGATCGGAAAGGGTGGAGACGTTGTGCGAGAAATAGCTCTCGGCCCGCGTGTGGGAATGGATGGCGCGTTCGAGTTGCGTGATGGCGAAATCATCCTGACCGAGCAACGTCGCGATGGTCGGCGTCTTGTGCGTGTTAAGAATCGCAGCGGTGCGGGTGCGGCTGCCGACGCGCTGGTTGGTGGAAGGATCGAGGGCGCGCGCGGCCTCGAGCAAGTCCACGCCGAGAATGAGATCGGCTTTTCCGTAGGGGATGACGTTCGATGTGTACGGCGCATTTTTACCGGCGTAGGTGAGCATCGAATAGACGCCGCCGTTGCGGATGGCGAGGCCTTTCTTGTCGCAGAACTGAACGCGGTAACCCTCGCGGTGACCGGCCAGCACGAGGAGCGCTGTGGCTGTGCCGATGCCCATGCCGCCGACGCCGGCGAGATAGGCGTTCCAGACTGTGTCGGTGCGCGACGCACGCGGTTCGGGCAACTGGCTGAAATCGAGTCGATCGATGGGCGATGGCGGTCGCTGCGTGCGCGTGAGGATCACTTCTTCAAACGACGGACAGGCCTTCACGCGCGGCACACCGGTTGTGGGAGCGACCATGAAACGCGTGCACGCGCCGTCGCTCACGCACCAAGACTTATCGATTTGCATCTTCTGGCCGTAAGCCGTGTCCGCCAGCGTGAGGCCGGGGCAGCCGGTGGCCTTCGTGCATTCGAGACAGTTTTCGCACACCTCGTGCGCGATATTGATGAAACGTTTCGTGGGAAGAAAACCGCGCTCGCGCTGGACGCGGCGTTCCTCGCGCGCTTCCCGACGATGAAAGGTGATGCCGCATTCCTTGTCGGCCACGACGACTTTCACGCCGCCCTGCAAAATCGTCTTCTCGAGCAACCCGCGGTAATTCTCGCGCTCGGCGGGGTTCACGCGCACGACGGTTACGCCTGTGCCGTCGCTCATCGCGGCGACGATGCGCTCGATGTTTTGGGCGAAGGTGTCTTCGCCCAACAAACTTTCATCGAGGCCCGGCGTCGTCTGATGACCGGTCATCGCCGTGGTTTTGTTGTCGAGGATGATGTAGGTGATGTCCTGCCCCTGCTTGAGCGAATTCGAAATCGCGATCTGTCCGCTGTGGAAGAAGGTCGAGTCGCCCATGAACACGACTTGCTTGTTGCGGATGAATGGGTCGATGCCCGCGCCGGTGCCGCCGCCGAGACCCATGCCGCTATAATTGTGCATGAGGTCTTTGTTCGGCTCGAACATCAACATCGTGTAACAGCCGGTGTCGCCGTGGAAAACGAGGTCCATCGGCCCGACGCCGTGTGCGCGGCGCATGTAACGCGGATCGCGGAACTCCTTCTTGATCTCCACCAGCACGCTGGAGGAATCGCGGTGCGGACAGCCGGGGCAGAAGGTCGGCGTGCGCTGCGCCAGCGGCAGCGCGAATTCTTTCACCTCGTCGAGCAGCGTCAATTCGCGTCGCACGCGCGGCTCGTCGATGTGGCCTTTCAGTTCCGGCAGCGCGAGGAAAAGTTTACCGAGCCGATCGATCAGCTTGCTCGGGTTCAATCCGCGCGTGTCGGGGATGCCGCACAGGCCGTTCGGGAACTGCTTGCCCCATACGCGGGCGGGCAATGGCGGCGTCTCGTGATCGGCGCTTTGTCGTGCGCGGGCGAGCACTTCGACAATTTGTTCTTCGAGGAAACCGCGCCGCTCTTCGATGACGAACAGGTCGTCCAATCCGCTGGCGAATTCGGTGATGATCTGCGGATCGAGCGGGTAAGTGACGCCGATCTTGAGAATCGCGAACTGATCATCCAACCCCAGTTCTGCGAGCGCGTGGCGCAGATAGCAGTACGCGTGAGCGGAGGTGACGAAGCCGATCTTCGCGGCGGGCTGCGCCGGTTTGAAGGCGCGATTCACGCCATGCCGGCGTGCGCTCGCCCAAAGACGTTCGAAGCGTTCGTGGATGGCCTGTTCTTTCCGCCACGTGCGCGGCGGCAAAAGCACATTGCGCTCGAGGTCGAAGCTGGCGGTATCGAGCGTGGTCTTGTTTTGAACGCTGACTTCGGGGAAATGATTCGCGCGCGCCTCGACTGTGCCGCCGCCATCGGCCTGATTCGTGGTGACGAGGTAGCCGATGTAGAGCTCGCTCTCACGCGAGAGTTTGAAGGCGAGGTTGATCCAATCCTTCAACTCCTGCGCGTCGCTCGGTTCGAGCACGGGCATCATCAAATGTTTGCAGAGGAAGCGTGAGTCCGCGGGGACCTGCGTGGAATCGCTCCACGGATCGTCGCCGAGCACAATCACCGCGCCGCCATCGGGATGCGCGCCGACGAGGTTGCCGAGCGCGATGGCATCCGATGCCACGTGGATGCCGACGCTTTTGTTGAGTGCGATGGCGCGCAGTCCGTGCATCTGCGAGCCGTTGACCATCGCCACGCCGAGCGCCTCGTTGTTCGCGATGGTGGCGTGGATGCCGCGGGCTTTGAGCAGTTCTTGAAGCTCCTGCGCGGTGTCGAAGAATCCGGAGACGGGCGAGCCGGGATACCCGGTCCAGAGGTGGGTGCCGCCTTCAGTTTCAAGGCAGCCTTTTACGAGAAGCTCGTTGCCGGAAAAGACTTCGGGGCCGGTGTCTCTGAGGAAACGAGGGTCGACTTTCACCGCGGTCACCTTGGCATTGCCCTCACGGACTGGCAAGCGTTGACTTGGTCGCGCGGCCTCCTACAGTCGCCCCGTGAAGTTCGGCGCGCACATGTCCACGGGCGGCGGAGTTTGGAAAGCACTCGAGCGCGGCGCGGGTATCGGCTGCGAGGTGGTCCAGCTCTTCGTCAAAAACAACATGCAATGGCTCGGCCGGTCGTATGGGCCGGACGACATCGCGCGATACGCGAACGAACTCGCGGCGGAGAAGTTCTCGTGCGTCTTCGGGCACACTGGTTACCTCATCAACCTCGGCGCGGCCGCTGGACCGAATCGCGACAGGTCGATCCAGTCGCTCATTCAGGAAATAAATCTCGCGACACAACTCGGTCTCCGGTTTCTCGTGCTCCATCCGGGCGCGCATCTTGGTGCTGGTGATGAATCGGGCATCACACAAATTGTTGCTGGGTTGGACGAAGTCTTTCGCGCGACGAAAGACGCGCCGGTCCGCATCGCGCTGGAGAACACGGCGGGGCAGGGGAGTTGCCTGGGTCATCGCATCGCGCACATCGGAGCGATTTACGGGCGCGTCGAGCGACCGGAGCGCCTCGGTGTCTGTCTCGACACAGCGCACTTCTTCGAGGCCGGCTACGATTTGCGTACGCCGCAGGGCTGGGACGCCGCTATCGGCGAGGTGGAGACGATGGTTGGTTTGAAGGAGATTCTCGCGTTTCACCTGAACGACTCAAAGACCGACCTCGCCTCGCGCGTGGACCGGCACGCGGGCATTGGCCAGGGCAAGATTGGGAAGGAGGCGTTCCGCCACATCGTGAACGACGAGCGATTCGCCAATCATCCAGGTTGCCTCGAGACGCCGAAGTCCGCCGATTTGCACGAGGACGTGGAGAACCTTTCCATTCTGCGTTCGTTGGTGGAGACGATGAAGACGAAACGCGAGCCGGCCGCGGTGCGGCGGAAGTGACACTGTTCTTGACGCTTCGGCGCTAGCCCGTATTCTCGCGCCAATTCAGGGAGTGCTTTCAACAACCAACAAGAGAAAAGGGAGATCGAATGAAATTCAAGACATGGATTCTGGCATTGGCGGCAACGGGATTATTGCTCACGCAGACGGGTTGCGCGGTGTTGCTCGTGGGCGCGGCTGTGGGTATTGGCGCGGGCGCGGTTGCTTACACAAAGGGCGACCTCGAGACACTCGAGCCCGTGAGCTACGAGTCGGCGTGGACGGCTGTGGAAGAGACGGCGAAGGAGATGGGGTTCCCGATTACCAAGCGTGACAAGAAACCACTCGAAGGCACGCTGCTCGCCAAGAGTCATTACGGCGAGGTGACATTCACGGTCGAGAACAAGGGCGAGAAGCTCTCGTTCATTTCCATCCGCGTCGGCACGTTCGGTGACGAGCCTTTCTCGCGGCAAATCTTCGAGAAGCTCAAGGGCAAGCTGAAGTAAGCCGTCGCGCTCCAAATCTTCAAAACACAAAAGCCCCGCTATTCAGCGGGGCTTTTCGTTTGCGTGGTTTACGTGAGCTGCTTCAACCGGCCTTGTCCGTGCTTTTACGCGTCGTCATAAAATCGAGGTAGGTGACGAGCTGCGTCTTCATTTCGCGGCGCGAGACGATGGCGTCAATCAATCCGTGGTCGAGCAGGAACTCGGTGGTCTGAAAGCCGGGCGGCAGCTCGGCCTGCGTGGTATCCTTGATCACGCGCGGTCCGGCGAAGCCGATCATCGCCCGCGGTTCGGCGAGGATGAGATCGCCCACGCTGGCGTAACTGGCCATCACGCCCGCGGTGGTCGGGTGAGTCAGGATGCTGATATACGGCAAGTGTTGCTGGGCGTGGTAGGCGAGCGCACCGCAGGTCTTGGCCATCTGCATCAAGCTGAACATCCCCTCGTACATCCGCGCGCCGCCGCTGGTGGAGATGATGATGACCGGAAGCCCTTTGTGCGTGCACCTCTCGATGAGTCGCGTGAGCTTCTCGCCGACGACCGATCCCATCGAGCCGCCGAGGAAGCTAAAATCCATCACGCCGAGCCCAATCCGGTGCGTGCCGATGGTGCCGATGCCGGTGATCACGGCGTCCTTCAACGTCGCGGATTTTTTAAGGTTGGCTTCGAGTTTGGATTTGTACGAAGCCGCGCCGGTGAAGCCGAGGATGTCCACCGCCTGCATCTGCGCGTCCATCTCCTCGAACGAACAAGTCTCGACGAGCGAGTGGATCCGTTCGCGCGCGCCGATCTGAAAATGATGGTCGCACTTCGAACAGACCTTCAGATTCTCGTCCAGCTCCTTGTCGAAAATCGTCCTTTCGCAGCTGGGGCATTTGGTCCAAAGCCCCTCCGGCATCTCTTTCTTGCGCGTCTTGCCCGACTCGAAGGAAGGCTTCTTGCCGAAGGCCGGCTTCGGCGGCAGCAGCGGCGGCGTGACCGCTGGCTCGATGGATTCAAAACCGATAGTGCGGCGTTTGGGCGGTTGTTTGGCCATAGCGATGAGGTTGAAACTCAAACCAAGTTGAGCACGGTCGCCTTCTTAAATGTTCGGCGCCGATTCACAAGCCAAAACTGGCCGCAACGTTCCGCGCGCCACGGTCCAAACCACCACTCGCGCCGCACCCGCCTCGCGTAATGCCGCCGCTGCCGCGTTGGCCGTCGCGCCGGTGGTCAGCACATCATCCACCAATACCACGCGCGCTTTCTCCAATCCGTCGCCGGCCGCGGCGAAGGCTCCCCGGAGATTCGCCGCACGCTCGGCGCGGCTCAGTCGAGTCTGCGTTTCGGTGGGCTTCACGCGGCGAAGCAATCCACTTTCATGCCGGATACCCGTGGCCTTCGCCAAACGGCGCGCGAGTCGATCAGCTTGATTGAACTCCCGCTCGCGCAGCTTCACCGGATGCAGTGGTACTGGCGCGATGAAATCCCAATTCTCATTCGCCAGTTCCGGCGCGGCGCGTTCGATGAGCAGGCGGGCGAGGAACGACTCGAACCATTCCGCGCGGTTGTATTTGAAACGGTGCAGGGCCGTCTGCACTGGCCCATCGAGCGTGACTGCGGCGCGCGCGTGGTCGAAATGCAGTTCAAGTTCGCGGCAATTGCTGCACTCGAATGCGCCGCTGATTTCGCCGGCGAACGGCAGACCGCAGCGGTTGCAGAAAGGCGGTTCGATGAAACGGATTTGCGCGTGGCAAGTACGGCAGACGAAACCGGCGTCTGCCGCCGCACGTTCGTTTCCGCAAATCTGGCAGACGGGCGGATAAATCAATCCGAGCGCCGTGTCGGCGAACCGCCGGCCGAACCGAGCCAGCGCGGCGAGGTTCATTGAGCTTTCTCTTCGTCAGCGGGTGGCGCGCTCATGAGTCCGGCGAGCACCACCGCGAGCACGAGCGTCGCGCCCCAGCCATCAATCAACTTGCCCGTTCCCCAGAAACCGCTCGCGGCCGCGGCCGATGCGGGCGCGGTGGTGAGGAACCCGTATGATTTCACCCAGAAAATCCAACCGGCGTGCAGGCCGATCGACGCGCCGAGGCAGCCGGTGATTTGGTAAAACCACGCGAGAATCGCGCCGACGAGGATGAGGTTCGGGAAGAGCGGAAACCATTCGGGCCAGACGAATGAATGCACCATCTGCGGCAACGCGATCAATCCCGAGATCCACGTGACGGTCTCCGGCGCATCCGGCCGGCGATCGAGGAAGTGGAGAAACGCGAAGATGATGCTGGAGATGCCGAGCGCCCGTTGCCAGCGCCATTGCTTGCGGAGGACGCCGAAGAGTCCGCCGCGGAAGAGGAGTTCCTCGAGAAGCGCGACCACGAGTGCCGCGGCGCCGGCTTTCGCGAGATGCTGCGCGTAGAGCGCGGGAGATTGGGCGAGGCTCCAATCGCGCGGTCCGAACGAGGTGGCCGCGAGCGCTGCCACGGCGAGTGTGGCGAAGCCGAGCGCGAATCCACCCGCGATCAGTTTCCACTGGCGAAATGGCGCGGCCATGCCAACATCGCTCCAGCCTGACAATCCGTTCGCACGCAACCACGGCCACAAGCCGAGGATCGCCGTGAACAGAAGCGCGCGGTTCACGTAACGGCGGAAAGGTTGTTCGGCGAGTCCGTGAAATGCGGGCCATTGCGCGGCGGCGGCTTGCGCCAAGTGATACAGCAGCGGCGCGAGCAGTGCGCTGCCGAGAAACACGCCGGCGAGGCAGATGAATGTGGAGCGCAGCGGTCGCATCAGAATGAGGGCAGCGTAGAGAGCGCCTTCGGGTGCGGGCAAGCAGATTGTGCGCGCCGGAGTCCGCGGCAGCGCGCAGGAGAGACAGATTTATTAACGCAGTCGAAAATGCACGGTTCAGCGAATGGCGTTTGCGTGAGTTAATCATGCGGGGCGGCATCGCAGAGATTTGGATGGCGACCGACAAAGAGGGTGGCGTCTTCGCGCTGCGGTTGATGAACGACAGCGCGCGGGAGAGCGAGTCCGCGCCCGAGATGTTCGAGAGCGGCTGCGAGGTTTTGTCGAAGTTGCCGCCGCACCAGAATCTCATCACTTATCTCGGCCACGGCGAATGGGAGAAGACGCACTATCTGCTGATGGAATACGTGGAGGGGGCGAATCTCAAGGAGTTGATGTTGCGCGAGGATCCGTGTCTGAACGAGTTGATCAGCGATATTCTGGTGGACTTCGCGGCCGCGCTCGAGCATGTCCACGACCACGGCTACATGCATCTGGACCTCAAGCCGGAGAACCTCATTCTCAGCCACGGCGGCGGGTTGCGTCTCTGCGATTTCGATACCGCCCAGCCGATTCCCGCCAAGCCCGCGCGCCTCAGTCGCCGGTCCGGCACGCCGAACTACATGGCGCCCGAGCAGATGATTGGTGAGGGTGTGGATCAGCGCGCGGACATTTACGCCTTCGGCGTGTCCTCCTACGAATTACTCACGCAGCACAAACCTTTCCGGGGCGACACGCCGACGGAGATGATGGAAAACCAACTCGAGTCGCGCTATCGAGTGACGCCTCCGCGTGATTACAATCCCGACATTCCCGTCGCGCTCGAGAAGTTGCTCCTCAAGTGCCTCAACTTTTCGCCCGCCATGCGTTATCCGAACATGACCGTGCTCGTGCGAGACCTGCACACCGCTCTCGCTGTGCGGTGATCCGGAATCAGGCGCTGCACACTTGAGTCTCCGCAAAGATTGGTGAAGAGGAACCCACATGAAAATTGATGCCCACCAGCATTTCTGGAAATACGACTCGCACGAATATCCGTGGATTGATGACGTGAAGGCAGCGTTGCGTCGCGACTATCTCCCCGCCGATCTCGTGCGCGAACAGACGCCCCTCGGCTATGACGGTTCAATGGTCGTGCAGGCGCGCCAGACACTCGAGGAAACGCGCTGGCTGCTCGAGTTGGCGGAGAACGATCCGCGTATTCACGGCGTGGTTGGCTGGGTGGATTTGCAATCGTCCGCCGTGCGCGAACAGTTGGCGACGTTTACCAAACATCCGAAACTCCTTGGGGTGCGTCACGTAGTGCAGGATGAGCCGGACGACAACTTCATGCTGCGTCCGGAATTCTTGCGAGGCATCGCCGCGCTGACCGAGTTTGGTCTCGTTTACGACGTGCTGATTTTCCCGAAACAGCTTCCTGCGGCGATCGAGCTCGCTCGACGTTTTCCTGCACAACCGTTCGTGCTCGATCACATTGCCAAGCCGTTCATCAAGGACCGAATCTTCACGCCGTGGACGGAATTGATTCGCGAACTGGCCGCCTGTTCGAACGTGCATTGCAAGATTTCAGGGATGGTGACCGAGGCTGATTGGCGCGGCTGGCAGTCAGCCGATTTCACGCCGTATCTGGACGTGGTGTTGGAGGCGTTCGGTCCGTCACGACTGATGATCGGTTCCGACTGGCCCGTCTGCCTGCTCGCCGCGGATTATCGGAAGACGATGAAGCTGGCTGAAGATTATTTCGCGCGACTGACGCCAGCGGAGCAGGGGAAAATCTTCGGGGCGAACGCGCTGGATTTCTATCGGCGGCGCATGGGCTGAGTCGGATAATTTGCTTGAACGGGCCGCGTGATGGGGGTTCAGTTGCGGCGGTTGGAGAGATGGCCGAGTGGCTGAAGGCGCTGGTTTGCTAAACCGGTATACGGTCAAAAGCCGTATC
>CAMASG010000002.1 GCA_945860945.1 Akkermansia muciniphila
GTGCTCGCGGACCACGCGTTGCGCCATCGCGCGCAGTGCGGCAAATGATTTATGCGCACGTTCGTCTGCCTTTTTCTCCTACTCGCGAACTCCCTTTCCGCTGCGGAGACGGTCGATGCGCCGTCGTGGGATCTCGCGCTTCTTTCCAAAACGCCCGTTACTTTCGACGCGACGAACCGTAGCGCGGTGCCGGGCGTGAGATCTCTTTTTTATGAAGGCTCACGGTTCAACGGAAAGCCGACTCGTGTCTTCGCGTGGTACGGTGCGCCGACGAACACGACAAAGAAAGTTCCCGCGATGGTGCTCGTGCACGGCGGCGGTGGAACGGCATTCGATGCGTGGGTGAAGCTCTGGGTCTCTCGCGGTTACGCGGCCATCGCGATGGATCTGTGCGGCAGTGTGCCGGTTGGAACCTACGGCAAATGGCAACGGCACGAGCACGGTGGTCCGCCAGGATGGGGCGGCTTCGACCAGATTGACCAACCGCAGACCGATCAATGGACGTCGCAGGCGATTGCCGACATCGTCCTCGCGCACTCGCTCATCCGTTCCTTTCCCGAGGTGGACGCCACGCGGATCGGCGTCACCGGCATTTCGTGGGGCGGTTATCTTACCTGCATCGTTTCCGCAGTGGACACGCGGTTCCGTTTCGCCGCGCCCGTGTATGGCTGCGGTTTTCTCGGCGAGAATTCCACATGGCTCGGTACGTTTGAAAAGATGGGCGCGGAGAAGTCCGCCAAATGGCTCGGCTGGTGGGATCCCTCGCACTATTTGAAACGAACCGCGATGCCGGTGCTTTGGGTGAACGGTAGCAACGATTTCGCTTACCCGATGGATTCCTGGCAGAAATCCTATCGAGCCACACAGGGGGCGGACACCCTCTGCCTGCGGGTTCGAATGCCGCACGCGCACGGCGGTGCCGGTGAGAACCCCGCCGAAATCTATGTGTTTGCCGAGAGCCTTTTCAACGGCGGCGCGCCATTAGCGAAGGTGACCAAACAAGGTCGCGACGGAAAGACTGCGTGGGTTGCATTCGAATCGAAGTCGCCGATCGCCAAGGCGGAGTTAAACTTCACGCGCGATAGCGGTAAATGGCAGCAGCGAAAGTGGGAGACCGCGTCAGCTACTCTCGACGCGAAGACGGGTCGCGCGAGCGTCATGTTGCCGGAGGGCGCGACGGTTTATTATCTGAACCTCTTCGATGAGCGCGGCCTCGCCGTCAGTGCCGAGCACGAGGAGTTGCCCGCTCAGAAGCCGTCGCGATAGACGAGCTTCCCGTTCACGTAGGTGCGCAGCACGCGTGTGGCGGCGATGCGTTCCTCGGGGCAGGTGAGTAGATTGGTGTCGAGCACGACGAGGTCGGCCAGTTTCCCAACTTCCAGCGTCCCCGTTTTGTCTTCGAGAAAAAGCAACTTGGCGTTGTTGACGGTGTAGAAACGCACCGCCTGCTCCCGGGAAAGCGCCTCTTCTGGATGCAGGCGACCTTCGTGCCAGCGCGCGGTGCGTGTAATCGCCGTCGCCATGCCGAGGAAAGGATTGTACGGATTGATCGCGTTCTCAGATGAAATCTTCTGCATGTGATCCGAGCCGCCGCCGACCACCACGCCCGCGGCGAAGAGGCTTTTCAGCGGTTGAAACCAGCGCAGGCGCGCGTCGCCGAACTGCTTCGTGAGCGTGCGCGTGTCGAGATAGAGCCACGCGGGCTGGATGTCCATCATCACGCCGAGCCGCGCGGCAATCGCCACGGCTTCCTGACTTTGGAAATTCGCGTGGGTCAGACACGGCCTCGTCGCGCGCACGGGCAGTTCCTTGCTCAACTCATCATAAACTTCCAGCAACGCATGCACTGCGCCGTCACCGACGGAGTGCGCGGTGAACTGCAGCCCCGATTCCACCGCCGTGCGCACCATCGGCCGCAGCCGCTCCTTCGGGATGAACAGCACGCCGCGATACTTCGGGTCGGTGATGGCGTAGATGTCGCTCACGCCCCACGGCTCGCGCATGAACGCGCTGCCCGTCAGCATTCCGCCATCGAGGAAAGTCTTGATGCCGATGACGCGCACCCAGCTGTCGTCATTCGTGTGGAGCGGATGCGCCGCAACTTGCCGGATGCGTTCCTGAATTTTCTCAATCGGGCCGAGATAGGAAACATCCGCCGACGCGCGAACCCGCACGGTCAACTGTCCGCGGTCGCGCAGTTCCTTGTACAGCGTCAGCGTCGAGTCGCCAGCCGCGCGATCGCCGATGGTGGTGATCCCAACAGCATTGTAAGCGCGGAACAGTTCACGCAACCGTTCGCGCCGCTCGTCGTCCGTCGGCGTTCGGGCGCTGGATTTCGCAGGCACGAACCGCGTGCAGTTGCGCAGAATGCCGGTCGGCTCGCCGGTTTTCGGATCCTTCTCGACGAAGCCCGCGCCGCCGTCGCTCACCTTGAAATCGCCGTCAATCTTGCTGAGTCGCAGCGCGAGGCTGTTCAGCGAGGCATCGGGTCCCGTGCGGAAAATCACAGGATGACTCGGTGCGGTACGGTCCAGTTCAGCGCGCGTCGGGTAACGCTGCTCGCGCAGGCGGGTGATGAAAACCTGCTGCACGACGATCCAGTCGCCGGCCGGCAGCACCATCGCTCGCGCGGCGACGTAGTTGAGAACATCCTGAATCGTCTCCATCGCCGGCACGGGATGATCGAACTCCGTCAGGCTCGCGCCGGAGGGATGCGTGTGCGAGTCCATCAACCCGGGCGTCACCATTCGCCCCTCGAGATTCACCGATTCGGTCCGCGGACCTTTGAGTTTCGCCACCTCGGCGTCGGTGCCGACGGCGAGGATACGTCCGTCGCCGATGGCGATGGCTTGGTGGATGGAGAACTTGTCGTTCACCGTCACGATTTTGCCGTTGTGCAAAATCAGTTCCGCTGGCGCGCCGTGAAGTTGGAAGTTACCAAGCCAACTGAATAGCGTGAGCAGCAACGTGGCGCGTTGGAACGAGCGAGTTTTCATCGTGTTGGCTGGAGAGAGTTCGGTTGGAGCCACCAGAAGATTTCCCACGCGTGCCCGCTGAAGAGCCAGATGACGGCGGCGAGCGCGATGTACGGACCGTAAGGCAATTTCGCCGACCAATCGCGTTTGCCGATGGAGATGAGTGTGACGCCCGCGACCGCGCCGATGACCGCGCTGACGAGCAGCGAGAAGACCGCGGCCTGCCAGCCGAGAAACGCGCCGATGGCCGCCATGAACTTCACATCGCCCAATCCCATCGCTTCACGCGGAATCACGAGTTCATCGGTCACTGCTTCCATTTGCACAACTGCGGTTGGATCGAGTTTCTCTTTGCCGACGAAGAGAGTGTGTTGCGAGAGGCGCACGGGAACGTCTGAGTAACAACGGTCGATCAACTCGAGTTTAGCAGCGTGCAGATGAATCGTGTCCGATCCGCGATAAAACAGTTCACCGTAGGGAATCGTTTCACTCGGTAGCACGAGGCTGTCCTCGGTGAAATAGATGCGCGAGTTGGGAGGTAACTCAATCTTCTGCCGACCGAAGGCGAGCTTGCCCAGCAGCAGCACGGCATAAACGATGAGCGCGCCGGTGCCTGCGCCGATGACGCTCCACTTGAGCGCCGCGCCGAGGGTCGGAGCGTTGTGAAGTGCGGGGAGACCGAGAGAAATCAGGACGCCCACGACTGTGCCGCCAAGCGTGATTTCGTCTGGGATGATGAAGTGCTCGAAATCGATGAACGTCGCGGCGATTAGAATCGCGAGCAGCAGGCAATACGCGGCGGCGACCAGACTGGTCTGCTGCCACGCGACGGCGTTGCCGAACTTGTTCCACACCGCTGCGAAGGCGAGGCCGGTGAGGAGTTCCACGAGAAAGTAGCGCACGGGAATCGGCGCGGCGCACTCCACGCACCGACCGCGCAGCCAAAGCCACGTGGCCAGCGGGATGTTCAGATACCACGGGATGGTGAACCGGCAGTGCGGGCAGTGAGACGGGGGATTGATCACGCTCATTCCGCGCGGCAGTCGGTGGATGCAGACGTTCAGAAAGCTGCCGACCATCGCGCCGGTGATGAAATAAACGGTGGTCCAGAAATGAAACGGCAGGTTAGCCATACACGTTCATCTCCAGCGCACGGCGCATCGCGTCCAGCGGCGCAGACCGACCGCTCCAGATTTCCAACGCTTTTGCGCCTTGATAAAGCAGCATTCCCAAACCGTTCGCCGTGCGGCAACCGGCAGCTTTCGCGGCCTTGAGCAACGGCGTTTCCGCTGGCCGATAAATCATGTCATACACCCCGCCGGCTTTGCTCAACGCGAACTGCCGTTCGTCGAGCGGCGAGCCGTCGCCGGATTTCAAACCGAGCGACGTGGCGTTCAAAATGAGATCCACCACGCTCGCCGGATAACCGACGGTCACTTTCACGGTCGGGAAACGCTGGCGAATCTCGACGGCGACCTCTTCGGCTTTGCTCGCGGTGCGGTTGACGAGAAAGAGTTCCTGCGCGCCGTCGCTGGCGAGTTTGAGCGCGGCGGTGCGGCCTGCGCCACCAGCGCCCAGCAGCAGCACACGCGCACCGCGCGGTTCGACGTGGAGATCTTCGCGCAACGAGCGGGTGATCGCGTCGGCGTCGGTGTTGAATCCATGCGTGCGGATCTCGCCGGGGATTTCCGCGGCGATTTCCGCGAGCGGCCGCCACTGGCCGTGCGCGTCTTTGGCTTCGAAGCAGACGGTGTTCACCGCACCCCATTGCTGCGCGCTCGTGTCGAGCACGTCCATCATCTCCACCGCGAGCAGCTTGTGCGGCACGGTGAGGTTTAATCCGAGGAAGCGCATCGCCTTCGCGCCGGCGATGGCGACTCGCAGTTCCTCTGGTCGCACTTCGCAGGCGAGATAGCGCCAGTCGAGACCGAGTTCGGCGATGCCGGCGTTCTGCATCGCGGGCGAGGCGGAGTGTTTGATGGGATGGCCGAAGACGGCGCAGTGGCGCGTCACCGCGCTGATGGGGTTGGCGTGAGCCTCAGGCACGCGCGAAAAACTAATGTTCTCCGCTAGAAGTTCCAAGTTCCAAGTTGATGAACGAACGTCGACGAACGCCCCTGTCGCGCAGAGGCGATGCGCGTGCTCAGCTTAAATCAACGAACGGGGGGATGGGGCAATCGAGGACATCGGCGACGGCGCGCAGGAGTTCCGCTTCGCTCTCTTGAATCAGGCCATCGCTGGCGACGGCCGTCGCGCACGCTTCGATCAGAGAGTTTTTGATGCGAGGAGTCGCGGTGGCGAGACGATCGAGCGCGGCGTCCACGTGGGCGAGATTGCATTCCGCGAGCGGCAGCAGCGCGAGGGACATAGCCTTCGGCCCGAGAATGCCGACACCGGCTTGGAACGCGGCGTTCTGTTCGTCCGGTTGCTCGTGACCGAGATGAGCGAGACAGGAAAGGAGCACGGCGCAATCGGGGAGGAGCGGGGCGAGTTTGCTCTGCTGCGCGAAGCGCGGCGGTTGAGGATTGAACTGAGGGTCGAGATGGCGGCAGAGGGTTTTCTTGAGCGCGTATTCGAAGAGGTCAATCGAAGCATCGGCCTCGATGAGGGCGTCCACGTGATGCCGGAACTCCGTGTGCTGAGCTGGCGAGAGTCGGCGAAGCGCGGCAGTGGCGAGAGTGGCGAGTGGAAGTTTCGCGCGCGTCGGCAAGGCAGCCACGTGCGGAAGCAGCCGATTCAATTCGCGGAACGCGGCGGGCGCGGCGGTTTGCTTGAGCAGTGAAAGCTGCGTGTCGCGGACGGCAGGTGCGGCGTCGAGCAACAGCGCATACATGAGCGCCGAAGCGCCGAACGGCTCCTGCGCGGCCTGCGCGAGTGGAGTCGGCAGCGCAGCAATCAGTGCCGAAGCGTTGGCAATCTGTTCGGGACCGAGCGAGCCGGCGCGCTGTGTGATGTTCTTGGCCTGCGTGATGACGGGCGGTGTTTGTCCTGATTGTCCTGAAAACGAGGCCGCGCTTTGCGAAGCAGCGGGCCGGGGCGGGCCTTCGGCGATCAACTGCGCAATCTCGGGGTTGAACTGCGGATCGAGCAGGCGGATCCGTTCTTCCAGCGGCGGGTGCGTGGCGAAGAGGCTGTTCAACGCGCTCGCGAAAAACATGTGGGAGAAGGCCGCAGCGCGCGGGTGGGCGACGGCCGAACCGGTCGGGTAGCCGGCGATTTTCTTGAGCGCGTTGGCGATGCCGCTCGGATTGCGCGTGAACTGCACAGCCGAGGCGTCAGCGAGATGTTCGCGTTGGCGGGAGATGGCCGCTTGGATGGCGCGAGCGAAGAATTGGCCGATCCAGCCGATGAGAAGGAGGCCGAGTCCGAAAGCGAAAAATGCGGCGGCGACTTGGTTGCCGTCTTTGTTGCGTGACCGGCCGCTGCGCCCGGCGATTTCGAAAAGGACGCGGCCGAGCAGCGCCAGTCCCATGATGCCGTAGAGCCAGCCGGTGAGGCGGATGTTGCGGAGCATGTCGCCATTGAGGATGTGGCTGAACTCGTGAGCCACGACACCCTGCAATTCGTCGCGGCTCAATTGATTCAGGCAACCGCGCGAGACGGCCACGGCGTAATCGTTCGTGTTATGGCCAGCAGCGAAGGCGTTGATGCCCTCCTCCTCCTCGAGCACAAACACCGCCGGCATGGGCGTGCCGGAGGCGATCGACATTTCCTCGACCACATTCAGATAACGACGTTCGGCGGGATCGCTCGTGCCGGGTTCCAACGGTCGACCACCGCACATCTCGGCCACGGCGCGGCCGCCAGAAGAGAGGCTGGCTTTGCCCACGCCCACGCCGATGAGAATCACGGCGAGCGTGCCGGCGATGGCGAGGATGGCGATGCCGGGATCGAACAAATCCTCCCCTTTCGTGATCAGAGAGGCGGAGAGGAAATGGATGGCTACGATGATGCCGACGACGGCGAGTGCGTAGAGAAACAGGAGCCGGCCGGTCTGCTGGCGGGCCTGTGCTTGACGAGCGAAAAAGTCCATGGCGCTTTTCCCTGCGCGCAGAAAATTAGAAGGAAACCTTCACGGCTTCGCGTTCCTCGGCCTTCTCGACCTTCCAAAGCTCGGCGGGGCCGAAGTTGAACGTGTTGGCGATGAGGTTGGAAGGGAAGATTTCGCGCTTGGTGTTGTATTCGGTCACTGCGTCGTTGAACGACTGGCGCGCGAAAGAGATCTTGTTTTCCGTGGAGGTGAGCTCCTCCTGCAACGCCATCATGTTTTGATTCGCTTTGAGGTCGGGATACGCCTCCGCCACGGCGAGCAGACGGCCGAGACCGGCGCTGAGTTGGCCTTCCGCTTGCATCAATTGCTTCATCGCCTCGGGATCAGCGGGGTTGGCGGCCGCGCGACCGGCAGCGCTGAAGGCGGAGTTGCGCGCGGCGATCACCGCTTCGAGCGTGCCGCTTTCGTGTTTCATGTAGCCTTTGCAGGTCTCGACGAGGTTCGGGATCAAGTCGTAGCGCCGCTTGAGTTGCACATCGATTTGCGCGAAGGCGTTCTTGAAACGGTTGCGGAGCGTGACCAGTCCGTTGTAGATGCCGACGACAAAGAGAGCGAGCACCACCAGAATGACCGCGCCCGCGATGAGGACGAAGACAATCACACCGCCGATGACAGGGAATCCGCTCATAGTTTTTTAGTCTGAGTGTTAACTGGTCTGAACCCTAGCTTAATTCCCTCGTGCCGCAATAAAAATGCCGTCGCACCAAGATTCTCGACCGCCTTTCCGTTTCAAGCGTTGACGACTCGCCGCCGTTTCCTAAGATGCTGCCGGATTTTCAACGACAATCATGAGCGCCAAACAACCTTCCGCCGCCGACAATCTTTTCCCGCCGTCCACTGCCGCGTCGGCCAGCGCCCACATCCGCACGCTCGACGAATACCGAGCCATCTCCGCCGCTGCGTTGCAGAAACCGGATCAATTCTGGGCCAGCCAAGCCGAGCGGATCTCGTGGTTCAAGAAATGGGACAAAGTTTCCGAGTGCGATTATCACAAGGCTGACATTCAGTGGTATCTCGGTGGCAAGCTCAACGCCTCCTACAACTGCGTGGACCGCCATGTGGAAGCCGGCCACGGTGATGTGACCGCGTTGATCTGGGAAGGGAACGACCCGAACGAGACGCGTAAAATCAGTTACGCGGAATTGCACGCGCAAGTGCAGCGTGCCGCCAACGCGATTAAGGCGCTCGGCGTGAAAAAGGGCGATCGCGTTTGCATCTACTTGCAGATGATTCCCGAGTTGGCCATCGCCGTGTTGGCCTGCGCGCGTATCGGCGCGGTGCACTCGGTCGTCTTCGGTGCGTTCTCCGCGGACTCGCTTGTCACGCGCATCAACGACTCCGGTTGCAAGCTCATCATCACGCAGGACACCGGCGTCCGTGGCACGAAGCACGACATTCCGATGAAGGCCAACGCTGACAAAGCCATCGAGCGCACGCCGAGCGTCGAGAAGATGCTCGTCGTCCGCCGCACTGGCACGTCCGTCGAGATGCAGTCGGCTCGCGACATCTGGTGGCACGATGCGGTCGCCGCCGCACCGGCCGAGTGCGCGCCGGAACCGATGAACGCGGAGGATCCGCTCTTCATTCTTTACACGAGCGGTTCAACGGGGAAACCGAAGGGCGTTCTGCACACGACCGGCGGCTATCTCGTTTACGCCGCGTCCACGCACCACTACGTCTTCGACTACAAGCCGGGCGATATTTACTGGTGCACGGCGGACGTCGGCTGGATCACCGGCCATTCGTATATTCTTTACGGCCCGCTCGCGAATCGCGCGACCACGTTGATGTTCGAAGGCGTGCCGAATTATCCCGACTTCAGCCGATTCTGGCAGGTCATCGAGAAGCACAAGGTGAACATTTTCTACACCGCGCCGACGGCACTGCGCGCGTTGATGAAGGAAGGCGACACGTGGCCGGACAAGCACGACCTCAGTTCGCTCCGCTTGCTCGGTAGCGTGGGTGAGCCGATCAAATCGCCCGAGTGGACGTGGTATCACAAGTCCATCGGCAAGGAGCGCTGCCCGATTGTGGACACGTGGTGGCAGACCGAGACCGGCGGCATTCTCATCTCGCCGCTGCCCGGTGCCACGCCCACCAAGCCCGGCAGCGCCACGCTTCCGCTCTTCGGAATCCAACCGGAAATCGTCGATGAGAACGGCCGCGTGCTCGAGGGGAACGACGTGCGCGGTTGTCTCGTCCTCGCCCGTTCGTGGCCGGGCCAGATGCGCACCGTGTACGGAGACCATCCTCGTTTCGTGGAGACTTATTTCAAACGTTTCCCCGGAAAATATTTCACCGGCGACGGCGCGTGGCGCGATGCGGACGGCTACTACTGGATCACCGGTCGCGTGGATGACATCATCATCGTCTCCGGCCACAACATTGGCACGGCGGAAATCGAGGGCGGTATCGGCGGACACCCGTCCGTGGCCGAGGCGGCGGTGGTCGCCTATCCGCACGACATCAAAGGCAATGCTATCTACGCATTCGTCACGCTCAAGACTGGTCAGACACCGAGCGAGGAGACGCGCAAGCAAATCATCCAGCGCGTGCGGCAGGAAATCGGACCGCACGCTGCGCCCGAGAAGATTCAGTTCACTGAAGGACTTCCGAAGACGCGCTCGGGCAAAATCATGCGCCGCATTCTGCGCAAGATCGCCGAGAACGAGTTGGATAATCTCGGCGACATCTCCACGCTCGCCGATCCGCAAGTGGTCGAGTCGCTCGTGAAGGGGCGCGTGTAGCGAGGTAAATCAGGCGCTGGCGCGGCGCGCAGTGTCCAGCGAAGCGAAGCATTGCTTGGCCGCGGCGATTGGGTCGTAACCCGGCTTGTTGAAAATCATCCCGCTGACTTCCACCACGACTGGCCCACGCCAGTTCGCTTTCCGCAGTCGCGCGAAGTAATCGGTGTAGTCGATGCCGCCCGCGCCGGGGAGCTTGAACTCGAACTTCGCCGCTTCACCCGTGGCATCCTTCACGTGAATGAATCGCGTGTGCGGCAGAAGCGCCGCGAGCGTGTCGGCGAGTTTCAAGCCGCGGAGCTGGTAGTGGCTCTGATCGAAGGCGGCCTTGATCCACGGGCTGTTGACCTGCTCCAGCAGCCAGAGCGCGTGCGCGGGCAGATGCGCGGCGCTACCGACGTGCGGTTTGATGGCGATGGTGATCTTCTCCCGCGCGGCCACCTCGGCCCACGCGCGCAGTTGTTCGGCCATCTTTGTTTTCACGTTCTCCCACTCCGCCGGTTTTCCGCCGAGGATGGTTTCGAGCAACGGAGGCGTGGCCGGCGCGAGGTCGCGCGAAAGTTCGGCGTCGGCTTTGATGCGATCGAGATGGCCGCGGTGCGTGGCGGCGTCCGCGAGAAGACCGAGGTTATCCATCATGCCAGCGAGACCAAGGTTCAAATCCTTGAGACGCTGGGCGAGTTCGCGGCGCGCGGCGGGCGTGAGCAACTTGGGTTCAGCGGGGAAACTGGGATTCAACGCCAGCTCCACACTGTCGTAACCGATTTTCGCGCAGGCCGCACACGCTTCGGTGAGCGGCAGAGATTTCATTCCGTACAGGCTGAAGCCGAGTTGGATTCCCGCAACCGGCCGCGGTGCGGAAGCCGTCGCCTGTGCCGACGCAGCCGAAGCGTTTCGGATCACGAGGCTCGCGCTCGCGGCGGTACTGAGGGCGATGAATTGCCGTCGAGAGAAGAGATGCGAATGAGATTGAACGGCGCGGTGTTTCATTCATCGAAGAAGAACAAGCGGTGCTGCGACTGTCAACTGAGCACACGGCCAGATAGTCAGCGCACCGTCTCGCCGCGGGCTTGAACTACCCCGCGTCGGCCGCTATTGTCCGCGCGATGTCGCGCCTGCCTTTTGAGTTCCATCTCGCGCTCCGCTACCTGCGCCCGAAGCGGTCGCTGATCTCGGTGATTCCGTTCACGTCGGTCGTCGGCGTGATGCTCGGGGTCGCGGTGCTCATCATCGTCATCAGCGTGATGAGCGGTTTTCACGAGATGACCCGCCAGAAGATTCTCGGCTTCAACGCTCACTTGAAGGTCTATCAAAACGGCGTGCCGCTGCGGGATCACGAGCGGTTGGCGAAGATCGTTTCCTCCAACAAAGCCGTTCGCGCCGTGTCGCCTTTCGTGATGGGCAAAGTGCTGATTGAAACGCG
Organism: Akkermansia muciniphila; assembly: GCA_945860945.1. Classification (GTDB taxonomy): domain Bacteria; phylum Verrucomicrobiota; class Verrucomicrobiia; order Limisphaerales; family SIAT01; genus SIAT01. Next base: position 11,194 of record CAMASG010000002.1, read on the forward strand.
ACCGGCGGAAGGGGCCGGCAGCGCTCTCGTGGACGCGCCGTGGCTACGAGGCATTGATGCGGATCTGGAACGGCGCGTGAGCACGCTGCACACGAACATCATCGCCGGTGAATTTAACGTGCGCGGTAACGGTCTGCTCGTCGGTCGGCAGCTCGCGCAATCGTTGCGGCTAGGTATCGGCGATCGACTTTCCGTTTATTCCACGCGCCAGCTTCAGACGATGAAGGCGGGTCGCGACAAAAAGGAAGAGGTGGCCATCAAGCCCGAAGAGTACACGGTGAAAGGCATCTTCGACGTGGGCTACTACGAATACAACGTCTCGGTCATCGTCGGTTCGCTCGCCAACGCGCAGGATCTCTACGACCTCGGCGAGAATGTGCACGGCTTGATGGTGATGCTGGACGATCCGTTCAAGGTCGAGGCTGTGCGGCGTGAGTTGTATGAGGCGCTGCATCGCGGCGGCGGCGAATACATCGTCACCACGTGGCCCGAGGAGAACGCCGGCTTGCTGCAGGCGGTGATGGTGGAGAAGAGCGTGATGTTCTACATCCTCTTTTTCATCATGATCGTCGCCGCGTTCGGTATCACCAGCGTGCTCATCACATTTGTCGTCCAGAAGACGCGCGAGATCGGCATTCTTAAAGCGCTCGGTGCGACGAACGGGCAGGTGATGGGCGTGTTCCTCAGCCAAAGCCTCGTGGTCGGATTTCTCGGTGTGCTCGCCGGATTCGGGCTCGGACGACTCGCTCTCGCGTATCGCAACGAGTTCCTTTTGCTGATGCGTCGGCTCACCGGCTTCGAGCTGTTCCCGCAATCCATCTACAATTTACCCGAGCTGCCGGCGTTGATTGTGCCGAGCGAGATTCTGATTATCTGTGGCGGGTCGATGCTGCTCTGCGTCTTGGCGGGGCTGTTGCCGGCGTGGTACGCGGGACGGCTCAAGCCGGTGGAGGCGCTGCGCTATGAGTGAACTGACCCCGACGAATGCGACCATTCCGCTGCTGCGGGCGGTGGGTCTCGGGAAAACTTACTTCACGGGAGAACAGCCGCTCGAGGTGTTGCACGGTGTCGGCATCGAGATTAGCGCGGGCGATTTCGTCGCGCTGCGTGGTGCATCCGGCGCGGGCAAAAGCACGTTGCTGCATCTGCTCGGCGGATTGGACGCGCCGACCGCGGGCGAGGTTTGGTTCGATGGACAATCGCTCGGTGCGATGTCGGCCAGTGCGCTTGCGCAGTTCCGGAGCACGCACGTCGGCTTCATTTTTCAGGCGTATCATCTGCTACCGGATCTCGATGCGGTGGAAAACGTCAGCCTGCCGGCGCGTGTGGCGCGTGTGGCGTTCGATGAGGCGGAAGCGCGCGCAGTGGATTTATTGAAACGCGTCGGGCTTGGCGCGCGTTTGGGGCATCGTCCCGCGCAGCTTTCCGGAGGCGAACAGCAGCGCGTCGCCATCGCTCGCTCTCTCGTCAACCGCCCGCGTCTCCTGCTCGCTGATGAGCCGACGGGCAACCTCGATTCGCACACGGGCGAGGAGATTATCCGCTTGCTCGTTGGACTTCGTGAGGAACGGGGCGCGACGCTGGTGATTGCCACTCACGATACTCGCGTGGCCGCGCACGCGCAGCGGGTGATCGAGTTGGTGGATGGCCGGATGAGATGAAGCGGGCCGAAGCTCGTCGTTGATTCGGTCTCTTCTTTCCTTTGTTGCACGGGCGGAGGCGGTTGCCTAAGCTCCGCGGACTTGGAAAGTATGAAGGTTTACATTGACGGCAAGTTTTACGACGAGCAGGACGCGAAGATCTCCGTGTTCGATCACGGTCTGCTTTACGGCGACGGCATTTTCGAGGGCATCCGCGCCTACAACGGGCGCGTGTTCAAACTGAAGGAGCACGTCGAGCGGCTCTATTACTCCGCGAAAGCCATCCTGCTCACCATCCCGTTCACGCGGGCCGAAGTGATGGCGGCGGTGCTCGAGACCTGCCGCGTGAACAACGTCCGCGATGGTTACATCCGCCTCATCGTCACGCGCGGCGTCGGCACGCTCGGGCTGAATCCGAACCGTTGTAAGCAGCCGTCGATCATCGTCATCGCCGGCAAAATCCAGCTTTACCCCGAAGAGATGTACAAGAACGGGATGGAAATCGTGACGGTGGCGACGACGCGCAACCTCGTCAACGCCGTCAACCCCGCCATCAAGTCGCTGAACTATCTGAACAACATCCTCGCGAAGATTGAGGCGAACATTGCCGGCGTCGAGGAAGCGATCATGTTGAACAGCGACGGCTTCGTGGCGGAATGCACGGGCGACAATATTTTCATGGTGAAGGGCAAGCAGTTGCTCACGCCGCCGCTCTCGGCCGGCGCGCTCTACGGCATCACGCGCGGCGTGGTGATGGATCTCGGTCGCGATGCCGGACTGCAAGTGGGCGAACCGAACCTGACGCGTTACGACTTTTTCAACGCCGACGAATGTTTCCTCACCGGAACCGGTGCGGAGCTGATTCCCGTGGTGAAGATTGACGGTCGCCAGATCGGCACGGGGCAACCAGGCGGGGTGACGCACGATTTGATTGAGCGTTACCAAAGCTTGACGAAGAGCACGGGTGAGCCGATATAAAATTTAAGGGGCTATGCTTTGCTGCCAATGCAACGAGAATGAGGCTACTGTCCACCTGACCGAGGTCGTGGGGGACAAGATGAAGAAGGTGGACCTCTGCGAGGCGTGCGCCAAAGCCAAAGGCGTGAGCGATCCTGCGGGCTTTGCTCTGGCGGATTTGCTGCTCGGCTTGGGTGCGTCCCAGCAGGTGGAGCAATCGGCCGGATCCGAAGGCGGACAATTAACCTGCTCGAGTTGCGGATTCACGCAGGCGGATTTCAAGAAGACCGGCCGGCTCGGTTGCTCGGAATGTTACAACAGTTTCGCCGACGGCCTCGAAGGCGTGCTCAAGACAATGCACAAAGGCACGCGCCACGTCGGCAAAGTGCCGAAGGCGCTCCGACGCGCGCGCGACGTCTCCGACCAACTCAAGACGCTCCAGAAGAAGTTGGATAAGAGCATCACGACGGAGAATTTCGAGCAGGCGGCCGTGTTGCGCGACGAGATCAAGAAGCTCCAGAAGCGGCTCGCTGAAGTGGCCGCCCCCTGAGTGATGAACATCTACGAATTTCTCAGCACACCACTGGAAAGCTGCCAACGTACTGGGCCGCATGATGGCGTGGTGCTCTCGAGCCGCGTGCGTCTGGCGCGTAATCTCAGGGCCGTGCCGTTCCCCGGTCGCGCCAAGAAAAGCGAGCGGGTGAAAGCCTGCGAGATCATCCGAAAAGGAGTGGAAGAGCTGCCCGAGATGATCGGTGCGTTTGCCGATTCGATGGAGCACTTCGACGTGACGGATAAGCAAGTCCTCGTCGAGCGCCATCTCATCAGCCGCGAGCATGCCGCGAAGAGCGCCGGCAGTGGGCTCGTGTTGAGTCGCGACGAGACGCTTTGTGTGATGATCAACGAGGAGGACCACCTGCGGATGCAGTCGCTGCAGCCGGGCCTTCAGCTCAAGAAAGCGTGGCAGGCGATTGACGAAGTGGATTCGCGCTTGGAGACCAAGCTCGATTTCGCGTTCTCGTCGGACTTGGGTTACCTCACCGCCTGCCCGACGAATCTCGGCACCGGCATCCGCGTCAGCGCGATGCTTCATCTGCCGGGGCTCGTGCTGTCTGAGCACATCAACCAAATCATTCAGTCCGTCACCAAGCTCAACCACGCCGTGCGCGGACTTTACGGCGAAGGCACCGAGGCGCTCGGTCACGTTTTCCAAGTCTCGAACCAGATGACTCTTGGTGAGAGCGAGCCGGACATCGTCGAGCGTATCCACAAGGTGCTGCTGCAAATCATCGAGCTCGAGATGAACGCGCGAACCAAGATGCTTCAGACGAAACCGAAGGTATTCTTCAACCATATCGGCCGCGCCTATGGCATCCTCGCGCACTCGCATAGCATCAGCTCGAAGGAGACGATGAACCTTCTCTCGCTGATGCGCCTTGGCGTGGGCGAGCGGATGTTTCCTGGTGTGGAGAAGGCTCTGCTCGACGAGCTGTTCATCGTCACGCAGCCGGCCCATTTGCAGAAGCAGTTTACCGATAAGCTGGAAGCAGAGGAGCGGGATATCTTGCGCGCGGACATGCTGCGCGACCGCCTCAAGAAAGTAGCGGGTCCGGTGATCCCCGCTTAGATTACGGCGGAATGTGGAGAAGGGGACCGCCGATGGTCGCCCAAGGATTTTAAGCTGAGTTGGATGCTGGACAAAACGACCAGCTCAAAGCATTTATAAAACTATGAGCGACGAAGCGATGAGCAACTTCACGCCGCGGGCCCAGCAGGTGCTCGCGTTGGCGCGCAAGGAAGCCGACCGGTTCAACCACAACTTTGTCGGCACGGAGCATCTTTTGCTCGGCCTCATCAAGTTGGGGCAGGGCGTCGCCGTCAACGTGCTGCAGAAGATGGGACTCGACCTCGACACCGTGCGGTTGGAGGTCGAGAAACAGGTCGGCACCGGCCCCGACCAGAAGCAGGCGGGGAACATTCCTTACACGCCGCGTGTGAAGAAAGTGCTCAATCTCGCCCAGAAGGAAGCGAAAGCTCTCAGCCACACCTACGTCGGCACCGAGCACATTCTGCTCGGATTGCTTCGCGAGGGCGAAGGTGTCGCCGCGCGTGTGCTCAAGAATCTCGACGTGGACATCGAGGCGACGCGTCAGGAGATTTTGAAGGAGCTGGACCCGAACTTTGCCGCGCAGGAAGAGGCTGCGCAGCAGGGCGAGGGCGGTGAAGAAAAGCCGTCCGCACCGTCGAAGAAATCCGAATCCAAAACGCCCGCGTTGAAAGCCTTCGGCCGCGATCTCACGGAGATTGCTCGAAAAGGCGAATTGGATCCTGTTATCGGCCGTGCGAACGAGATCGAGCGCGTCATCCAGATTCTCTGCCGTCGCACGAAAAACAATCCCGTGCTGCTCGGCGAAGCGGGCGTCGGCAAGACGGCCATTGTCGAAGGTCTCGCGCAGGAAATCGCGAAGGGCAACGTGCCCGAGTTACTCCGCGAGAAGCGCGTCATCACGCTCGACCTCGCGCTTATGGTCGCGGGTACGAAGTATCGCGGCCAGTTCGAGGAGCGCATCAAGGCGGTGATGGACGAGATTCGCCGCGCCAAGAACGTACTCCTTTTCATCGACGAGCTGCACACCATCGTCGGCGCCGGTTCCGCCGAAGGCACGATGGATGCCTCAAACATCATCAAGCCCGCTCTCAGCCGCGGCGAGCTTCAGTGCGTCGGCGCCACCACGCTGAACGAGTATCGCAAATACATCGAGAAGGACGCCGCACTCGAACGCCGTTTCCAGAACGTCAAAGTAGAGGCGCCTTCCACTGAAGAGGCGGTGCAGATTCTCAAGGGGCTCCGCGTGAAATACGAGGATCACCACAAAGCAGTCATCACCGATGCCGCCATCGAGGCCGCGGTCAAACTTTCCGATCGTTATATCACTTCCCGTTTTCTGCCGGACAAGGCCATCGACGTGATGGACGAAGCCGGTTCGCGCGCGCGTATTTCCGCGATGACTCGTCCGCCGGATGTGAAGCACATCGAGGGCGAGATTGAGGAGATCAAAGCCAAGAAGGAAAAGGCCATTCGCGAACAGGATTTCGAGGGAGCCGCTTCGATGCGCGATGAAGAGAAGCGGGCGAAGGAGAAGCTCGAATCCGTTCTCGCCGCTTGGAAAACCGCGCGTGAAGAAAAGCGCGTGACCGTGGACGAGGAGGACATTTTACAGGTCGTCTCCAAATGGACCGGCATCCCGCTCCGGCGGATGGAGAAGGACGAAATCAAGAAGCTGCTCGGCCTCGAGAAAGAGCTGTGCAACGTCATCATCGGACAGGACATCGCTGTCACCGCGCTCTGCAAAGCCCTGCGCCGTTCACGCGCCGATCTTAAAGATCCGAAGCGCCCCATCGGCACGTTCGCGCTGCTCGGGCCGACGGGCGTGGGCAAGACGCTGCTGGCGAAGACGGTCGCCGAGCAATATTTCGGAGACAGCAAAGCCCTCATCCAGCTCGACATGAGCGAGTACATGGAGAAGTTCAGCTCCTCGCGCATGGTTGGTTCGCCTCCCGGTTACGTCGGTTACGAGGAGGGTGGCCAACTCACCGAGCAGGTTCGTCGCCGGCCTTATTCCGTGGTACTCTTCGATGAGATTGAGAAGGCGCATCCGGACGTGATGAACATGCTTCTGCAGATTCTCGAGGAAGGGAAGCTGACGGACAACATGGGCCGCACGGTCGATTTCCGGAACACGATTATCCTGCTCACATCGAATGTCGGCTCTGAGACCATCAAGAAGAACGCGGCCATCGGCTTCAGCAAAACCTCCGATGAGGGCGACTACGAGAAGATGCGCGAGCGCATTCTCGAAGAGGCGAAAAAGGCTTTCCGCCCCGAGTTCCTGAATCGGCTCGACGACATCATCGTCTTCCACTCGCTCACCAAGCCCAACCTCATCACCATTCTCGATCTCGAGATCAACAAGGTGCTCGGTCGGCTCAAGGCGCGGAATATCACTCTGCAACTCGACGACAAGGCGAAGGATTTCCTTGTGGAGAAGGGCTACGATCCAGCTTTCGGCGCGCGCCCGATGCGCCGCTCGGTCGAGCGTTTTCTCGAAGACCCGCTCGCGGAAGATATCCTCAAGGGAACCTTCCACGAAAACGAGCCGGTCGTCGTTTCCGCCGGCAAGGACAAACTCACATTCTCCCAAAACACGGCTGCATCCCCCGATGCTCTCTTGAGCTGAGACAAGGATGACAACCACCTCGAACGCCATCCGCTTTTAGGGATGGCGTTTTTGTAGACACAAATAACGCCGGAAACATTCGAGATGAGCGGAACGATAGTCAGATGGTTTATGCAGCCAGTCGCTGATATTGGCAATTTTGCGCTGCGTATGGTGGCCGACCTCGGCGGCTTCGCGTTGCTTGCAGGTGAGGTCCTGCGTTCACTCGTCAGCGTGCGCCCGAGCCTGCGCGACCTCATCTATCAGCTCTATTCCATCGGCGTGAAATCGCAGTCGGTCGTGCTCATCACCGGCGCGTTCACGGGAATGGTTCTCTGCGCACAAGCTTTTTTCCAATTCCAAAAGGTGAAGATGGAGACTGGGACGTTGGCCTTGGTGGGCGTCTCGATGTCGAGCGAGCTGGGGCCGGTGCTCACGGGTTTGATGGTCGCTGGTCGCGTCGGCGCGGCGATGGCCGCCGAGTTGGGCACGATGCGCGTGACCGAGCAGGTTGATGCGTTGCGCACGCTTGCGACTCATCCGGTGGATTATCTCGTCGTTCCGCGCTTTCTCGCGACCTTGATTGCGATGCCGCTGCTCACCATCGAAGCCATCGCCGTCGGTATCGGTTCAGCATACGTCGTGGGCGTGCATTTTCTCGGCATCGACGCGGCCTACTCATGGGCACATATGTTGAAGTATGTCGGCAAGAGTGACATCGCGATGGGAATGTTCAAGACCCTCTGCTTCGGCATGATCATCGCTTTGGTCGGCTGTTACAAAGGGCTGAACTGCCGTGAAGGAGCCGAGGGTGTCGGTCACGCCACTACCGAAGCGGTCGTCACGGCATCAATCTCCATCCTGATGAGTAACTTTTTTCTCACACTGGCGCTCCGCGGATTACTGGAATGATGATTGAGGTGCGCGATCTGAAAAGGAGCTTCGGTACGCACTGTGTGTTGGATGGTGTCAGCTTTCGAATCGATGCCGGTGAAGCGGTCGTGATCATGGGCCGTAGCGGCGGCGGCAAAAGCGTTTTGCTCAAACACCTCGTCGGCCTTCTCTCGCCGGACGCGGGCGAAGTGCTCGTCGATGGCCGAAACATCGCGAATCTTGGCGAGCGACAGATGCTCGAGGTGCGTAGCAAGTTCGGGGTGCTCTTCCAAGGAGCCGCTTTATTTGACTCGCTCACGGTGGCGGAGAATGTCGGTTTTGCGCTGAGTCGGTCTGGCAAATGCACGCCGGCGGAGGTTGCAAACCGCGTGGCCGAGATGCTCGATATGGTTGAGCTTCCCGGCATTCAGGATAAAAAGCCGGCGGAGCTTTCCGGCGGGATGCGCAAACGTGTGGGTCTTGCGCGTGCCATCGTCCATCGTCCGGCCATCGTGTTGTATGATGAGCCGACGACAGGCCTTGACCCAGTGGTGTCGGACAGTATTGACCAGCTCATCCTGCGCGTTTGTGAGCAAATGAAGGTAACCTCGATTGTCGTGACTCACGACATGCGCAGCGCGCGGCGCATAGGAAAGCGGATTCTGTACCTGCGCGATAGGCGGATTTATCTCGACGCGCCGACCGAGGCGGTCTTCGCTTCAACGGACCCAGTGGTCCATCGGTTTGTGAACGGTATTTCGATCCCGAAGGAGATCACGTTTTGATGAACAACGAACGGATGCAATTGAAAGTGGGGATGTTTATCGTCGTCGGCTTGGCGCTGATTGCCGGGCTCGCGATGGTTTTCAGCAAAGGCTTCAGCAAGTGGGATCCGACCTATGAAGTGCGCCTCCTCACGCCCAATGCCGTTGGCATCAAGCCCGGCGTCGGCGTGCTGATGTCTGGTGTCCGCGTGGGCGATGTGGCTAGCGTCGAGTTGGTCAGTGGTACCAATCCCGTGGCGCTGGGGTTGAAGATCGCTAAGAATCTAAAAATCCACAGCGCCGCGCAGTTCAGGATCGAGATGTCCGGCTTCCTCGGTGATCAGTATGTTGCCATCATTCCGCCGCAGAACCCCGAGTCGCCGCAGAACCCCGAGTCGTATCTCAAGCCGGGCGACGTAAGGATCTGCGCCGAACCGTTCAACATCCAAGGTGCGGCGCGCAAGGCGGAACGCCTGTTCGAGAGCCTCGATGCCGCCGTGCGCAAAGTGGATGGTGTTGTGAGCCGTGTGGACCGTACGATTCTCGCGGAAGAGACGCTCACCAATCTTGTCAGCGCTCTCGGGAGTTTTCAGAAGATCTCCGATCGTTTGAACAAGGTCGGCAATAACCTCGAGGAAGCCTCGCAGCTTGGTGTGAAGATGGTCGCGCGTGTCGATGATTTGATCGCCACGAACGCCCCGCCACTGGCGCAGAGCATGAGTAACTTCATGCAATTTTCGAGCAAGCTTGATCGCACTGCTGCGGACTTGGAGCGCCTCGTGGCGACCAACAAGACGGAAATCTCCACCGTCATCAGGAATGCGGAGGCCGCCACTGCCGCCCTGACCAAGATTCTAGCCGACCTTGAGAAGGGCAAAGGACTCGCCGGCGGTCTGCTCAAGAACGAGGAGTTGAACGCGCAATTTATCCAACTCGTCACCAACCTGAACGCGATGGTCACGACCTACTCCACGTTCGGCAGCAACCTCAATCAGTACGGGATATTCTATAAACCATCGTCCGGTCCAACCCCCAAGTTGCGCAGCGTGAGGCCGCAGAATTAGCGCTATCAGAAATGACGTTCGTGGTTGTGTTCAAGTCCTTCAGTCCCGCCGAGGCGCAGTTGATTCGCTCGCGCCTCGAGGCGGCTGGTTACCATGCGGTTGTTCATCACGAACTCTCCTCGCTCAGCCTCGAAGGCTACGCGCTCGCCGCTGGTGGCATCCGCGTGGAAGTGCCGGAGAATGAAGCCGACGAAGCGCGCGAGTTGATCGCGTCCGGCGCGCAGGCCGAGGAATGAAGCCCCATTCGAAACAGGCGCTGGTCCGTTTACAACGGCGATTGCCGGCCGGCGAACTTCGTTTGGACGCAGCAACATTACAGGCCCACGCCGGCGATAAATGGTTTGCCAGCCATCTGCCCGACGCCGTGGCGTTGCCGCGCAGCACCAAATCGGTCTCGGCCATTCTCCGTTTTGCCCACGAGCACCGCATCCCGATCACCGCGCGCGGGGCGGGGCACGGCTACGTGGGCGGCTGCGTGCCTATTCATGGAGGCATCGCCCTTTCGCTGGCGCGGATGAACCGACTCAAGGAAATCAACGCGCGTGATTTCGTTGCGGTGGTTGGCCCGGGTGTGCTGACAAAGCAGCTTCAGGACGCTGCGGAGAAAAAGAATCTTTATTACCCACCCGATCCGGCGAGCCGCGCCGATTGCAGTCTCGGCGGCAACATCGCAACCAACGCCGGCGGTCCGCGCTGTTTGAAATACGGCGTCACGCGCGATTACGTTCTCGGCTTGGAAGTAGTGTTGGCCAATGGCACGGTGGTCCGGCTCGGCGGCCGCACGCACAAGAACAAGACCGGTTTCGATCTCGCCCGCTTTTTCGTGGGCTCGGAAGGAATGCTCGGCGTGGTGACCGAGGCGACTTTAAAACTTCTGCCGTTGCCGCCGTTTCGCGCCTGTCTCGGTGTTGGTTTCACTCAGATGAGTGATGCCGTGCGTACCGTGCAGGCGATATTCCAAGCCGGTTTTCTGCCGTGTGCATTGGAAATCGCGGACCAATTCACACTCGCTGCCGCACGTAAACGTACAGGCAGCGACCGGCTCACAGGTTGCAACGCTTTCCTTTTTGTCGAGCTGGACGGTCAGGAGAAATCGGTTCGCCAAGAGCTGCCTGCCGTCGAACAAATCATCCGCGGCTTCTCGCCCGTTTCCACGGACCGAGCGCTCGGCGCAGTGGCTGTCGAGCAGTTGTGGGGACTGCGCCGCGAGTTTTCTTATTCGCTGCGCGACACCGGCCTCACCAAACTGAATGAGGACATTGTTGTGCCGCGTGGGAAGCTTGAGGAATTATTTCGGCTCGCGAAACGGATTCAGAAAAAGCACGGATTTCCCGTAGCTTGTTTCGGTCACGCTGGTGACGGGAACATCCACGTGAACGTGATGGTGGACGAGACGCAGGCGGGCTACGAACTGCCGCGTGACGCTGCCCTCGACGAGTTGTTCCGTGGCGTACTCCGTCTTGGCGGCGTCATCACCGGCGAGCACGGCATTGGTCTGGCGAAGAAGCGCTGGTGGCCGCTGGCGGTCTCGCCCGAGGTGCGCGAGTTGCATCGTGTGGTGAAGCACTCTCTCGATCCGCATGGCGTACTGAACCCCGGCAAGTTTGTCTGAACGGCGTTTTCGGAAATAAAAAAGCCGCCAGCGAACTGGTGACTTTGTGAGCTTCAAAATGGGATCAGCTCTTAGTGGCGATCGAGCCATCACCCGGAGGACGCTCTTCGCGCGGTCGCGCTTCGTTGATGGTCAGGTTGCGGCCTTGAAAATCCTGGCCGTGGAACATCTCGATTGCCTTCGTGGCGGCTTCTTGGGAATCCATATCCACGAAGGAGAATCCGCGCGACCGGCCTGTCTGTTTGTCGATCATCATGTTGACTGAGATGACGACGCCCGCTTGACCGAAGTGGGTTTGAAGGTCATTTTGCGTGGCGTTGTAGGGGAGGTTTCCGACGAACAGGCGTATTGGCATAAAATCGTTTCTCAGTTCTACCGTGTCATTTTTGCAGATGAACGTTTCCAACTGCGGGTCTCAAATCGTCACTGCCTGCGCAGCAATCACTGACAATTTTTAGAACACTGTTCCGACACTGGATTTCATCGAATTAAGAGCCGGCGATCAGGGAACGCAAGTGGATTAATCTGCAGCGACAGCGGGCGCGTCATCCGTTGCCGGACCGACCAGTACGACGAACTCACCTTTTCGTGGACGCACCACGAGTTGGGCGGCGAGCTCAGCCGGTCGCCCGCGCAGGAACTCTTCGAACTTCTTCGTCAGCTCGCGCGCCAATACGACTTCGTGCTCGGGGAAGACCTCGGTCAGTTCACTCAACAGCTTTGCGATGCGGAACGGCGATTCGTAAAACACCAGCGTGCCGGGGGTGGCGCGGAGCGATTCGAGGCGGTTTCGGCGTTGTCCGGACTTGTGTGGTAGAAAGCCGACGAAATGGAACTCATCCGTCGGCAGACCGCTGGCAGTGAGCGCGGCGATCAATGCGCACGCGCCGGGGACAGCTTCGACGCGCAATCCGGCGCGACGCGCGGCGGTGACGACGCGTTCGCCGGGATCACTGATGCCAGGGCTGCCGGCATCGGTGACGAGCGCAATCTTTTCGCCGCGCTTGAGGCGTTCGATGATTTCCTCGCTCCGTCGGGCTTCGTTGAACTGGAAATAGCTGAGCATCGGTTTGCTGATGCCGAAGTGGCGGAGGAGCTGGCTGGTGTGGCGTGTGTCCTCAGCGGCGATCAGGTCGCACTCGCGCAGTGTGCGGAGCGCGCGCAGCGTGATGTCCTCGAGGTTTCCGATGGGCGTGGCCACGAGATAGAGCGTGCTGGGCTGGAGCGGGGGCGGACTGGGCGGCGTTTGCACGGCGCGAGAGTAAGCGCGTGCCGCCGATGCGCGCACGCAAAAACGGGCCGGAAATCGGGCTGGCAATGCCGGTGCGCGTGAGGTAATCCTTGCTCGGTTTCACAAACTCAAAATGAAACGTATCTGTTCACTGTTAATCACACTTTTCCTTTCGAGTGCCCTGCAGGCGGCCGACAAGCGGCCGAACATCGTCTGGATTGTCGGCGAAGATATGGGGCCGGAACTGGGCTGCTACGGCGATCCGAACGCCATCACGCCGAACATGGACCGCCTCGCCCGCGAGGGGACGCGATTCACGCGCTGCTTCACGCATGCGCCGGTCTGTGCGCCGAGTCGTTCGGGGCTCATCACCGGCCGTTATCCGACGAGCATGGGTTCGCATCACATGCGCTCGACATTGCTGAATCCGCCGCCGCCGTTCACCCGTTATTTGCGCGCGGCCGGTTACCACGTCTCGTGGCCGGGCAAGACAGATTTCAACTTTGCCAATCCGACGAAGGATTTCGACTCGACCACGGACTGGATGAAAGGCAAAGCGCCGTCTCAACCGTTCTTCGCCTACGTCAACTTCACCGTGTCGCACGAGAGTCAGATTCGGGCGCCGAAGGAGCAGTTCGCTCGGAATGTCGCGCAGCTCAAGTCGGAGGAACGCCGCGATCCCGCGAAGATGCAGGTGCCGCCGTATCATCCGGACACGCCTGTGGTGCGGCGTGATTTGGCGAACTACTACGATCTTGTCACCGCCGTGGATTATAAAGTGGGTGAGGTGCTCAAGTGGCTCGACGAGCAGGGCGTGGCGGACAACACGGTGGTTTTTCTCACCGGCGATCACGGACGCGGCCTGCCGCGGAGCAAGCGCTGGATTTACGACAGTGGCATTCATGTGCCGTTGATTGTGCGTTGGCCGGGACAAGTGAAGCCCGCTTCCACGCGCGAAGACCTCGTCTGCTTTCTCGACTTCTCGATCACCGCACTGGCGCTGGCCGGAGCGGAGATGCCGAAGGAATTGCAGGGGCAGGTGATCCTCGGAGCGAAGGCTGCGCCGCCGCGGAAATACATCTTCGCCGCGCGCGATCGGATGGACGAAACGCCCGACCGCATCCGTGCTGTGCGCTCGGAGCGCTTCAAATACATACGCAACTTTCAGCCCGAGCTGCCATACGCGCAGCAGATCTCGTATATGGAATTGATGCCGACGATGCAGGAGTGGCGCCGAGTGAACGCCGAAGGAAAGTTGACGGGACCGCAGAAGATCTTCTTCGCACCGACCAAGCCGGGGGAAGAGTTATACGACATCGCCGGCGATCCGCATGAGATCAACAATCTTGCCAGCCGTCCGGAACAACTGGCGACGCTGCAGGAGATGAGGGGCGCGCTCGATGGTTGGATGGCGGAGACGAAGGATTTGGGCGCGATTCCCGAAGCGGAGCTGATCAAGCGCGGGCTTGTGGCGGATCGGTTGAAGGAATACGAACAGCGCAAAGAACCGGGAAACAACCCGAACAACAAGCCCAAGAAGAAATTGAAGCAATGAAGAATCCGCAGAATCAGCCGACGTACCGATGGCCGCGGATAGCCGCGGGGATGATCGTGCTGTTTGTCGTGGTGGCGGTTTTCGCCGTCTGGCGGGAAGCGAAGCGGGTGAAGTCATTTCAGCGGACGAATGTGGTCATTCCCACTGGAACGAACGCGGTTGCGCCATCGTCACGAAACGCTTTTTCCACAAACGGAATGGTTTGGATTTCCGGCGGCAGGTTCTCGATGGGTTCGCCGAAGGGGCAGAACGATGAGCAGCCGGTGCACGAGGTGGCGGTCGATGGTTTTTGGATCGATCAACACGAAGTGACGAACGAGCAGTTCGCCGAGTTTGTGAAGGCGACCAGCTACGTGACCATCGCCGAGCGTAAACCTGACCCGAAGGATTTCCCCGGTGTGCCTCCGGAAAATCTGGTTCCTGGCTCGATCGTTTTCAGTCCGCCGCCGGATCTGCGCGATCTCAGCAACCATTTTGCATGGTGGAAATATGTGACGGGCGCGAGTTGGCGTCGTCCCGAAGGGCCCGAGTCGGATTTGAAAAGCCGCGAGAAACATCCGGTAGTCCACATCAGTTGGTTCGATGCGATGGCCTACGCGAAGTGGGCGGGGAAACGTCTGCCGACTGAGGCGGAGTGGGAATTCGCAGCGCGCGGTGGACTGAACGGCAAGGAATATATCTGGGGCGATGAGCAGGAGCCGGGCGGCAAGCTGCTGGCGAATATCTGGCAGGGGCGGTTTCCGAATGAGAACTCGCTCAAGGACGGATTTCGAATCACCGCGCCGGTCGGTTCGTTTCCGTCCAACGGTTACGGATTGAGTGACATGGCGGGCAACGTCTGGGAATGGTGCGCCGACTGGTATCTTCCCGATTATTATGCGCGCAGTCCGAAACGGAATCCGCAGGGACCGGATACGAGCCATGATCCCAATGAACCGGGTATGCCGAAGCGAGTGCAGCGTGGTGGGTCGTATCTCTGCACCGATCTTTACTGCGGCGCGTTCCGCCCGTCGCGGCGGATGAAGACTTCGCCTGACACGGGACTTTCGCACGCGGGTTTCCGTTGTGCGGCATCGAAGTGAAGTGAGTCGGTGCTGAGCGAGATTTGCCGGGTGATGCGCTCGGCTTCCGCTAGCGTCACTTCTTCTCGGTGAGAATCGGCCAGTGCTGCGATCCGGTGCGGGCGGTGCGGAGGTATTCCTCGAACTGCACGACCACTTCAGGATTATTCGCGGCGACGTCACGACTCTCGCTGGAATCTTCTTTCAGATTGTACAGTTCGAGCGCTTTTCCGGGCGAAGGCCGGATGGCTTTCCAATCGCCCATTCGCGCGGCTTGCTTCGAGACACCCTCGTGAGTTTCCCAGTAGAAGAAGTCGTGCTGCTTCTCCTGTTTCAACCCGAGAAGGGTGGGGAACATCGAGATGCCGTCGAGTTCGCTCGGCGCGGATACTCGGGCGATTTCAGCCAATGTCGGCAGCATATCCCACGCAGCCCAAACCTGCTGGCTGACGGTGTTGGGTTTGGTTTTTCCGGTCCAGCGAACAATCATTGGCGCGCGGATACCGCCTTCGTAGAGATCGCGCTTGATGCCGCGGAAGGGACCAGCACTTTCGAAGAACGCTGGGTCGTTGCCACCCTCGGCGTGCGGGCCGTTGTCGCTGGTGAAGATGACGACGGTCTGCTCATCCATATTGTTCTGGCGCAGAGCCGCCATCAGTTTGCCGATGTCGGCGTCGAGGCGTGTGATCATCGCGGCCTTATTCTTCTCCGGCAGCGGCCAGCGTTGGGCTTCGTACGGCGCGTCGGTCGGCACTTCCATTCCGTTGCCGGTTTTCTTGGTGAGATCGAGGTTCGCGTGCGGCGTCGTGTAGCTGAGATAAAGGAAGAACGGTCGGTAACCGTTGTCGAAGAACGGCCGGTTGATGCGCGAATACTCGAGTGCCATCTTGGTCAGCAAATCCTGCGCGTAGGAAACGCGACGGCCGTCCTTGTTTGCGTAGATTTCGAGCATCCCTTCGAACGGGTCCTTGGCGAAGACCGCCTTGCCGTCCACGACCTTTTGCACGATGCGATTGGGATCATAGCGCCAGATGTGGGCGGGATAATAATTGTTGGCGTGGACTTGATCCACGAAACCGGCCCATTGATCGAAGCCGCGACGGAAGGGTTCGGCCGTGGATTGAGGCGCGCCCAACGCCCACTTGCCAAGTGCGCAGGTATTGTAGCCGCCGGCTTTGAGAACCTCGGAGACGAGTCGATCCTCCAGGCGCAGCGCCACGCCTTTGTCGCCGCGGATGTAGCCGTGGCCCGAATGCATGCCCGTGAGCAGTGCGGCGCGCGATGCGGAGTCTGCCGGAGCCCCCGCGTAATATTGCGTGAAACGGGTCCCTTCCGCAGCGAGGCGATCGAGGTTTGGCGTTTTGATTTTCTTCTGGCCGTAGCAACCGAGATCGCCCCAGCCGAGATCATCGGCCACAATCAGAATGATGTTCGGCGTACGCGGGCCGACGGGGGCTTTCAGCGGGACGGGGCGGTTAGTCACGGCCGGTTGGGCCGCGAGAAAAGAGGACGCCAGTAGCAGCGGCAGGACGCACAAGAGACGAGCAATGAGCGGATGGTTCATAAAAGGATTGTCAGTCAAAGGGGGATGTTAAGCGTCGCGGCTGTGCGGGCAAGCGGCGGTTGTGAAACAATGTTCACAACTTGTTCACAACACCCGTCACTCGGCCAGATACGGAATCGTCAGCGGTCCTTGTGGGAGGACGGCCACGCGAGCCTCGGGGCCTGCTTTGGCCAATGCCTCGCGGACGGTCGCGCCGATGTCTCGGCACGGAGTGAGGTGACAGGCGCGAACGATGTCGTCCGGCAGCGAGCTGTGGACGAGCACGTGCGCGCGGCGCTGGATGAGAGCCTGAATCTGCGCCTGCCATTGCTCGGGACGCACGAAGCCCGGCGTGGCCAACATCGTGAGAATTTCCTCCGGTCCGTGCGCGCTGCGAAGCAGATTATCGAGCGGGCTTTTCGCCGGCACACCTTCACTGCATTCGCAGGCGAGGATGATTGTGCCGCCCGGCTTTACGATACGCGCAGCGGCGCTCATGCCTTTCACGCCTTGATACAGATTCATGTCGAGTGGGTAACCACTGTTGGTGGTGACCACGACATCAAACGGCGCGGCGACACGCTGCATCGCCGATTCCTTCACGTAAGCGCAACCGGCGCGGTGAGCCTCGGTGAGATCGCCCGTGAAAACATTAGTGATGGCCCGGTGTTCATTGAGAGTGACGTTCGTGAGGAAGGTCGGTCCTGTGCGCAGCGCGATCTCGCGCAGTTCTTCCCAGAGCGGATTACCGAAGGTGACGCCAAACGTCGCCTTCGAATCGCCGATGTTCTTCGCGCCGTGGTTGCTCATCACCGTGCGCAAGCCGGCGACGCCGGGCATCAAACCTTTCGGTCCACCGCTGAAACCGGCGAAGAAGTGCGGCTCGATGAAACCCGTTACGATGCGCAAATCGGCGGCGACGGCGTGGCGGTTAAGGAGCGCCGGCGTGCCGTCTTTGGTCGTTCCGAGTTGAACGAGCGCGGCTTCGTTTTCCGGCTCGTGGTTCAACACGCGATAGTTCCGCACCACATCGGCCGTGAGCATTTTCTCCAGCTCGGATTGGGTGTTGGGACGATGTGTGCCGAGTTGATTGAGCAACGTGAGATTTTCGCGCGGGACGAAAGAGAGATACTCGAGCAACCACGGGATGATTCGGTCGTTCGGCGTGGCGCGCGTCAGATCGGTGAAGAGGATGCAGATTTTGTCGGCCGGCTTGATTCGAGCGCGTAGTGGCTCACTAGCAGTCGGATTGTCGAGCGCATGGAGGAACG
Organism: Akkermansia muciniphila; assembly: GCA_945860945.1. Lineage (GTDB taxonomy): Bacteria > Verrucomicrobiota > Verrucomicrobiia > Limisphaerales > SIAT01 > SIAT01. The sequence continues at coordinate 28,982 of CAMASG010000002.1, forward strand.
CGCTCTTCTCGTCGGCGAGACCGGCGCGTTCGGCTGGCGTGATGACGGTGGTGCGGCCGTCGGGGAATTCGGCTTCGAGGTGACCTTGGCCGTAGGCGAGTTTGACTTTCATTTTACTTCAAAAGACGTGCCATCATAGGCCGTGTCCGCGGCGTCTGGCAAAGTCAATTCACGCGGCTTGTCGGCACGTCGGCGTTGTGGTTAATTCCTGCCGTGGAGAGGAACTGGTTCACCCGCACCGCGATTGTCGCCGCCGTCTGCTTACTAGCAGTCGGTTGCGCGACTGTGCCGGAGACTGGCCGCACGCAAATCAATTTCATTTCTCCCACCGCCGAGTTCTCGCTTGGCAAGGCGGTCTTCGCGGATGTTAAAAGACAGTACACTGCCAGCCGCGATACGAATGCCATCGCGATGGTGATGAAGGTCGGTCGGCGCATCGCCAGCGTGGCAAATCTGCCGCGTGCGGAATGGGAATTCGTTCTCTTCGAAAGTCCGGAAGTGAACGCTTTCTGTTTACCCGGAGGCAAGATTGGCGTGTTCAGCGGTATCTTGAAATTAACCAAAGACGAAGCCGGCCTCGCCGCCGTGCTCGGGCACGAGGTGGCGCACGCCGTGGCGCATCACGGTGCCGAGCGAATGAGCCAGGGAATGCTCATTGGCCTCGCTGGCGCTGGCGTGGAAGCGGCCCTTTCGAAGCGGGCCAGTTCGCGCACAGCCGCCACAGCCGCGGCGGCATTCGGTATCGGGATGCTCATCGGTATCGAATTGCCACACAGCCGCGCGAATGAGTCGGAGGCCGACCGCATTGGTCTGCTGTACATGGCTCGAGCGGGTTACGATCCCAGTGAAGCGGTGAATTTTTGGCAGCGGATGGCCGAACAGGACAAGGGGAGTAAATCCGGCCCATGGTTCCTGCGCACCCATCCCGTGGGCGAGCAGCGTATTGAAGATCTTAAGAAATGGATGCCCGAGGCTAGGCTTCAATACCGCCCGCGCGCTGATGAAGTAAAATGAACATCCCTTTCCTGAACCTCGCGGCGCAATACGCATCGCTCGAGCACGAACTTCTGCCGGTCGTCACGCAAACTCTCGCCAAGGGTCACTACGTCCTCGGTCCGAACGTCGATGCCTTCGAAAAGGAAGTCGCCGCGTTCACGCAAACCCGGTTTGGCATCGGTGTGAACTCCGGTTCCGATGCGCTCACGTTGGCGTTGCGCGCTCTCGACATCGGTCCCGGCGACGAGGTGATCACTTCACCTTTCACCTATATCGCGCCGGCGGAGGCGATTCATCAGACCGGCGCCCGAATCGTGTTTGCGGACATTCATTCTCAGACGTTCAATATCAATCCCGCCGATGTGGCGCGGAAACTGACGCCGAAGACGAAGGCAATCATCCCCATTCATCTGTTCGGCCAAGCCGCGCCGTTAAAAGAGCTTTTCGCGTTGACCCAACCGCGCGGCATCCACGTTGTCGAGGATTGCGCGCAGGCGATCGGCGCGACGCACGAAGGCAAGCCCGTCGGCGGCCACGGACAGATTGGTTGCTTCAGTTTTTATCCCACGAAAAACCTCGGCGCGAATGGCGACGGCGGCATGGTGGTCACGGATGACGAAGCGCTCGCGAAAAAGCTTCGGATGCTGCGCGTGCACGGAATCGAGCGCCGCTACTATCACGACTTGCACGGCTACAATTCGCGACTCGACGAACTGCAGGCGGCCATTTTGCGCGTGAAGCTGCCGCGCTTGAATGGCTGGAACGCCCGCCGCGCGCAAATCGCCGAGCGTTACCGCGCAGGGTTCGCCGGATTGCCGGTGGAGTTGCCTATCACGGCCACTGGTAATTCGCATGTCTTCCACGTTTTTGCTTTGCTGGCCGACCGACGCGACGAACTGCAGCAGTTCCTCGACGAGCGCGGCGTGCCGACCCTCATCTATTACCCGCAGCCGCTCCACTTGCAGAAAGTTTATGCCGACCTCGGATACAAAGTCGGGGATTTCCCAGTCGCCGAGTCGGTTTCGAAACGCATCTTGCCGCTGCCGATGTATCCCGAGTTGACCGATGAACAGGCGGATTACGTCGTCTCGGTTATTCGGCAGTTTGCTTTCTGATGCACAGTTAGTTTCGGCTGGTTTGGTTTTCCGCTCGCGAGCAAGTAGTTCGTTGAATTAGAGTTGGCGCATGCACAGATTATTGAGCCGGTTTTTGTTTCTTCCCATCTTCCTATCCATTGCCGCCGCCACGCTGTCTGCCGCGGATGCTGCGCACGAGTTGGTGCTGCACACTCGCCAGCAGGTGAAGGCCGCCGATTCATTTAATCCGAAAGAGGAAACGTTGCGCTGGGATGCGCGCAAGACCGCGCTCGTCGTCTGCGACATGTGGGACAAGCACTGGTGCGCTGGGGCGACACGCCGAGGAGGCGAGATGGCGCCGCGGATGAATCAGGTCGTGGCCGAGGCGCGCCGCCGCGGTGTGCTCATCATTCACGCGCCGAGCGATACGATGGCGAACTATGACGGAACATCGCAGCGCAAGTTCGCGCAGGCCGCTCCGGTGGCCGAGGCGAAAATCCCGCTTCAACGTTGGTGCCAGATTGACCTTCAACGCGAAGCGCCGCTGCCGATTGATGATTCGGATGGCGGTTGTGATTGTGAACCGCGTTGCAAAAATTATCGCGCGTGGAGCGGTCAAGCCAAGACCATTGAAATCAAGGAAGGCGATGCCGTCACCGACTCTACCGAGGCTTACAATCTGATGCAGCAGCGGGGAATCGAGAACGTCATCGTGCTTGGTGTGCACATAAACATGTGTGTGCTCGGCCGGCCGTTTTCCATCCGCCAGATGGTGTATCAGGGGAAGAACGTGGTGCTGATGCGCGACATGACCGATGCGATGTACAACCCGCGCGCGCGACCGTTCGTGGATCATTGTCGCGGCAACGAGTTGGTTGTTGATCACATCGAGAAATACTGGTGCCCGAGCATCACGAGCAGTGATTTCGTCGGTGGCGCGCCGTTTGCCTTCAAAGAAGACAAGCGTCCGCACGTGGTCTTTGTCATCAGTGAACCGGAATACAAAACCGAAGAGACCTTGCCGCTTTTCGCGCGTGCGGAACTGGAATCGCGTGGGCTGCGTTGCACGTTCGTCCACAGTCGCGCGGGCAAACTAAACGAGTTTCCGGATATCGCGGCAGTGAAGAATGCCGACTTGCTGGTACTCAGTGTGCGGCGGCAAATTCCGCCGGCCGATCAATTGGAATTCATCCGCGCGCACCTCAAGGCCGGAAAGCCCCTCGTGGGAATTCGGACTGCAAGTCACGCGTTCCAGGCTGGCAAAGGCGATGTGAAGGCCGGTTGGCCGACCTTCGATGTGGAGATTCTTGGAGGCCGTTACGAAGGGCATTACGGCAAAAAGGTGAATGAACCATCGGCTCACGTAAAGATGGTTGCGGCAGCGGCGAAACATCCGGTGCTGGCGGGCGTGACGGTCGATGAATTTCCCGTCACGTCGCATCTCTATAAAAACCGCGACCTCGCAAAGTCGGTTACCACGTTGATGACCGGCCGCGTGGATGGACAGACGGAGCCGGCGGTGTGGGTGAACACGGCGGAGAATCGCCGCGTATTCTACACTTCGCTCGGAAATCCCGACGACTTCGCGCTGCCGAATTTCCGTCGGTTACTGCTCAACGCGGTGTTTTGGTCGCTCGACAAACCTGTGGCTGTGCGCGAGGGCGAACGTGCCGCAGGGAAATGAGTTGCAGCGGAGGGCGTCATTGACTACGTTTCGCTGCCCGTTTTCCAGCGGGACGGGTTGGTAGCTCAATGGTAGAGCATCTGGCTTTTAACCAGGTGGTTCCGGGTTCGAGTCCCGGCCAACCCACCATTCTTCAGCGAATCTTGGAGAATCCCTCGAGGTTCGTTCAGTTCTTCGGCTTCAACTGCGGAAAGAGAATCACGTCGCGAATGCTCTCCTGACCCAGGAGCATCATGCAGAGGCGATCGATACCGATGCCGATGCCACCCGCCGGAGGCATTCCATGCTCGAGCGAAACGAGGAAGTCTTCGTCGAGTTTCTGCTGCTCACCGCCGGCTTGATGTTCGAGCGTGTCGCGCTGAGCGATGGGGTCGTTCTGCTCCGTGTAGGCGGGAGCGATCTCTTGGCCATTGATGCAGCATTCGAAAACCTCGACGGTCGTCGGGTCGTCGGGCGAGAGTTTGGCCAGTGGCACGAGTTCCTTCGGCAGATGCGTGACGAATGTTGGCTGAATCAGTGTGGGTTCGACGAGTTTCTCGAACACAGCGCTCGTCACTTCAAAGTCTTCGTAAGCGGTGCCGATGTCGCCGGAGAGTTTCAGATCTTCGACGGCGCGGCGGCGGCGTTCTGCGGGCGTGACGTCGAACCAATCCGCACCAGCTTTCTCGCGCACGAGATCTTTGTAGCGCACGCGGCGCCAGTTTGGCGTGAGGTTGATGGTCTTCACCACATTGCCTTCGCCGTCTTTGTGCTCAATGACGAGTGTGCCGAGGACGGCTTGTGATACGTGGCAAATCATCGACTGCAACAGTTCCATCATCGTCTCGTAGTCGCCGAAAGCTTGGTAAGCCTCGAGCATCGTGAACTCGGGATTGTGTCGGCGAGAGAGACCTTCGTTGCGGAAGTTGCGGCCAATTTCGAACACGCGGTCGATGCCGCCGACGAGCAGGCGCTTGAGATAAAGCTCCAGCGCGATACGCAGGTAGAACTGGCAACCGAGCGCCTTGTGCTGCGTGATGAACGGTTGCGCGGCCGCGCCGCCAGGAATGGCCTGCATCATCGGCGTCTCCACTTCCACGTAGCCGAGCGCGTGAAGGAAGTTGCGGATCTCCCGGATGATCTGGCTGCGCTTGAGGAAAGTATCCTTCACGCTGTCGTTGGCGATGAGGTCGAGATAACGCTGGCGGTAACGCGTCTCGGTGTCTTCAAGTCCGTGCCACTTGGCCGGCGGCGGCCGCAACGCTTTGGCGAGGATGATGAACGACTCGAGCTTCACCGAGATTTCGCCGGTGCGCGTGGTGAAGAGCGTGCCGGTGATGCCGATGAAATCGCCGAGGTCGAGGTGCTTGAAGATGTCGTACTGATCGTCGCCGAGAACGTTCTTCTGCGCGTACGCCTGGATGCGGCCGGACTGATCTTTGATGTCGATGAACTGGCTTTTACCCATGTCGCGGTGGGCGGAGATGCGGCCGGCGAGCGAGACGGCGCGGTGCTCGATGTAGTTCGCGCGCGCTTCCCCGCACTTTTCGGTCGGCGTAAACTTGTTGCGGAACGGGTCGATGCCTTTGGCGCGCAACGCGGCGAGCTTGGCTTTGCGCTGCTCGATGAGACCGTTGGTCTCGGCGGCCAGTTCAGCGGCAGTCGGAGCGGGCGCGGGCGGCGTGGGTTGCGGTGCGGATGCTTTCTTCTCGTCCATAAATCGATTCTGATGAAACACGGAAAGGGCAGGGGACTTCAATCCTCATTGTTGCGCGAAGGCCGGCATTGTCAGGCGCGCGGCGATGGATTAGCCTCCATCCGCCGTTCACGGAACAGAAACTCTTTATGAAGAAAACGCTCGTTTGTCTCTCGCTTGCAATCCTCGTGGTGCTGTCAGCGCTGCCAGTGTTTGGTGCCGAAAAGAAAGCCGCGACCGCGCCGCGCCTGCTGCGACACGTGGTGATGTTCAAGTTCAAGGCCGACGCCAAGCCCTCGGAGGTTCAAAAGGTTGTGGACGCGTTCGGTGATTTGAAAAAGAAAATCTCACAGGTCGCCGCTTACGAATGGGGTACGAACAATAGTCCCGAGAACCTGAACAAAGGTTTCACGCATTGCTTCGTCCTCAGTTTCAAAACTGAGAAAGACCGCGACGCGTATCTGCCGCACCCCGACCACAAGGCTTTCGTGGGCTTGCTCAAGCCGGTGCTCGAAGAGGCGTTCGTGATTGATTATTGGACGAACTGATTCGTCAAAACCGAACTACGATGAGCCTGCATAACCTTGGCCGTTTCCCCGCTTACCGTCCGCGCCGACTGCGCGGTTCACCCGCTCTGCGCCGTCTCGTGCGCGAGACACGTCTGAGCGTCGAGCAGTTCGTACTGCCGCTGTTCGTGCGCGCAGGCCGAAAGTTGCGCCAACCGATTAGCTCGATGCCGGGCGTGTTCCAGCTTTCACCGGACGAGTTGGTGAAGGAGGCGACGAAAGCGTTTCAAGCCGGTGTTCCGGCGGTGTTGATTTTCGGTATTCCAGATAAGAAGGACGAAAAGGCGTCGGGAGCCTACGCGAAGAACGGCATTGTGCAGCAGGCGGTGCGGTTGCTGAAGAGCGAGTTGCCGGAGTTGCTCGTCATCACGGACGTCTGCCTGTGCGAATACATGAGCCACGGGCACTGCGGTGTGGTGCATCGTGACGATCACGGCGTCTGCATCGAGAACGATGCGTCGCTGAAGCTGCTCGCTCGCGCGGCGGTGAGCCACGCCGAGGCGGGTGCGGATTTGCTCGCGCCGAGTGACATGATGGACGGCCGTGTGCGCGCCATCCGCGAGGCGCTTGATGGCGCTGGATTCACGAACACGCCGATCATGTCGTACGCAGCGAAGTTCGCTTCCGCTTTCTACGGGCCGTTCCGCGAAGCGGCGGAATCGACGCCGAAGTTCGGCGACCGTCGGAGTTACCAGATGGATCCCGCCAACGCCGAAGAGGCGCTCCGCGAAGTGGCGCTCGATCTTCAGGAAGGCGCGGACATCGTGATGGTGAAGCCGGCGCTGGCCTATCTGGACATCGTGCGGCGCGTGAAGGACGAGTTCGCCTGTCCCACGGCGGCTTACTCGGTGAGCGGCGAGTATTCGATGATCAAAGCGGCGGCGGCGAAGGGTTGGCTGGACGAGAAGGCAGCAACATTAGAGAGCCTGCTATCGTTGCGCCGCGCGGGCGCGGACATAATCATCACCTACGCAGCGGTGGATGTGGCGGGTTGGCTGCGCGAAGGCTGAGCGCAGGTCACTTCACCATCGTCATCGTCCACACGAGGAGCCCGATGACGATGAGGCAGAGTGCGATGCCGATGGCGATGAAGATCGTTTGGCCGCGCGAGCTTTTCTGGTGAAAGTCCGTCGGCGTGTGAACCGGTCGTTTGCCGGTCTCGAGTTCCGCTGGATTCACGCCGCGCCGCATCGGCAGGATTTTCGCGGTGCCTTTCTTTCGCGGTGCCTCTACCACGCCTTCGCCGCCGATCTGGAAATCAATGAACCCGAGCCGGAAGACCTGCCCAGGCATCAGCACTGCTTCAACGATTTGTTCGTCGCCGATGAAGCTGCCGTTGGTCGAACCGATGTCGCGGAAGGTGACCTCCTCGCCGTTCACGGTGAATTCCCCGTGGTAGCTCGAGATGGAGGCATCGGGGATGTGGACGACGTTGTCCTCGGAACGGCCGACGGTACTCACCCCGTCTTGGAGTTCATACGTCTTCACGGGCACACTCTCCGTAAGGACGATTAGTTTTGGCATGCGCGCGTTGGGTGACGGCTGGGGTATTTCCTTTGTAACAGCCGACGCCTGCGTATGTCAAAATTTATTCTGAATATTTTGGAATCACCCGTGCTTTTTGATGAGCGCGCGGAACTCGTTGAAGAGCGGAGAGGAATCGTGCGGGCCGGGGCTGGCCTCGGGATGATATTGCACGCAGTAGATCGGCTTGGTCTTGTGCCGCATTCCTTCAACCGTCTGGTCGTTGAGGTTGATGCGGTTCACGGCCACATCTGCCGGCAATGATTTCGGGTCCACCGCGAAGCCGTGGTTCTGGGAGGTAATCTCCACCTTGCCGGACTCGAGATCCTTCACCGGCTGGTTCCCGCCGCGATGGCCGAACTTGAGCTTGAAGGTTTTCCCCCCAAAGGCTTGGCCGAGAATCTGGTGGCCGAGGCAGATGCCGAAAATGGGAATGCCCGATTTCACGAGGTCACTCGCGGCCTGCACCGCGTAGCCGAGCGCGGAGGGATCGCCGGGTCCGTTGGAGAGAAAGATGCCGGCAGGCTTGTGTTTGAGCGCTTCGGCGGCGGATGTGGTGGCGGGTACGACCTGCACCTTGAAACCGGCCTGCCGCAGGTTGCGGAGGATATTGTATTTCATCCCGAAATCGTAGGCCACGATGGGAATGTCGGCCGGCGGAAGCGGCTTGCGGATGTTACGGGCGTTGCCGGTCACAATTCCGCGCATCAAATCGAACTCGGCGGATTGCTCGTCCTTCGGATCCCACGCGAACGATTCCTTGTGCGTGACCTCTTTCACGTAATCCACGCCGGCGAGACCGGGCCAATTCTTCGCGCGGTCGAGCGCTTCGGCGTCGCTCAATCCCTCGTTCGAGATGATGCCGTTCAGCGCGCCGCGCACGCGGAGCTTCTTCGTGAGCGCGCGCGTGTCCACGCCTTGAATGCCGGGGATGCCGTTCTCCTCGAGATATTGCGCGAGCGATTTGTCCGCGCGCCAGTTGCTGACGACCGGCGAAAGTTCGCGAATGACGAACCCCGCCACGTGCGGCCGCCACGACTCGACGTCCTGCGAATTGACGCCGTAGTTGCCGATGAGCGGATAGGTCATCGTGACAATCTGGCCTTTGTACGAAGGGTCGGTGAGAATTTCCTGATAGCCCGTCATCGAGGTGTTGAAACAAATCTCGCCGCACGCGGTTGCGCGCGCGCCGAAACCTTGTCCGTGGAAGATGGTGCCGTCCTCGAGTGCCAGAATCGCTTTCATCAGGTCAAAACAAACCGGGCGATGCTCACGTTGGCGGCGGCGTGCGTCAAGAGCGAACAAGCAAAAAGCGCAGCGGAACCCGCTGCGCTTTCGCAAAGGCGTTATTGAACGCGGTTATTACTTCTTCAGCGCGTCGATCTTTCCGACGTAATCCTTGGGCGAACCGCCGCCGAAACCGACTTGGCGGTTCAGTTCTTTGCCTTCGCCGTCGAGCACGAGCACCGTCGGGAAGCCTCGGATGCCGAACTTCTGCGACAGCGCCTGATTGGCCTTCTTCAACTCGGCGCTCTGCTCTTTGCCGCGCGGGAAGTCCAACTCGACCAGCACGAGATTCTTTTTGGCGTACTCGGCGAAGTCGGCCGAGGAAAGGATGTCGGCCTTGAGCTTCTTGCACGGCGGGCACCAATCCGAACCGGTGAACTCGACGAACACGAGCTTCTTTTCCTCTTTGGCTTGGGCTTGGGCCTTGGCGAGGTCGGTCATCCACGTGGCATCGGCCGCGAAGAGTTGGCCGGCACAGAAGATGGCGAGCAGGGGGAATAAGAGTTTTTTCATACGAGGATTGGACGTTGCGGTTGACTAGCTTGTTCGCGGCCAATTAAGCATCGAACGTCACGCTTGCCAAACAATTTTTCCGGCGACGATCGTGGCGGCCGCTTTACCGCGGAGCGTCCAGCCGAAGAACGGATTGTTCAGCGACTTGCTCGCCGTGTCTTTGCGTTCATAAACCCACTCGCAATCTGGATCGAACACCGTCACGTCCGCGTCCGCACCGACGGCGAGTGTGCCCTTGTCCAACTTCAGCAATCGCGCAGGAGCCGTGGTGAAGCGGCGAATCAGCTCGGGCAGCTTCAGCAGGCCGGTGTGGTAAAGGCGCATCAGCGAGAGCGCCAACTCCGTCTCGAAGCCGGTGATGCCGAACGGCGCGTGATCGAACTCGACCTCTTTCTCGTAGCTGCAATGTGGCGCGTGGTCGCTGCCGAGAATCTCGAGCGTGCCGTCCACCACACCCTCCAGCACCGCTTGCCGATCGGCGGCGGAACGGAGCGGGGGATTCATTTTGAAATTCGTGTCGTATGCCGGCCACTGCGGCAACTTGCCGTCGCGCGGCGTCTGCAAACCTTTGCCGTCTTCGGCCCAGAACTTCTCGCTGCCGGCAATCGCGGCGTCGGTGAGAACGAAGTGATGCGGGCAAGCCTCGCCGGAGATCGGCACGCCGCGCGCCTTCGCTTCGCGGATGAGCCGGACGCTGTTGCCGGAGCTGATGTGCTGGCAGTGGACACGCGCGCCGGTCTGTTCGGCGAGCAGGATGTTGCGCGCGACGATGATGTCTTCGCCCGTAGCCGGCCAGCCTTTCAAGCCGAGCACGGTGCTCCAGTAGCCCTCGTGCATCACGCCGTCCATCACCAGCGAATAATCCTGGCAATGATCCATCACCGTGAGATCAAACATCCGCGCATACTCGAGCGCGCGGCGCATCACGTCGTTGTTCTGGATGCAATGGCCGTCGTCCGTGATCGCGACCACGCCGGCCGCTTTGAGCGAACCAATCGGCGCGAGTTCCTCACCGGCGATACCTTTCGTGATGGCGCCGGTCACGAACACGTTCACCACACCTTCGCGCGCGGCCTTCTCGCGGATGAGCGCGACCGTGCCGGCGTTGTCGATGCATGGCGACGTGTTCGGCATGCAAACGATGCTGGTGAAACCGCCCTGCGCCGCCGCGCGCGTGCCAGTGGCGATCGTCTCTTTGGCCGACTGGCCGGGCTCGCGCAGATGCGCGTGCAAATCAATCAGGCCGGGGCAGACGACGCGGCCTTTGGCATCGAGGCGGGGAATGTTCGCGGGAACCTGCGCGCCGGCACTGGGGCCGACGGCAGCAATCTTGCCGTCCTGAATGAGAACGTCCGTGGCGGTGTCGATTTGATTGGCCGGATCAATCACCCGACCTCCGACGATGAGCAGCGAATTCATCGGGCGCGGAGCATACACGCGGCCAAGTTGACAACGCAAGCGTGCGCGTTACGATGTCCTCGGTTGCGGGTGTAGCTCAATGGTAGAGCCCCAGTTTTCCAAACTGGCCACGAGGGTTCGATTCCCTTCACCCGCTCCACTTTTCTCCTCCGCTACTATTATTACCAAGAAGGCACTCGGGCTTTCCGAGAAAGAGCTGATTCAACACGGCTGATGTCCCCAGTCCGTTTCCTTGAGGTCATCCTCATAACGCGCCATTTGTTCCTCGGGCGTCAATGGCTTCGCTGGCTTTTCCTCGGGCGGTGAAGGATTTGTGGAAGCCGACGGATCTACGCTTGCGTCCGCAGCCGATGGAGCGGCGGGCTTCGTTTCATTTGCTGCGGGCTTTTGCGGAACCGTCATAAACTTCCTGAACTCAGCTAAACTCTAATCTCCATCCGCCGAATGGCAAGTCGCGCGGAGTCGTGTTCACGGATCCTCGATGTTTCACTGCAATCCATTTTCCGGAAGGCCGACCGGCCAGAGCACGTCCTTCACTGGTTCGAGAATCTTCTGCACTTCCACCAGTAACCCGTGGTCGAGCGGGCCGTCTGCCCAATCGAGGCACTTCTGCATGTTCACAGGATTGGCCGAACCGACGATGGTGGTCGCGATGTCGGGGTTCTCCACGGCGAAACGGATGGCGAGTTGCGCGACGTCCACGCCACGCGCGGTGCAATGTTCGGCGGCACGGCGACAGGCTTCGCGCAGCACGGGCGGCGCGTGATGCCACGTGGGCAACTCTTGATTCGTGAGCAGACGCTCGGAAAGAGGCGAGGCGCTCATAATGCCGACGCCTTTCGCTTTCAGATGCGGAATCAACCCGAGCAGCGAGGTGTTGTTCAGCGAGTAATGGCAATAGGAGAGCACACAGTCCAACTGGGCGCGGTCGATCACGTGGCGGAAGATTTCCAGAGGGAAGCCCGTGACGCCGACGAAACGCACCTTGCCTTGTTCCTTCAACTTGCGCAGCGCCGGCAGAGTCTCCTCCACAATCTGCCGCAGCGGCACGAACTCGATGTCGTGGCACTGGAGTATGTCGAGGTGATCGAGGCCCATCCGTTGCAGACTTTCCTCGACGCTGCGTGTGACGCGCGCGGCCGAGAAGTCGAAGCTGGCGACATCGTAGCGGCCGCACTTGGTGCCGATGAGAAAGCGGTCTCGCGAAATCTCTTTGAAAGCTTTGCCCAACATCCGCTCCGCGAGCGTGCGGCCGTAGTAGGGCGAAGTGTCGATGAAGTTGATCCCGCCGTCGAGTGCGACGTGCACAGAACGAATACCCTGCGCTTCATCGAGGTTGCCGTACTCGTTGCCGAGCGAGGCGGCGCCGTAACTAAGCGCCGAGAGATTCAGGCCGGTCCGGCCGAGCGGGCGGTATTGCATGGTCGCTTGCTAACAATCCGCTGCGGCCGCTTCAAGGGAATTACGCCGCGACTGAAAACGTCGCCAGTCGGCCGCGGTGTCCACGTCTTCCAATTCACGCAGACAATGAACCCGCAATCGCAACGACTCCGCGCGGCGTATTGTTTCCGCGAACACGGTATTCGTGCTCCATGGCACGTTATCGAAGAGCGCGGGTTGCGGTTGGTTCAAACCAATGAGCCAGTAACCGCCATCACGCGCCGGGCCGAGAACAGCGTCATTCGTATCCAGTGCCGTCCACGCATTCTCGATGTCCGTCGCGGAGACATCGGGGCAATCGGAACCGATGAGGACGACGCGGTTGCAGCCTTCAGCGAAAGGTGCAACGAACGCGGCCGTCATCCGCGCGCCGAGGTCGCCTTCGCTCTGCGGTCGGAGCGTCCAGTTCGCATGTTGCCACGGTTGGATTGCCATTTCGGCGGAGGCGTCAGCGGGTGTGAAGCAAAGTTCGACGTCCCGTAATCCGTCGAGATTGGCCAGCAACTGTTCGACGAGTTGTCGGTAGGCGGCGCAGGCGGCTTCTGTGCCAAGTTCAGCGGCGAGTCGGGTTTTCACCGTGCCCACTCGTGGGGCTTTCAGGAAAATAACCAACCGGCTCGCGGATAATTTCATTCCACGGCGGACAATTACGTTTCGGTGGCGTGCCCGCCGAGATCTTTCGGCTCGGGCAGGATGATTGCGACGAGCATTCCCGGAACGAAGAGGCACGCGGCGAAGATCAGCGTCTTCTTGAAGTCACCGCCGGTCGCCAACGAACCGGAGAAAATCACACCGGCGGCAGATGCGATGCGCCCGATGTTGTAGCAGAAGCCCGCGCCTGTGGTGCGCAGCAGCGTGGGGAAGAGCGGCGGCAGATACATCGTGAACAGGCCGAAGACGCCGGAACAGAAGCCGACTGCGGGGAACCACACATACACGAGCGATTCCCAAGTGCGGTCTTGCATGAAGGTCGCGCCCATCGTGATGAAGAAGCCGAGGTAACAAATCGCAATAGAGCGGCGGTAACCGAAGAAACGCGCCAGCGCGGCGGCGGCGAAGTTGCCGGCGATGCTCGCGGAGATGATGACGAAGAAAGCGATGCTGACGATTTTCTGTTTGTAGCCCGTCACCCACTTAGTGGCGTCGCCATCAGCGCCGAGCTTGGCGAACTCCGCCTTCGCCGCCACGTCGAGGTCGGGCAGGTTTCGCAGATGTTGCGCGTGCCAGAACATGAAAGCCCACCACGCGGTCAATCCGCACGCGCAGACGATGATGGTCAGCAGCGTCGTGCGCCGCACCGCGCCGCGAAAGAGGTCGGTGATGCCCGGTTGCCGGCCGACGGATTCACGTTTCGCCGCGTGCCATTCTTCCGGTTCGGGCACGTTACGACGAATCCAGAAAACCAGAAACGCCGGCAGGATGCCGACGAGGAAGACATATTTCGGATGCAGATCCGCCATCAAGAAAGTGGTGAGGCAGGCGAGGAGGACGCCCAAGTTCACGCCCGTCTGCAACACGGCGGCGATCCACGGACGCCATTTCTTCGGCCACGTTTCCGAGAGCAGCGCGGAACCGACAGCCCACTCGCCACCGATGCCCAGCGCGGCGAGGAAGCGGAAGATCATCAGTTGCCACCACGTCTCCGCGAAGAAGGAAAGGCCGGTGAACACCGCGTAAGTCAGAATCGTGAGCGAAAGGGAACGACTGCGCCCGAGGATGTCGCCCAACCGGCCGAAGAACGCGCCGCCCAGCGCCCAACCGACGAGAAAGGCGGCCTGAATGTAGCCGCTCTTTTCCTTCACCAATTCATGCGCGGGCGTGGCGTCGGCGGGGATGAGATTTTGGTTGATGAGCAGCGACGCGACGAAGGTGGATGCGACCAGCCCGTATAGGTGCATGTCCAATCCGTCGAACAACCATCCGAGCCACGCGGCGAGGCCGGACTTGCGCTGCTGAGGGGTGAGTTCGCGGAGAGAAGTCGCCTCTGTTTTCGGGGCGGCGGATGCGGCGGCGGGGTTCGCGCCGGTCGTGATGGGATTGCTCATGGACAAAACAGTTCGGTCGTCAGCTCATTTGGGCTTCGCGCGTTTCAATCCGAGCGTGTCCACAAAGCGTTTGGGCGTCAAGCCGCGCAGCTTTTTGATTTCCTTTTGACAAGCCGCTCGAAAACCGTTGCCATCTACGTCACTCGCACGGAGTTCCAGAGACATTATGAAGAAACTCAACGTCGGCATCATCGGTTACGGCTGGGTCGCCACCGCCCACATCCCTGCCATCAACGCCACCGGCCGCGCTCAGGTCACCGCTGTCTATTCCTCGCGCCCGCAGGACCCCGCCGAGCTTAGCGCCAAGCACGGCGGCCGCATCGCTTCCTACACCGACCTCGACGCGATGCTCGCGGACAAGTCTATTGATGTCGTCTCCATCTGTTCTATGCCGAGCCTGCACGCTCAGCATGTCATCGCCGCCGCCAAAGCCGGCAAACAAATCATCATCGAGAAACCGCTGGCGATGAATGCCCGCGACCTCGCCGCGATGCAGATCGCCGTGAGGAAGGCGGGCGTCAAGACCTGCGTCTGTTTCGAATGCCGTTACTCCAGCCAGTTCCTCGCGACGAAAGCGGTCATTGATCAGGGCCTTCTCGGACAAATCCACTACGGCGAGGTGGACTATTACCACGGCATCGGGCCTTGGTACGGCCAGTTCCGCTGGAACACGTTCAAAAAAGATGGCGGCAGCGCCCTCCTCACCGCCGGCTGCCATGCGCTCGATGCCTTGCTCCTCTGCATGGGAGATGACGTGGTCGAGGTGACCAGCTACGACACCAAGTCCCGCAGCAAAACTTTCGCCGCCTACGAATACACCACCACCAGCGTGACCCTCCTGAAGTTCCGCAACGGTACCGTGGGCAAATGCGCCGCCGTCGTGGATTGCTTTCAGCCCTACTACTTCCACACCCACCTCGTCGGCAGCGAGGGGAGCCTCCTCGACAACAAGTTTCATTCCCAGAAGCTCGGCACCAACAAAGCCCACTGGAGCGAGCTCTCCATGAAGATGCTTGATTCCGGCGACGTGAGCGACCACCCCTACCAGACGCAGTTCGACGCCTTCTTCCGCGCCTTGGAACAGGGCAAAGAGATGCCGTTGACAAACCTTACGGCCGCGGCGCGGACGCACGAGATCCTCTTCGCCGCCGACAAATCCGCCGCCACAGGCAAGCCGGTCAAATTGTGAGAGGGGACGGGCGGTTGACAGTCCCGCGTCGCGTCGGGAGGATGCGGGGATGAGCGATATCATTTATCCGCGCAGCCCGAAAGAGACGATGGCCGGCTGGGCTTATCTGCCGCGGTTCGTGGACAAGATCCGACTGCATCTCGCGGGCAAGTTGCACGGCGATTATCAGGCGAACTTCACCAAGGGTCTCGACGAGGCGTGGCTCAAGGCCGCTGGTCTCGACGCCGAGTCGTTCATCGCGGTGGTGAAGGGGACAATCACGGACGGGGAGGTCTGCGATTGGGTGGTGACGAACGTGAAGAAGAGCGCCGCGGAGAGGGACGCGCATCGCACGGCTTTGCTGGACTACGGCCGTGACGAGAAGAACACCGAACTGCGCGCGCGGCTGAAGATGCGCAAGGAACAGGCGGGCATCGCTCATCGCGACGACATCCAGACTTTCCCGGACTTCATCGACGCGGACGAGAAACGCGCGTGATGCGATGACCGCCCGCTCTTCTGCGATCCTGCGCGGATTGGCTGGCGCACTGAAGCTCGGCGCGGCGTGGGCGCTGCTCGGTCCGCTTCTCGCCCTCTGCACTGCGGCCTTCCTCGGCACCCTCGTTGGCGGCTGGTGGGGAACTGCGATGTGCGTGTTCGTCAGCACACTTTTCTACGCACTCCTACTTGGTTCATGGCCGGCTCACTTCGGCGATCACCAATCTCCGGACTACAAGGCGCGAGTGTTCAGTGCTCTGCGAGTGGGCGCATTGATGGGCGCGTTGACCGGGTTGGGGATGGCGGGACTGGGTGCGGCCTACGAACTGAACGGTGAGGAACGTTCCCTCCACGAGATGTTGCGCCGGACGGCGGACGTACTCACCGGTCAGATACCGTTTTTTGAACTCCCGCCGAGAGACAGCCGAAGGCTAGATGTCTGGCATTGCGTGAAGATGCTCGGCGCGCTTGGGGTCATCGTTGGAGGTGTGCGCGAGTCGGTTGGGGCGTTATGGAAACGCCTGCGGTTGCGACGCAATTCTGCGGCTTGAAAACAAGAACCCCTCCATCCGCGTGCGGATGGAGGGGTTGATTCTTAAGACAACCGTTTACTTCGCCCCTGCTTTTGGGAAAGGGGCGACGTTCTTATCTTCCGCCGACGGCGCCCAGATTTTGATGTTGTCCACCTTGCCGGTGTCGTCGAAGGAGCCGAAGCCGACGTGGCCCTTCGCGAACGTGGCGTCCTGGGCGAGCATGATCGGCTTTGCGAGATCATCGAAGTAAACCTTGATGGTCGCGCCCTTCCGCTCCAGCCGCACTTTGTGCCAGATGTTGAGACCCCAGTTGACGCCTTGCGTCGTCTCCTTCGCGAAGTTTTTGCGGGGCGCTTCATTCACGATGAAGACGTTGTGGGCGTTCGGATCGGCCTTGGTCGCGATGTGGGTGTAGTAGAACTTCGCCGGCGCGGTGAAACCGAAGAAGAGGCACATGTCGCGATGGCCGTATTCCTTGCCGGTCTGGATGAGATCGGCCTCGAGGACGAAGTCGCCCACGACCTTGCCGCTGATTAGCGCGATGTTGAACGGCGAGCGCACAGACGTCTTGTAGTTGCTCTGTTTCACCAACTCGAGCGAGTTGCCTTTGTCGCCGGCGGTGACTTTCCACGCGGTGGGATCGGAGAATGTGAAATCCTTAATCGCATCGGGCTTCTCGAAGTCCTGCGAGTAAACGAGTTTGTAATCGGCGGGAACGCCGGCGGGGTTTTCGGCCGCGCCGAGAGTGATGGCGGCGGCGGCCAGCGCGAGGAGGGCGGGGAACAGTTTCATGATTTGCTTGAGGATAAAAAACAACCCACGGCGCGAACCGTGGGCAGTTAGTAGTTGTTGCTCGGTTTTACGGGGAAGGTCAGACGTTCTCGGGGACAACGAACGGCTTGCGGTATTCGCGCGTGAGCTGCTTGTCGGCGTCGGCGTTGCCGATGAATTTCTCGGTCTTCGTGTCCATCTTGAGCACGGGGCCGAGCGTGAGCTTGGATTGCGAAAGATCGATCTCGTTGGCTTTGAGATGCTCCACCATCCGGTCGTAGGTTTCGGCCGCGCCGCGGTCGGCTTTGATCTGCTCACGGATCGCGCCGGCTTCGGCCTGCTTGCCGAGGCGGTAGGAGATGTTGCCGGTGTGGCAGAGCGCGCTCGAGAGATGACCTTCGAGAATGTCGGCGCTGAGGTCGGTGTGCTTCCGGCTGCGGACAGCGTCGATGAAGTTTTCGAAATGGTCGTGCGCACCTTTCCATTCCTTGATGACCTTGCCGTCCTTATCCACCGCAGTGGCGGCGGTGTAGTTCGGCACCAGCACATTGCCGCCTTCGCACTCGATGATCACGGCGACGCTGCCGCCCTTGTATTTATCCATCGCCTTGCTGCCTTTTTTATCCGGCAGACCGCGCACCTCGAAGATGAGCGGGGCTTTGACGTAATCCTGGAAAACGATCTGCGTGTTCGCGGTCTCGCCGTCATCCACGTAGCCGACTCGACCGCCGACACTGAAGACGCGCGGAGCCAGCTCCATCTCGCCGAGGAACCAGCGGGCGATGTCCATCTGGTGGATGCCCTGGTTGCCGAGGTCGCCGTTGCCGTAGTTCCAAATCCAATGCCAATCGTAGTGGAGCTTGCCGCGGCGCATCTCATCCTTGGGCGCGGGCCCGCACCAGAGATCATAATCAATCTCGGTGGGGATGGCTTGCGCGTTGGCGACCTTGCCGATGCTGCCGCGCGGCTTGTAGCAAAGGCCGCGGGCGATCTTGATTTTGCCGAGATTGCCGGCGGCGACCCACGCGACCGCTTCTTTGATGGCGAAGCTGGAACGACTCTGCGTGCCGGTCTGGACGATCTTCTTGTATTTGCGCGCGGCGTTGACCATCTGGCGACCTTCCCAGACGTTGTGCGAAACGGGCTTCTCCACGTACACGTCCTTGCCGGCTTGCACGGCCCAGATGGTGGCAAGCGCGTGCCAGTGGTTCGGCGTGGCGATGGTCACGATGTCGAGTTTCTCCTTCTCGAGCATCGCGCGCATATCGCGATAGCCGGTGACGTCTTGGCTGGTCTTGTTCAGTTTGTCCACGCCGGCGGCGAGGACCTTGCTGTCCACATCGCACATCGCGGTGATCTTCACGCCCTTCTCCTTTTGCTGGAGAGAACGCATGCCGGAGATGTGGCTTTCGCCGCGGCCTTTGAAGCCGACGACGGCGACGCGAAGGGTGCTGTTCGCGCCGGGAACTTGCGACCACGACTTGGCAGTCCAAGCGATGGTGGCGGTGGCGGCGAGGGTGCTTTTGAGGAAGCTACGACGATTGAGTTTGCTCATAGATTTTCGAGTTACGGTGGAATAGACGCGTCGGACGGGATGATTATTTGGACTGGATATATTCTTCGAAACGATCTGCAACCTTGCCGGCCTTCTCGTCACCGGTGTGGAAGTAGAAACGATATTTGAACGTGACGCTTTTGCCGGCGGGTACGATCAGGTTGCCCTTGGTCGGATTCAGTTTGTCGGCTTCAAAATCGTGGAGGCCGAACGGATTCGCGGCGAACAGACCGTAGTCACGCACGTGCCACCAGGTGGGATAACGCGGGTTGGAAGGATGATCGAAGATGGCGATGCCGAGCGTCTTATCGCCGACGGGGCCGTGGTAATCCACCCACTTGGCGCGTTTGCCCCAAGTCAGCGCGTCGCGCACGCCTTCGCTGTTCACGATGTGGCCTTTGCCGGCGGGTTGGCCTTTCGGTTGGGTGAGTCGCATCGATTCGGCGACGCGGATCGCCATCGAACCTTCCTTCGTATCACCGAACACGAGTTCGCCGTGGCTGGCTTTGATCTCGACCTCGTAGTCGAGCACGCGGTCATCTTTGCGATTGAGGATGCGGATGGTGCGGACGTCGGTGCCGATAATCTTGCCGTCGGACGCGACGAGCTTGTTTAGCGATTTGATCACGCCGGCGTCCGCGCCACTTTTCACCTCGAGAAACTTGTCGTGCACCGTCTTGCCCGGCGTGATTTTGCCGTGCGGTTGTTCGCTCCAGAAGTCCACGCCGTTGATGCTCCCGTGCGCATACCAGAGCGAGCGGTGATGGATGTGGTCGTTCGCTTCGTTCGGTACCTGCTTCATCGGGTAATTGCGCGTGTAACCCTCGCCGCCCAGTCCGAGAACAGGATAAAGGAAAGGCCGCGAGACGTCTTTGAAGTGGTATTCGGAGAAAAACTTACCGGCGACCTCGATGCGAAGTTTGCCGTCCTTCTCGGTGATGCTGACGCCGTCAGCGGCCAGCGTGATTTGGGCCGTCGCCACAAAGGCGAATGCAAAGAGTGCTTGAAGGAGACGCGAGCGAATCATGGAGTTGATGCTAGGGAATACGCGTATGTGGTCAACTCGAAATTGCATTCGATGGCGGCCGAGACGTGGTCGCTACGGGTTCGCACGTAGAAGAGCTATTTGTTTAGCGAGCACCCAACCCTCCCGTCCATCCCCATCGATCACTCGCAGCCAACCGTTCTGCACGTCCAGTACCCGCACTTCCGTGCCGTCGGTCAGCGTGTACGCGTTTTGCGATTCTTCCAAAGGGCCGTAGTGGATGGCGGCTTCCTTCGAAATCACCACGGCTTCAGGGCGGGCCTGTTGAAACGATGCGCCAGTACTTAACACCAGAAGCAGCGCCAGCGTTACGCCCGTCGGCATAAGCCACGGACGCATGAGTTCGCGCCATGCGGGATAAAGCAGTTGGTACATCGCCTGTAAGCTGAACCAGAGCGACAGGGAGATCGTTGCCAGCGCGGCCCACTCCCCGAGCGTCAGCCAGTCGGTGAGGTCGCGCCACAGGTTCGTTTTCAGTGGACGGCCACTGGCGGCTTTCTCACGGGCGAACTGCAGATTCGCTCGCGTGTCGGTGTCGCGCGGCGCGATTTGCTCAGCTTGGCGCAGATAGAAAATGGCGCGGCCAAGCTCACCGGCTTTCAGGTGCGCCGTACCGAGGTTGAAGTAGAGATTGGCAGAGACTTTGCCGGCGCGCGCAATCGCTTCGTAGGCCGCGGCGGCTTCGGGATACTTGCCGGTTTCAAAGAGCACGTTGGCTTGATTGAAAGCCTGCGTCGGTTCAATGCCGTTCGTTTTTCCGTGCGCTTTCGATGTTCCGATTAAAAATAGACCGAGGCAGAACGTGTACGGAAGTAGCAGCCGAAAAAGGTTTGGCAGATTTTGAAAACGGTGGCGCATCGATTCAACCCGCTTTCTTGACCCGTTCCAGTTCATCAAGAATGGTCGTGGCTTTCCCGAGTATCTGGTGCAAATCGTGCGTGCTGTCGACTGGCGCGTAGCGGGCTTGGTCGGCCGTGCGGAACAATTCGCGCAGCGAAGTGAGAGTCGTTTCCGACAGACGGTCGTTGAGTCGTTCCTCGATGACCGATTCATTGATTGCCGCAGCGGACAGGTCGAGACGTTCGCCGAGTCGCTCGTACAACAGGCGTGCGAGCATAGTGAAGAACGCCACGCTGTCGCTGGCCGCTGCGTGCTTCCGCAGTTCGTGCAGACCATCGCGGATGAGTCCGTCCACCTCGCGTTGCCGGAGGAGGCGCGTGTTTTTCGACAGGTGTTCTTTTTGTTTCCGCCACACAACCGCGCCGAGGAAGGCGAGTAGCGGGAGGAATTGAAACGCGAGAAACCACGGGCGTGTCACGAGCGGCGGCGTGAGGGCGGCGAGCGTGCCGAGACGAGGTTTGATGTGCGCGACCTCTGGCTTCTTTGGCATCGGAAGTGCGGTAGCAACGGGGCCGGCCGGTGTCGTAATGAGCGATGCTGGCGCACCGGCGGGCGCGGGCGTTAAACGCAGCGGGATGGGCGTGGATTGCACGGTGCGATAAACTTTCGCAGCCGGATCGAAGAAGCTGAACTCGAGCACCGGCAGCGCTTTCATCTCCGCGTGGCTCGCGGTGATGACTTGCTCGAACGTCTTGATGCCATTCATCGCGAGCGAGTCGACGTGTTCGAGTCGCACGTTCGGCGGGTAAAGTTTGAAGTCACGCCACGCGTCCTGCCGCGGCAGCTCCACATTATCGAGGGCGCCGCGTCCGAAGATTGTGATCTTTGCTAGAATCGGATCGCCCGCGGGAAGGTTCGTTGGTGAGGCGGCGATATTTATCTCGAAGCTGCCCACAGCGCCATTGAAGGACGACGGCACGTTCTCTTTCGGCAACGGCAGCACAGTGATTGTCTGCGTCGGACTGGTGAGCTTCATCGGTTTCAATTCGCCAAAGATGATGCCCTGGCTCACGACGACCGTGAGGTCTGTGTCGAACGCGAGATCGAGTCGGCCGGGCTTGGTGGCGACGGCGGCGTTCCGGAACGAGACGATGTTGTAGAGGCTATTGCCGATTTGCGCGCGTGTCTGCTGGCTGCCCGGCCGCATCAAAAGGAACCGCACGCCCTCCGTGCGGGGCTGTGGAATCTGGACGTTCTGCGCGGTCTGGAAAAAGAGCTGCACCTCGATGGGGAAGACTTCGCCGGCGTACACGGCGTTGGTCGGCGCGATGAGTTTGAGAAAGGCTGGCGGCGGTTCAGTCGCGCTCTCGATGATTGGAACAGCCGGTTTCGGTTCCGCGGGCAAATCGGCGACAACACGGAGATTCAGCGGTTCGCTCTTCAACGTCTCCTTGCCGACGATGACGGTGAATGACGGCACGGTGAAGTCGCCGAGTTTATCGGGCGTGATGCGGTAACGAAAGGTCACCGCGGTGCTGGCTTTGCCGTTGATGAGGCTGATGGCCTGTTCCTCGCCGATGAAACCGAGGCCGAGACCGGCGACGATTTGCGCCGACTGCGTCGTTTTCGGCAACGCCCCATCGCAGTGCAATATGAGCACGGCGCTCTCGCCGAGCGGAATGGTGCTGCGGTCGAGTTTGGCGGTGAACGTCGCTGCTTCTGCGAGGAGCGCGAACAGGCACGCCGCGAGCACCGTCCAGCAATGGAAAGGAAACCTCATCGCTCACCAATCCTTGAGCACACGTTTCTCACGCGATTTGGGGGAGGGGCGGTGGATGAGCGCCTTCTCCTCGTCGCGCTGAGCGTCGAGCAATTGCTGCGCTTGGCGGGGCGACATCTGCGGTGCGTCGTCGGGTTTGTCGGCGGCATCGGTACGGTCGTCGCCCCCATTCTGAGGCTCGTCGGATTTCTCGTTACCGTTCTTTTTCTTCGTGTCGGATTTACCCGAGCCCGATTGCGGATTCTCCTGTTCGCCCTGACCGCCTTTCGGTGGCTGGTTTTTCTCCGGAGCACCTTTGTTGCCATTTTTCTTCGGCGGCGGTGGCGGCTGTTTTTTCTTCAACTCCTCAAGCCTCTTGTGGACGAAGGCTCGGTTGAACGCGGCGTCTTTATCGGTCTTGTCGAGCTTCAGCGCGCCATCGAACTGGCGAAGCGACTGCTCCCACATCTGGATTTTCTGCTGCGCCTCGCTGGCGTGCTCACCGAGTCGGTAGAAGCTGTTGCCGAGATTGTAGAAAGCGCCCTGCTGCAGTGCGAGATCAGGGGCTTTCAGCGCTTCGTTGAAATGCCGCGCAGCCGCGCTAAAATCGCCGCCCTGAAAAGCTGCCACGCCGGCATTGTTTTGAAGACGTTGCTTGTCGGCCTTGCCCGGTTTGGCGGGACGCGTCTCGGTGAGTCGCTCGTATTCCTTCTGCGCTTGATCGAAACGTCCAGCTTCATAATCCCGCCGCGCATCGGTCGGTGATGCGTTCGCCGATGACCCCGGCGACACGAGCAGCAGCGCCAACAGCAATGCGACGACTTTCAGAGCGACGGTGTCGGTGCGGTTGGTCACGGTGTCATTAGAAGCGTCTCGGCGGCGTTCGGGAAAGAAGATTTCCACAAGCAACAGGAGCAAGCCGAGAGCGAGCGGCCAGCGATACTGTTCTTTCAACCGGCGGAGTTGCGCGGATTCCCCCTTCGCCTTCGGCAACGGCGCGAGGCCGTTGTGATAGAGCGTCTCGATGGATTTTGTGCCGGCGATCGGCAGATAGAAACCTTGCGCCGCGCCGGCGATCTGGCGGAGCAACGCTTCGTTCAAGCGCGACTTCACGATCCGCCCCTCTTCATCGCGCAGATAGTCCGTGCTGCCATTTCCCGTCGGTACGCGCAGCAGTTCGCCTTCCGCCGAACCGACGCCGAGCGTGAAAATGCGCAGCCCTTCTTTTGCGGCAGCTTCGGCTGCCGATAACGCGGCCGGTTCGTGCTCTTCACCATCGGTGATCAGCACGAGTACTTTGTGCGATTGATCGCCATCTACAAATGCGCTGAGCGCCGTGCGAATGGCTTCGGCCAGCGAACTGCCGCCCGTGGGGATGATGCCGGCTTCGATGGCGTTGATGTTCTGCCGCAGTACCTCGGTGTCCGACGTGAGCGGGCATTGAATGAACGCCGAGCCGGCGAACGGCATCAGCGCGAACCTGTCGCCGCGCGCGAGTTGTGTCAGTTCCATCGCAGCGAGCTTGGCGCGTTCGAGGCGGTTGGGGCGCGTGTCCTCCGCGAGCATGCTCCGCGAAGTGTCGATGGCGACGACGATGTCTAAACTCTCCGATCGCCCTTCTTCGGTGATAATTCCCCAGCGTGGCCGCGCCATGGTGAAGGTGAGACACGCCACAGCGACCAGTAACAACGCCAATCGGAAACGGCGGCGCGCGGTTGAGACGCCGGCGGTGAGCTGGTTCAAGAGTCGCGATTGAATGAAGAGTTCCATCAACCCGCGTTGCCGACGTTCGTTCCAGAAGAACAACACGACCAGCAACGGCAGCAGCGCGAGCAGCCAGAGAAGTTGAGGCGAAGAGAAGTTCACGGCAGTTTCCTCCACACAGTGTTGGCGAGGAGCAACTCCAACAACAGGAGCGCGAACGCAATGCCGGTGAACCACGGGAAGAGCTCGCGATAACGCTGATGCAGCTTCGCCTGCGCGGTGGTTTTCTCCATCTGATCGATCTCGGTATACACCTGCCGCAACATATCGGTGCTGGTGGCGCGGAAGTATTTGCCGCCGGTGCGCGTGGCGAGCTTCGTGAGCATCTCGTCGTCGATGTCCACATTCATCGGCACATACACTTTTCGGCCGAAAGGATCCTTGCGCGGAAGCTTGGCAGTACCGCGTGCGCCGACGCCGATGGCATAAACCTTCACGCCGAGCGCCTGCGCGGCTTCGGCGGCGGCGAGCGGCGGAATCTTGCCGGAATTATTTTGCCCGTCGGTCATCAGGATAACGATTTTGCTTTTGGATTTTAAATCGCGCAGACGGTTCACCGCTGCAGAGAGACCTGAGCCGATTGCGGTACCTTCCTCGGGCACGGTGTCGATCGTGAAACGCCGCACGTTCGCGAGAAGATAATCGTGGTCGAGCGTTGGTGCAGCAGCGATGTAGGCCGCGCCGGAAAAGACA
Source organism: Akkermansia muciniphila (assembly GCA_945860945.1). Taxonomy (GTDB): domain Bacteria; phylum Verrucomicrobiota; class Verrucomicrobiia; order Limisphaerales; family SIAT01; genus SIAT01. The sequence goes on from CAMASG010000002.1 coordinate 53,833, forward strand.
ATCAGCCCGATGCGGTCGCTGGGACGGCTCTTGATGAATTCGGCGAGCACATCCTTCGCGATGGTGAGGCGATCGACCGGTTCGCCGTTCCGCTCGAAATCCTCCGCGGCCATGCTGTCCGAGAGATCGAGTGAGATGACGATGTCGATACCGCTCGCAGTGAGTTGCGCGCCGCCTTCGGGCAGACGCGGTCCCGCCAGCGCCACGATGCCCGCGGCCAGCGCGAGCCAGCGGAGAGCGGAGAGAAAACCGCCGGCGCGCGAACGCGTCGAGTGCATCACCTCACGCACTAGTGCGGTCGAGGAATAGACGAACGCCGGCGAAGGGCCGCGGCGTCCTTTGAGCCACGCCGCAAGCGGCAACAGGAGCAGTAACAACAGCCAGTATGGTTGGGCGAAGCTCACGATGCGCGGTTCAATGTTGGCGGTGCAATCACCGGAGGCACGGCCGCTGCGGGCGTTGGTTCGGTCTCTGTCACGAGCCGAAGCGCAGCGAGGTGGAGTTTTTCAAGATCGCTTTGCGTCGGCTCGTGTTTGGCAAATTTCACAAGGTCACATTCCGAAAGGAACGCGCCGAGAAAGCGCTTCTGATCGGTGTTGAGCAACGGAGTGCTTTGCAGTTCGTTCATGAACTCCTCGGTGGTACGCTCGGGAGCGCGGAAATCAAAACGCTCCTCGAGATAAATCCGCAGAGTGTCGGAGACGGCGATGCAAAAGAGACGCGGTTGATCAATGAGGTTGAGCGCGGCTGCGAGTTTGCGCTTCGCACGAGCATGTGCGGATTCAGGCGGTAACGGCGGAATGGTTTTCGATTTCAGGAACCACAGCAGTCCTGCGACTAACGTGGCAACGGCGAGCGCGGCCAGAATCCACCAGAGCCACGCGCTGCCGGCGTCCACGAACACGAGCGGCTTGATGGCGCGGATGTCGTTCGTGCTCACCGCCGCGAAAGCGTTCGTGGTTTGAGCGAGTGCATTCATCCGTGCAAACGCCGTTTCTCGCGGGTCTCGAAGAAGCGATTGAGTCCGGCGGCGTAAGGCTCGCCGGTGTGGAGCTGGATCGAATCCACGCCTGCGCTCCGGAGCGTGCGTTCCAAATCGGCCTCGGCGGCGGTGCGATGAGCGGCGAAGGCGGCGCGTTTGCCGCTGTCGCGCGTGTTCACTTCGACCACCTCGCCGGTCTCGGCATCTTCGAGCACGAGCCGGCCGATCTCGGGCAGCTCGCGCTCGAAACGGTCGGTGATGCGTACGCCCACGAGGTCATGCCGGCGGTTAGTCTGGCGGAGCAGGGCAGCCGGAGCGGGGCAGAGAAAATCTGAAAGCAACACGACCACCGCGCGGTGAGTGGTGACGCGGTTGAGAAAATCGAGCGCGATGCCGAGGTCGGTGCCGCGATGTTTCGGCTCGAAGAAAAGAATCTCGCGGATGACTCGTAGCACGTGGCGGCGACCTTTCTTCGGCGGGATGAATTTCTCAACCGTGTCGGTGAAGAGGATGAGTCCGACCTTGTCGTTATTGCGGATGGCGGAGAAAGCGAGCACGGAAGCGACCTCGGCGGCGAGCTCGCGTTTGCTTTGCGCGCCGGAGCCGAAACGGCCCGAGCCGCTGGCATCCACCACGAGCATCACGGTCAGTTCGCGTTCTTCCACGAACTTTTTCACGAACGGATGATTCATCCGCGCGGTCACGTTCCAATCAATCGCGCGCACGTCATCGCCCGGCTGATATTCGCGCACCTCATCGAAGTTCATTCCCTGACCTTTGAAGACGGAGTGATACTGGCCTGCGGTCCGCTCGGTGACCAACCGGCGCGTGCGGATCTCAATCTGGCGGATCTTTTTGAGGATTTCGCGCGGAATCATCGTGGCGTGGTTCAAAACTTCAGACCGCTTCATTTCAAGACTCGGCATGCTGTGGTTCACGGAACCGGCAGCGTGTCGAAAATCTTCTGGACGATGCTCTCGCTCGTCTTCTCTTCCGCCTCGGCTTCGTAAGTGATGGCGACGCGATGGCGGAGGACATCCATGCCGATACTCTTCACATCCTGCGGCGTGACGTACGCGCGGCCGTGAAGAAATGCGTGAGCTTTGCCGGCGAGCGTTAGGGCGATGGTCGCGCGCGGACTTGCGCCGAGTTGGATGAGGCCGGCGAGGTCGAGCTTGTAACGCCCCGGTTCGCGCGTGGCGCACACGATGTCCACGATGTAATCCTTCACCTTGTCGTCCACGTAAATCTGGTTGATCACTTCGCGCGCGGCAAGAATCTGCGCCGCGTTGACCACCGGTGCGGTGACGGGTTGACCGCTGGTACGAGCCATCAGATCGAGGATGCGGCGCTCTTCATCGCGCGACGGATAGCCGATCTTGAGCTTCAACATGAAGCGGTCCACCTGCGCTTCGGGCAGCGGATACGTGCCCTCCTGCTCGATGGGATTCTGCGTCGCGAGCACGAGGAACGGCTCCTCGAGTCGATACGTTTGGTCGCCGATGGTCACCTGTTTTTCCTGCATCGCCTCGAGCAGCGCGCTCTGCACCTTGGCGGGCGCGCGGTTGATTTCATCCGCGAGGACGAGGTTCGCGAAGATGGGGCCTTTCCGCGTGGTGAAGCCGGCGGTCTGCGGATTAAAAATCTGCGTGCCGATGACGTCGGCGGGCAACATATCCGGCGTGAATTGAAGCCGAGAGAATTTCACATTGAGACTGCCGGCGAGCGATTTAACCGCGAGCGTCTTCGCCAGACCAGGCACGCCTTCGAGCAGGACGTGGCCGTTGGCGAGCAGGCCGATGACGAGGCGCTCGACGAGGTATTGTTGGCCGACGATGACCTTTCTGATCTCGGTGAAGAGCGGCCGCAGGATTTCGCTGTGGCGTTGGACCTCGTTCTGGACGGCGCTGATTTCGGTGTTCATCGCGGCCATTCTAATAAGGGCGCGAAGGCATCGCCAGCCTTCATTAGCCTTCGGAGAATACGAAACGAGAGAGAAAGAAAACGCGAACGAGTCGAAACTCAGCGAGCAATCAGCTTCAGCCACGCCTCTTCATTGAAACCAACGAGACCGTTTTTCGAGGTGAGTGCGAAGGGGCGTTTGACGAGGTTGCCGTTGCCAGCGAGCAGATCGAGAGCCGCGTCGCTAGTGAGTTGCGGGAGGCGCTCTTTCATGTTCAAGCGTTTGTAATCTTGGCCGGAAGTGTTGAAGAGCTTGCGCACCTCGCCGCCGTAGTGAGCGAGCATTCGCTTCAGTTCAGCTTTCGTTGGCGGCTGCTCGCGGATGGGCACGGCGGTATGCGGTACGTCATGTGTCGCGAGGAATTTCACGGCCTTTCGGCAGGTGCCGCAACCGGCGTAGAGATAGACTTTCACAGACGTGCGAAGATTTCTCGGGCGCGCGCGGTGTCGCTGGCAATCTGCTGCTTCAACTCATCGAGATTGGCGAACCGTTGCTCGTCACGGAGATTTTCGACAAAGGTCAGTTCCATTTCCTGTCCGTACAGGTCACCACTGAAATCAAGCAAGTGCGCCTCGACCATTAATCGCGGGGCGGGGGAAGCGAGCGTCGGACGGAGGCCGATGTTCACGGCGGCGCGGTGGGTGCGGCCGGCGACGGTGGCGTGCGCGGCGTAAACGCCGTTCGGCGGCAGCACGAGTCCGGTGACGTCGAGGTTCGCGGTTGGAAAACCGAGTTCGCGACCGCGCGCGTCACCGCGAACAATTTCGCCGGCCAATGAAAAGGTTCGGCCGAGCATTTGTCCGGCGGTGTCAAAATCGCCGTGGCGAACGGCTTCGCGGATACGTGTGCTGCTGACCGGTTCGTTGTTCAAGGCAACCGAGGCGAGGCCGTGAACGGTGAATCCGAGTTCGTCGCCGAGCTTATTGAGCAACGCCACGTTGCCGCCGCGCTGGTGGCCGAACGTGAAATCGCCGCCGACACAGAGGCTGGCGAGCGGGCCGAGATCGCGCGCGAGGCTGCGGATGAATTCCTCGGCGGGCCGCTGGCTGAGCGCGTGATCGAAGTGGAGCAGCAGCGTGGCATCGACGCCGAGAGTCGCGATGGCTCGGAGTTTTTGAGGATTAGTTTGTAACAAGGGCGGGATGCGTTGTGGTGCGACGATGGTGTTCGGATGAGCGTCGAAGGTGACGACGACCGCGAGGCCTTCGTGCTGGCGTGCGTCGGCGACGGCTTGGCGGATGACCTGCTGATGGCCGAGATGGACGCCGTCAAATACGCCGATGGCGAGGGAGGCTTTGCGCGGGCCTCGGTCGAGTTCGCGGGCGTGCCGGAGGAGTTTCATCGGTCACCTAGCCAGCTTGAGAAACGGGATGATGCGCGCGACGAGCGCGCTGGGCGGCATCTGGATGAGTTGCTCGACCTCGATGGCGTCGGCGACGCTGAACTTGCCGGAGTCGGTGCGACGAAGGTGCTGGAGGTGCGCGCCACAGCCGAGTTTCTGGCCGAGCTCATGCGCGAGACTGCGGACGTAGGTGCCCTTCGTGCAGACGACACGGCACCAGCCTTGCGGTTCGACGTAGTCGGTGAAACGGAAATTGTAGATGTGAACGAGGCGGGGCTTGCGTTCAACCACGATGCCTTTGCGCGCCAGTTTGTAGAGCGGCACACCGCCTTGTTTAACGGCGGAGACCATCGGCGGTTCCTGCATCACATCGCCGGTGAATGCGGCCGTGGCGGCGTTGAGTTGGTCCAGTGTGAACGAGGGAACGGGCGCGGTGGCGGTGACGGCGCCTTTGGCATCGTAGCTGTCGGTGGTGATGCCGAAGCGAACACAGCCTTCGTACACCTTGTCGTCGCTCATCAATTTTTCGGAGAGCCGCGTGGCTTTGCCGAGGACGATGAGGAGCAGTCCGGTGGCGCCGGGATCGAGCGTGCCGCAGTGGCCGACTTTTCTCAGGCCGAGGTGGGCGCGGATGATATCAACGATGTCGTGCGAAGTGGGGCCGGCCGGTTTGTCCACGAGCAGAGCGCCGTCGAATTCTCCGAAGGTCTCCATCTATTTAACAGCGTCGAGCGCATGCTTGATGGCGTTGAGAACGCGGCGTTGCACGGCGAGCGGCTTGCCGGTGACGCGTGCGCCGGCGGCCGCGGAGTGACCGCCGCCGCCGAATTGCTGGGCGATTTCGCTCACGTTCACGCGGCTGTCTTTCGAGCGGAGACTGATGCGCGTGAGGTCGGGACCGGCCTCTTCAAAAACGCAGGCGACGACGACCGGTTCGATGTCGCGAATGTGGTCGATGAGCCCCTCGCTGTCGTTCGTCTCGGCGCCGGTGCGCGTGTAATCGGCCTGTTTGAGCCAGAAGTAGGCGATCTGGTTTTCGTGCGCGAGGCGGAAATTATTGAAGACGTGCCGCAGCAACCGCGCGCGGGAGAGCGGATAAGATTGATAGACTTCGTTGCAGACCTTCGCCAAATCCGCGCCGCGCTTCACGAGATCCGCCGCGGCGTGATACGTGGTCGGGCGCGTGGATGGATATTGGAAGGAGCCGGTGTCGGTCGAGATGGCGGTGAAAAGACAGTTGGCGATGGGCGGCGTGATGGGCCAACGCGCCCATTTGAGGAGACGATAAATCAGCTCGCCGCTGGAGGGTTCGCGGCTGGAAATCCAGTTGATGTCGCCGTAGCGGGTGTTGCTGCCGTGATGATCGATGTTGATGAGAAGCTTGCGCTGCTCGATGCACGGGGCGATGTCGCCGAGTCGCTCGAAGCCGGCGCAGTCAGTGGCGATGACGAGATCGAACTTTTCGCCACGTTTGGGTTTCGTAATGAAACCTTCGCGGTCGAGGAAACGGAGTTTGGCAGGAACGGAATCTTGATTCCAGACAGTGACGCGTTTGCCTTCAGCGCGCAGGGCGAGAGCGAGGCCGAGCTGGGAGCCGACGCAATCGCCATCGGGCCGAACGTGGCCGACGACGCAGATGGTGCGGCTCGCGGCGATGTGTTCGAGGATGCGCTCGATGATCTGAGGGCGCGGCTTCATTCAGTGGGGTCGGGCGTGTGATTCTTCTTCTCCAGATCAGCGAGGAGAAGGAGGATGCGGTTGCCGCGCTCGATGGAATCATCCACCACGAATCGCAGGCTCGGGATGTATTTGAGGATGATTTCGCGGGCGACTTGCATCCGGAGCCACGTGGCTCTTTCGTTGAGGAGGGACTGCCCCTTTTTCCTCTGGTCGTCGCCGCCGAGGATGCTGATGAAGACGGTGGCGGATTTGAGATCGGGCGTAATGGCCACGTCGTTCACCGTGATGAGGCCACCCTCGCTCACGGAAATCTCCCGGCGGATCACTTCACCCACGGCGCGCTTGAGAAGCTCGCGGACGCGGTCTTGTCGGCGGGCAGCCATCAGACGTCCTCCAGTGGTTGGTCAATTAGAGTTGCTGCGCGACCTTCTCGATGGAGTAACACTCGATAGTGTCGCCCACCTCGAAGTCGTTGAAGCCATCGAGACGAATGCCGCACTCCATGCCGGAGCGGACCTCGTTGACCTCGTCTTGAAAACGGCGGAGGGAAAGGGTGACGCCCTCGTAAATAAGACCCTTGCGGCGGAGCACGCGGACTTTGCCACGCGCGATGCGGCCGGAGTTGATGTAGCAGCCGGCGACGTTGCCTCCCTTCGAGAGAGAGAAGAGTTGGCGAATCTCGGCGGTGCCGGTGACGACCTCTTTGAGGATCGGATCGAGCAGGCCGGCCATCGCGAGTTTCACCTCGTCAATGAGCTCGTAGATGATGGCGTAAAGCTTGATCTGCACGCCGTGATGCTTGGCGCTGTCGGACACGCCGGTATCGATGCGCGTGTGGAAACCGAGGGCGATGGCCTTGGAGGCGGAGGCGAGCAGGATGTCGCTCTCCGTCACGGTGCCGACGGCGTGGTGGATGATATCGAGCGTGACCTTGCTCGCATCGATTTTCCTGAGAGCCTCGACGATGGCTTCGACGGAACCTTGCGTGTCGGCCTTGACGACAATGCGAAGCGTCTTGGCCTGCTCGGCATTGATGGAGGCGAAGAGATTCTCGAGCGTGACCTTCGGCCGTCGCTCTTCTTCGGCGAGCGCTTTGGCTTCAAACCCGCGTTCCTCGGCGACATCGCGGGCGGACTTCTCGTTCTCGACGATGGTGAATTCGTGGCCGGCTTCGGGAACGCCGTTGAGGCCGAGCACGCGCACAGCGACAGACGGACCGGCTTCCTTGAGTCGCTTGCCTTCCTCGTCGATGAGCGCGCGGACCTTGCCGTAAAACTGGTCGCAAAGAATGACTTCACCGACTTTGAGCGTGCCTTTGCGGACGAGCACGGTGGCGGTGGGGCCGCCTTGCAGAAGGCCGGACTCGATCACGTTGCCCTTGGCGCGGCGGTCGGGATTGGCCTTCAGTTCCATCACCTCGGCTTGAAGCAGGATGGACTCGAGCAGTTTGTCCACGCCGACTTTGGTGATCGCGGAACAGTCCACGAAAATGGTTTTGCCGCCCCACTCTTCACAGACGAGACCCTTCTCCTGCAATTGCTGGCGAACCTTCATCGGGTTCGCGTTGGGGTGGTCGCATTTGTTGACGGCGACGATGATCTCAGTCTTCGCCGCTTGCGCGTGGCTCAACGCCTCGAGCGTCTGAGGCATCACGCCGTCATTGGCGGCGACGACGAGCACGACGATATCCGTCACGTTGGCACCGCGGGCGCGCATCGCGCTGAAGGCAGCGTGGCCGGGCGTATCGAGGAAGGTAATCTGCTGCGTCTCGTTCTTCCGCTCCGGATGCGGGAAGGAAATGGTGTAAGCGCCGATGTGCTGGGTGATGCCGCCCGCCTCGCCGGCGGCGACGTTGGCTTTGCGAATCACGTCGAGCAGGGAAGTTTTGCCATGGTCCACGTGACCCATGATGGTGACGATGGGAGGGCGCGACTTGAGATGCTCGGGCTTATCCTGATCGTCCAACTCGATCTTCTTGACCGCCGCGTGGACTTGGCCGCCGCCGCGTTCACGCTTCTCAGTCTCGAACCGGAAACCGTGCTTGGCGCAGAGGCGTTGGGCGATCGTTTCGTCAACGGCTTGGTTGACGTTGGCGAAGACGCCGAGCTCCATCAAATCGGCGATGAGCTGGAAGGGCTTTCGTTTGAGCCGCTCCGCGAGTTCGCGGACGATCACCGGCGGCTTCATCGTGATCAGTTCGCCGCTGGTAGGCGCGACAAACCGTTGCGCTGCCGGCGTGACGGTCTTGGGCGCAGTCGCGCCTAGCGCGGGGCGATTACCGCCGAAACGTTGATCGCGGGGCGCATCGCGGCGGTCAGGAGCGCCACCGAGCGGAGGACGGCCGACAACAGGAGGGCGACCGGCAGGAGGACGTTCGCCGGGGCGGGGAGGGCGCGGCGCGAGTTGAATGAAACCGACTTTCTGACCGAGAGTGGGCACCGCAGGCGGCGGCGGAATGACTGACGCAGGCGGAACAGCAGGAACCGCGGGCGCGACCGGCGCGGCCAATGTTTCGACAACGCTCGTGGTTGGCGGAACGATTTCGGGTTGAGCTTCGATTACTGGGGCAGGGGCGGGCGGCGGCTCGGGTGGGGCGACGATTAAGATGGGGGTGTGCTCGATCGGCTTGGGCGGCGGTTCGACGACGACGGGGACGTCCCCGAGGTGGCGCTCGAGTTCCTCGGCGGAAATCTTGTCGATGGAGCTGGAGGCAACTTTGGCGGCGGTGATGCCCAGTTCCTTGGCCTTGGCAATGACGGCTTTGCTCTCGATTCCGAACTTTTTGGCGATGTCGTAAACGCGGACGGGCATACGTGTTGGGTCTTCGGCACGGCGGCGTGCCGAGATTAAAACTTACTTACCGGCGCCTCCGATGGTTTCTGCGCGGCGGGCAATCTCGGTTTGGATGGCCGTGATGATGGATTCAGCTTGATCGGCAATCTGCGGTATGCCGGTGAGATCGGAGGCCTCGGCTTGAGCGAGATCGTCCACGCTGTGGAAGCCGCTATTCACGAGCACAGCGGCCTGTTCAGGGGTGATGCCGGGGATGCTGGTGAAAGTCTGGATGACTTGGGCGACCTTCTCATCGAAGCCGACCGGCGCGGCGACCACCGCGGGCTCGATGTCCACCTGCCAGCCCGTGAGCTTGGCGGTGAGGCGCGCGTTCTGGCCGCGCTTGCCGATGGCGAGCGAAAGCTGGTCTTCGGCGACGAAGATTTTCACGCGCTTGTGCTCCTCGTTCACTTCGCAGTTCTTGATTTGCGCCGGCGCGAGGGCGTTGATGACGAAGGTGCGGATGTCCGGATCCCAGCGAATGATGTCCACCTTCTCGTTGTTCAACTCGCGGACGATGTTCTTCACGCGACCGCCACGAAGTCCGACGCACGCGCCGACGGGGTCCACGCGCGGATCGCGGGAATGGACGGCGAGCTTGGTGCGGAAACCGGGTTCGCGAGCGACGCCTTTAATCTCGACGGTGCCGTCGTTAATCTCGCTGACTTCCAGTTGGAAAAGTTTGATGACGAAATCGGGCGCGGCGCGCGAGAGGATGATCTCCGGCCCGCGGAGGGTCTGCTCCACGGCGCGGACGTAGCAGCGGATGCGTTCGCCCGGCTGATATTCCTCGGTGGGGACGCGCTCGCGGTTGGGCATCAACGCTTCGTAACGGCCGAGGTCGAGAACGACGTCCGACCGCTCGAACCGGCGCACGACACCGCTAACGATATCGCCGACGCGATCCTTGAACTCAGCGAAAATCAGATCCTTCTCAGCGCGGCGCACCTGCTGAAGCAGGGCCTGCTTCGCGAATTGCGCGGCGACACGGCCGAAACCGGTGGGCGTGACCTCTACTTCCACCTCTTCGCCGACTTGGGCATCGGACTTGATGCGGCGGGCGTCAAAACGGGAAATCTGGTCGTGTTTGGACTCGACTTTTTCGGCGACGATGAGCTTAGCGAACGCCTTGATATCACCATTCTTGGAATCAATCTCGCAGCGCAGTTCGCGGGCGGGGCCAACGGCCTTCTTGGCGGCGGAAAGCAACGCTTCCTTTACAGCAGCCATCAGGACATCTTTGCTGATGCCCTTTTCCTTTTCCCAGTATTCGAGAACAGCTAAAAAATCTGCGTTCATAGCTCTCTTTCCGCCGCTCGCCTGCGTCCCATCAAGGGAATAAAAAAGTCGGGAAAACCCGACTTTCACACGCTGGCGACCCAGCAACTGATTCACCGACAAGTCCACTGTAGGCAATGGGCAAAATGCCGTCAAGGTTCATTTCCTTTGGACGGTACGGATTGGCGGCTTGCGGTCCCTGTATTGCTCCGCTAGCTTCGCGGGATGGATAACAATCCGCCTCCCCTCGCATCGACCCAACCCGCTCCCGCGAATCCGCCGGCCAAGAGGAGTGTCTTGTTGTGGCTGTTTGTCGCCACTTTGATAATCGGCTCCATGCTCGCCATGAGCGGCCTGCTCTGGCTAGCGGTCAGTTTGACTCCATCGCAAATGAGCGGGTTGGAAGCCAGCGGCGAGGACGGCTACCATAGCACCGTCATTCGCAAAGGTGCCGGCGAGGACAAGATCGCCGTGGTGGATGTGTCCGGCTTGATTTCCAGTTTCTCATTCGACGCCAGTGGTCGCGGCTTGGTCACCGGCATTCGCGAGCAGCTCACTCTTGCTGGTAAGGATGACGACGTGAAGGCCGTCATCTTGCGCGTCGATTCCCCCGGCGGCGAAGTGCTCGCTTCGGACGAGATTTACAAAGCCATCCGCGCCTTTCAGGACAAGTATAAGAAGCCCGTCGTCGCCTCGATGGGTTCCGTCGCGGCCTCGGGCGGCTATTACGTGAGCGCGCCGTGCCGGCTCATCGTCGCCAACGAACTGACCATCACCGGCAGTATCGGCGTGATTATGCAGGGCTACAACTATCGCGGCCTGCTCGACAAGATTGGCGTGCAGCCGATGGTTTTTAAGAGCGGTCGAAACAAAGACATGCTCAGCTCCACTAAGTTGCCCGGCGAAATCACTCCCGAGGAAAAGAAGATGGTGCAGGACCTCATCGACGAGACTTACCTCCGGTTCGTTGCCATCGTGAAGGAAGGCCGCACCGAGGCGCGCAAGAAGAACGAGAAGTCGGTCCGTCCGCTCGCGGCCGATTGGCAGGAATACGCCGACGGCCGCATCCTCACCGGCAAACAGGCGTTGCAGCACGGCCTCGTGGACAAGCTCGGCAACTTCGACGCCGCCGTCGAGGAAACCGAGAAGCTCGTGGGCCTCGCGGCAAAAGCGGAGCTGATCCGTTATTCGGTGCCGTTCAATTTCGCCAACTTCTTTCGGCTCGTCGGCGAAGCGAAGACCAGCACGGTGAAGGTGGACCTCGGCGTCGAAGTGCCGAAGATTCGCTCCGGCCGGCTCTACTTCCTTTCGCCCTTCATTCTCGACTGAGATGGCAGTGAAGCAGGTCACGGTCATCGACCATCCGTTGGTGCAGGAAAAGCTCACGCGCCTGCGAGATAAACGTACGCCTTCGCCCGAGTTCCGCCGGCTGCTCGGCGAATTGGCCGTGCTGCTGGTTTTCGAAGCGACGCGCGATTTGCGCCTTCGCCCCACACGTGTTCGCACACCGCTGGCCGTCGCTCGCGGACATCGCTTGAGGGACAATCTGCTGCTCGTGCCGGTCTTGCGCGCGGGTTTGGCGTTGGTCGAACCGCTGACGCGTTTGATTCCCGAGGCGCGTATCGGGTTCATCGGTTTGCGCCGCGATGAGCAGACGCTCCAGCCGGAAGCGTATCTGGAAAAGTTGCCGGCGGATTTGACCGACTGCGAAGTGCTGCTACTCGATCCGATGCTCGCCACCGGCGGAAGCGCTCTCGCCGCGCTGGAGATGCTCACCGCTCGTGGCGCTCGTCGCATCCGTCTCGTGAACGTGCTTGCCGCGCCCGAAGGCGTTCGAAATATCCACGCCCGATTTCCGCGTGTCGCCATTTACACCGCCGCCTTGGATAAACGTCTGAACAAGCTCGGCTACATCGTGCCCGGTTTGGGCGATGCCGGCGACCGCGCGTTCGGCGTGTGAATTTCTTCTGCTTGCCAGCGACGCCGTACCTTCTTAGTTTCCGCGCGCAATGCATCCCGACAATCTCCTGATCATCGCCGACAGCTATCAGGATGCGGACATGCTTTATGCCGTCGGCGTGTTTGTGCCCGACCCCTTCATCTATCTTCGGCTCGCTGGCAAATGCCACATCGTCGTGAGCGATCTTGAAATCGATCGAGCGAAGAAACAGGCGCCTCACTGCCGAGTGCTGTCGCTCAGCCGCTACGTGAAATTGCTCCGCAACAAGAACGGCACGAACCCCACGCTTCCCCAGGTCGCCGCGCAGATTCTCCGCGAGCGCCGCTTCCGTAAGATTTCTGTGCCGCCCAGTTTCCCGCTCGGTTACGCCCGTCAACTGCGCGATTGCGGCATCAAAGCGAAGGTGACTGATGGCGGCTGTTTTCCTCAGCGTGAAATTAAGACCGCCGACGAGGTGAAGAAACTCAGCGCCGCGCTGATGATGGCCGAGGTCGGAATGGCCGAGGGCATTCACGCAATCAAAGCCTGCAAAGTCGGGAAAGGACATCGGCTCTTTTACCGCAGCCTGCCGTTCACTTCCGAGAAACTGCGCTCCATCATCGATGTCGCCATCATTCAAGCTGGCGGCCTCGCCAGCCACACCATCGTGGCCGGCGGCAATCAAGGCTGTGATCCGCACGAGTGCGGGTACGGCCCACTCCGCGCGAACGAGCCGATCATCCTCGACATCTTTCCGCGCTCGCAGAAGACCGGTTACTTTGGCGACATCACTCGCACCGTCGTCAAAGGCCGCGCCAACGAAGCCGTTCGGCGTCTTTATCACACCGTGGCGGAAGGGCAAGATCTCGGCATCGCGCAAATCCGCGCCGGCGCACTCGGCCGCGACGTGCATCACGCCGTCCTCGATCTCTTTGTGGAACGAGGTTTCAAAACCGGCAAACGCCGCGGTCGCATGGAAGGTTTTTTCCACGGCACTGGACACGGCCTCGGGTTGCAGATTCACGAATCTCCGCGCATCAGTCCCGCCTCGACCGACACGCTCCGCACCGGCCACGTCGTGACTGTTGAGCCAGGCTTGTATTATCCCGGTATCGGCGGCATTCGCATCGAGGACGTCGTGATGGTCACCGCCAGCGGTTGCCGCAACCTGACAAAGTTCGAGAAGGTGCTCGAGGTCTGAAGCGTTGTGTTTAGTGCCCCCGAGGGCGATTTAGGATTTCGTCGGGGTTCTCACGCAAAAGTTTTTCAATCGGTTTGTGGACAAGAGCTTGATTTTTAGCCGATTGTTGGCACAAGTTTATCTGTGCCTCAGCGAGGTGCGAAGGATTACCGATGTTTGCGATAATGATGCTGGATCAGTGGTGGTGGTTGATGTTGCCCGGCCTTCTGCTCGGCATCTACGCCCAGATCAAGCTGACCTCCACTTACAACAAGTATCTCAAAGTCGAGAGTGCCGCGGGTAAGACTGGCGCGGAGGCAGCGCGGGAGATTCTCGACCAGAACGGCCTGCGCAACGTGCCGGTGTACGAACAAGGCGGTCAGCTCACCGACCATTACGACCCGACCAAGCGCGCGCTGGTCCTCTCGTCGGACAACTACCACGGCACCTCGCTCTCGGCCATTGGCGTCGCGGCGCACGAGGCCGGTCACGCTCTCCAGCACAAAGAGTCGTACATGTGGCTCACGCTGCGCATGAAAGTGGTTCCGGCCACGCAGTTCGCGAGTTGGGCGGTCTTCGGTATCGTTCTGCTGAGTATGTTTCTCGGAATGGCGTTCGCCAAAAAAGTCGCGCCATACGCCGTCGGCATCTTCGCTGTTATCGCCTTTTTTCAACTCATCACATTGCCGGTCGAATTCGACGCCAGCGACCGCGCGAAGGTGCAGTTGAAGAAGCTCGGGCTGGTTCGCGACACGGAAATCGCCGGCGTGAGCAAAGTGCTTGGCGCGGCCGCGCTCACTTACGTCGCCGCGATGATCTCGTCCGTGATGGAGTTGCTCCACTGGGTTCTTATCTCCCGCAGCGGCGATGATTAGCTGAGCGCCGCACAGCGCGGTGGTTGATAATTTCCGGCGGCGCCAATGAACGCGCCGCCGCGAGTCGTGCCAGTCGTTCTACAACCAATCCGAACTATGGCCAATAAAACCAAACCCGCCGCCCGCACCTCCGCGCCCAAGTCCGCCGTCAAAAGGTCTGTCGTCAAGAAGCTTGCCAAACCTGCTCCACAAGCCAAGCGCGTGGCCGTCGTCGCCACGGCGAAGCTGAGTAAACCAGCCAAGCCGGCCGAAGCTGTGGCGTCCGCCAAACTGAAGAAGCCCGCCAAGCTGGAGAAGAAATCGAAAGGCGTGAATGGGGTCGTTCCAGTGATTGTCCCGCGCGATTTTGAGACCGAGCTGAAGCCTGTGGTTGTTCGTCCGCATCCCGCAGATGCGGGTGCGCGGCAACCGTACGACGGCGACACGGCCATCAAGCTCTACCTGCGCGAAATCGCCCAGACCGCGCTGATCACGGTTCAAGATGAGATTGACCTCGCCGCTCGCATCAAACGCGGAGACCTCGCCGCCGCCGAGCATATGATTAAGGCCAACCTCCGTTTCGTGGTGAAGATTGGACGCGACTACGAGGGGCTCGGCCTTCCTCTGCTCGACCTCATCAACGAAGGCAACATCGGCTTGATGAAAGCCGTCGCGCGTTTCGACCCCGCGAAGGGCGGCAAGCTTTCCACTTACGCCGCGTGGTGGATCAAGCAATCCATCAAGCGCGCCCTAGCGAACCAGTCCAAGACCATCCGCTTGCCGGTGCATCTCGTGGACAAGATTTCCAAGATGCGCCACGCCGCGATGAGGTTGCAGGAAGAGTTCGGCCGCGAACCGACGGACGACGAGTTGGCGCACGAATTGGGGATGACTTCCGCGCGCGTCAGCCAGCTTCGTAGTGCGGCTATTCGGCCCGCGTCGCTCGATGCGCCCGTGGGCGATGATGATAATTCCGACACGCTCGGAGATCTCGTCGAGGACACGCACGCGCACACGCCGTATCAGGATCTCGAGGAGAAGACCGTCACCGCGATGCTGCGCGAAATGGTCGCCACGCTCAGCCTGCGCGAGGAGGAGATTCTTCGCTTTCGGTTCGGTCTCGACGGCGGCATTGAGAAGACGCTCGAGGATGTCGGTGAGCGGTTCGGTGTCACACGCGAGCGTGTGCGGCAAATCCAGAACATCGCCCTACTGCGCCTGCGCAAAATGATTGAGCGCGTCGAGCGAGTGAAATAGTAACGCCGCCCGCATGAGCCACGCTGTCACCGCTGCCGATCTTCGGAACGCCGTCCGCAACGTGCCTGATTTTCCGAAGCCCGGCATCCAATTCAAGGACATCACGCCCGTCCTCGCCGACGCGCGACTCTTCGCCGGTGCGATTGATTTGATGACCGACGGCTACGCGCCCGGCTCCGTGGACGTCGTTGTCGGTATCGACGCGCGGGGCTTCATCTTCGCCGCCGCCGCCGCTCAAAAGCTTAAGTGCGGTTTTGTGCCGGTGCGTAAGGCGGGCAAACTCCCTTACCAAACTATCGAGCAGAGCTACGACCTCGAGTATGGTTCCAACACCGTGGCGATGCACGTGGACGCCGTGAAACCGGGCGCGCGCGTGCTGCTGCTCGACGACCTGCTCGCCACCGGCGGCACTTCTGCTGCGGCCCTCGCGCTGTTGCAGAAACTCGGCGCGAACGTCCTCGAAGCCCGTTTCCTCATCGAGCTGAAGTTCCTCGATGGCCGCGCCAATCTCCCCGGCGTCCCCGTCCATTCGCTCATCGCCTACTGAACATCTGCACGGTTTGTGCTTGTGGCGGCTTGTAACGTCCGCTCGCTTCCGGCAACCTCGCGCGCGTAATGGATTGGCTCCAAGCCCTCGACGTCGCCCTTTTCCGGATCGCCAATTCGGCCTGCGCCAACGCTTTCTTCGATTGCCTCATGCCCATTCTGAGCGACGACAAGTTCTTCTTCCCGTTCATTGGAATCGGTGCAATCGGCCTGCTCTGGAAAGGCGCGCGTCGCGGCCGCGTACTCGTCTGCCTGCTCCTGCTCGGCGTTCTCGGCGACGTGCTCATCTGCGACAACATCAAGAAAAGCGTTGCTCGCCAACGCCCTTTCGCTGCCATCGGTTCGGTGCGGCAGAAGAATTATCAAAAGCCCGGTTACACCATGACGCCCGCCGAAGTGGCCAAACCGCCGAGTGAAGGATTTGCGCGCCGCAGCATGCCGAGTGGGCACGCCTTCAATTCCTTCTGCGCCGCGATGCTTGTCCTACTCTTTTATCGCCGCGCTGGCTGGTGTCTCCTCGTCTTCGCCGCCGGCGTCGCCTTCTCTCGCGTTTACAACGGCGTGCATTTTCCGAGCGACGTAATCGCTGGCGGCCTGCTCGGCGCCGGCTACGCAATCGCGATCACCGTCGGCCTCGACTGGCTTTGGCGGACGCTTGGCGCGAAGTGTTTTCCGCTCTGGTGGCCTCGGTTTCCTTCGTTACTGAATCCCGATGCGAAGAGCGAACCGCCCAGTGAACAAAAGTCAGTCACCGTCCAGCAGCACTGGGTGCGACTCGGGTATCTGCTCATCGCGCTCATCTTTTGCGTGCGAATCGCCTACATCGGCAGCGACACCATCGAGTTGAGCGAGGACGAGGCGTACCAATGGCATTGGGCCAAGCACCCCGCGCTTTCCTACTTCAGCAAACCGCCGATGATTGCTTACGCGCAAGGCCTCGGCACTGCGATTGCAGGCGACAGCACCTTTGGGGTTCGCTTTCTCTCGCCGGTCATTGGCGCACTTCTCCAGATTCTGCTGCTCCGTTTTCTGGCGCGCGAAGCCACGGCCCGCGCCGGCTTCTGGCTCATCGCCATCGTTATCGCGACCCCCCTGCTGGCGGTCGGTTCCACGCTGATGGTCGTGGATTCTGTCACCGTCCTTTTCTGCACGCTCGCGATGCTCTCCGGTTGGCGGGCAGTGAAAGAGGATTCCACCAAACATTGGCTCCTCACCGGCCTCTGGATGGCGCTGGGGTTCCTGAGCAAATACATCACGCCGTTCCAAGTGCTCGGTTGGGTGATCTTCTTCGGATTGTGGAAACCCGCGCGCGCGCAACTCCGCCGCCCCGGTCCGTGGCTCGCGCTTGGGATCGCCTCGCTCGGCGCTGTGCCGGTGCTGCTTTGGAATCAACAACACGACTGGATTGCGCTCCGTCACAATGTCGAACGTGCCGGCCTCGCGCACGAATGGCGTTTCAATCCGAACTTCGCCGTGGACTTCATCGTCGCCGAGTTCGGGCTCCTCAATCCCATCTTCTGTGTCGCGGCCATCTGGGCCGTCGTCGCCACGCTGCGCCGTTATCGCCATGACCCGCTCCGGCTTTTTCTGCTCAGTATGAGCGTGCCGATCTTCGTCATTTATTTGCTCTGGACGCTCCGCGCGCGCGTTCACCCGAACTGGCCTGCGCCTGCGATCCTGCCGCTGTTCGCGCTGATGGCGTTGCATTGGGAAAACCGCTCGCGCGAAACGGCGAGCCTCGCAATCAAGCGCTGGATGGGCGCGGGCGTTGCGCTCGGGATTGTCGTCGTGGTTTTCCTTCACGACACCGGACTCATCACGAAGCTCACCGGCAAAACGATTCCGCATCAGAAAGACCCGCTCGCGCGCACACGCGGCTGGTCGGTCGCGGCGCAGATTGTCGAGACCGAGCGGCAAAAGCTTGCCGACGTTTCCGGCGGCGTTGATGCCTTTGTTATCGGCGCTCATTACGGCATCACCGCCGAGATTTCATTCTACATCCCCGAGTCGCGACGGAGAGTCGCCGCCGGCGAGGAGGCACTGGTTTTTTATCAATCGAGCGACCACCCTGAAAACCAGTTCTACTTCTGGCCAGGTTACACGCAGCGCAAAGGCGACTCCGCGATTTACGTGCACATCGTGAAGAGCAACGGGAAGCCCGGCCCGCCGCCGGATCGGCTCGTGAAGCAGTTCGGCGCCGTCACCGATCTCGGCACACGCGAGGTCGTCGCCGGCGGCAAAGTCGTTCGCACACTTCAACTCTTCGCCTGCCACGATTTACGCTGATGTTCGAGCTTGGTTTCCAACACCGTTTCGCTGTTCGAGATTACGATCTCGCCGCGACGCTTGGCTGCGGTCAGGCCTTCCGCTGGCAACAGGTGGGCGATGCGTGGGAAGGGGTCGTGGCCGGACGCTGGGTGAGTCTGCGCCAACCCGATACCGATTCGATTCTCGCCACCGCCGCCGCGCCTCAAACGGATTGGGAATGGCTTGCCGATTATCTACAAACGGAAGTCGAGTTGCCCATCGTGCTCGCGACGTTTCCCGATGACGAACCGATGCGCGCCGCCGTGGCGCATTGCCGCGGCCTGCGTCTGTTGCGTCAGGAACCGTGGGAATGTCTCGTCTCGTTCATCTGTTCCTCGACGAAGCAGATCGTGCAGATCCGGCAGATCATCGCGCTGCTCAGCGAGCATTTTGGTGAAGCCGTCGCCGTCCCGAGCGGTCACGCGCCCGCCTTCGCTTTTCCATCGCCGGACCGCCTCGCCGCTGCGAGCGAAGTCCAACTGCGCGCGTGCAAGATGGGTTTTCGCGCGCCGTATGTGCGCCACGCCGCGCAACAAATCGTCAGTGGCGGCCTACGTCTTGTCGATTTGCACGCGCATTCCTGCGCGGTGGCGCGCGACGAGTTGCAGCAACTCAACGGGGTCGGTCGCAAAATCGCCGATTGCGTGCTGCTGTTCGCGTATGGTTTTCAGAAAGCGTTCCCCGTGGATGTCTGGGTGATGAAAGCGCTGCGGCAGCTCTACTTTCCGCGCCGTCGTCCCACACCGCACCGGCTCCGCAGTTTCTCCGAGACCCACTTCGGCCCGAACGCCGGCTACGCGCAGCAATATCTTTTCCACTACATGCGCACCCGCCCGCGCAGTAAGCCGCGCGGCAAGAAATGAACGCCCCCACGACAACATCGCTGGAAGTTCTGTTCACACCGGCCGAGTTCGAGGCGCTTTCATCGCGCGATCTTTCGGGCACGACCTGCGTTGTGTTCGACGTGCTCCGCGCCACAAGTTCGATGATCACGGCGCTGGCCAACGGCGCCGAGGCGATCCTCCCCGCGGCCGATATTCCCGAGGCGCTGGAGATCCATCGGCAACGGCCGGAAGTGCTTTTGGCGGGCGAGCGAGAAGGTCTTCGGATCGGCAGGGAACTCACCGGCAGCGTCGCTTTCGACCTCGGCAATTCACCCCGCGAGTTCACCGCGGAAAGGGTGGCCGCCCGGACTATCGCGATGACCACCACCAACGGCACGCGCGCACTCAAGGCCTGCGCGAACGCCCGCACCGTGCTGATTGGCGCGTTCCTGAATCTCGGCGCTCTCACGGCGTGGATTGACCGCGAGCGCCCTAGCCGCCTCCTCCTCGTCTGCAGCGGCACCCGCGAAGAAGCATCGTACGAGGACACGCTCGGCGCCGGCGCCCTGTGCGCCGCCGTGTGGAGTTCCTACGCTTCAGGGCACGTGGCTGATTCCGCCCAGATCGCCCGCGAGATTTACCTTGCTGCCAAGGGTGACCTGCTCGCGGCCGCCGGTCGCCACGCCCGTAACGCGCGCCGACTGCTGGAGATCCCCGAACTTCGGGACGATGTGGTCTTCTGCCTGCGACCCGACGCCTATCCCATCCTTGCCTCGATGGGGAAAGACGGTCGCGTGCGGTGTGGCTAAGGTTTTCGCCTTAAACCGGCTGAAAACAAGGGCAATGAAGCTCAGCCAACGCCAATCGCACACAAGACACAACTCGGAACACGAGTCTTCCTAGATGGAACTAGAATGTTCTTAGGCGGAACATGATAGTTCCGATTAGGAGCGGACGCGTTCCGACTTGGAACCTGCAAGTTCCGCGTCATCTCACGCATCCGCAGGGTGCAACATCATCAGTTCAGTCAACCTGCATGCAGCCCCAACCATCCGGTTCGCCGCCCACGGACTCCGCGTGCGCGGTCAATCCCGTCTCGAGCGCGGTGATGTCTTCGTGTGTTGGAATCATATGGTGCTTCACGATAGTTTCCCACATCTCCCGTTCCTCGTAGTAGGAGATGCAAATCTCAAGCGCTCGATCGTCCAGAATCTCGGCGAAGGCGAGAGCCTGTTTTCGCTCTGGAAAAACAAAGCAGAAATCCACCACACGCGGCTGGGTGAGGTCATCGCCGCCGTCCTGCATCTGGCGCAGCACGTCGCCATTTTCGTCGGCTGGGAATTCGAGAGGTTCGCTCATGATAATCGTAGTGTGGCCTGTGGGCCGTCTTTCAAAATGACGTTGAGTGATGCTAGTGCGATGGAATAAGTCCGACAATCGGGGGCGCGATGGAAGGAGAGCCGCGACGGAATCAGGAGTTTATTTTTTGGCGACACGCGCTCCACGTGAGGCGGAAGGCAGGGCTGAAGTCCTGCGGGCAATCGGTCATCCAGCGATCGAGCGCGTCGGGCGCGATCCATCGCCCGTCGTCGATCTCCTGCGGATGGAGCGTGAACGGCCCCTCGGCACGCGTGCGGAAGATCTGGGTGAACTCCTGCCCCGTCTCGGTCCTGGGCGTGAGCTTGAAGAGCGGCTCGAGCGGGCCGGGATTGTGCAGGCCGATTTCCTCGCCGAGCTCGCGGCGCGCGGCGGTGAGGTAATCTTCGCCCGCATCCACGTGACCGCTGCACGAGGCGTCCCACACGCCTGGATGATTATCTTTAGTCATCGAACGCTTCTGGAGGAAGATTTGCCCAACAGCGTTGAAGACGAGGATGTGCGCAGCGCGGTGCATCAAACCGAGGGCGTGCACTTCGCGGCGGGGGCGCTGGCCAATCGCCTCATCGTGCTCGTTGACGATGTCGAAGATGTCGTCGCTCATCGGGAGAGGAGGCGAGTCAGCGCCACGAACTGCTCGAGTGAAAGGTGCTCGGCGCGGGCTTGCACGTTGAGGGCGAGCGTGGCATAGGCCGCTTCGAGTTCTGCTGCGGACCAGTCCTGCTTGAGCAGCTTCATCATCATCTTGCGACGTTGCGAGAAGCCGCGTTTCACTATGCGGATGAACGTCCGGCTTTGCGCGAGATCGAGCAACCGCTGCGGCCGGCGCACGAGCACGACGCAGGCGGAGTCGACATCCGGCGGCGGATGAAAGCAAGTGGGGGGGATTTTGAACCAGCCGCGCGGCTCGTAGCGGAGTTGGACGAGAAGCGTGAGCAGACCGTAGTCGTCCGAGTCCGTCGTGGCGACAATCCGTTGGGCAACCTCCATCTGCAATGTGGCGACGAGGCGTTCGGGGCAGCCGTCCGCCATCGCCAGTTCCACGAGGATGGGCGAGGCGACGGAGTAGGGGAGGTTGGCGACGAGCTTCCACGCGGCCCAGTCACGCGGTTCGCGTTTGAGGAAATCGAGCGCGTCGTCGTGCAACAGCGTGAGATTTTTCAGGTCCGCGAACCGCTTTTTCAGAATGGGGATAAAGCGCGCGTCCTTCTCGATCGCGAGCACCTCGCCCGCCTGCGCCGCGAGTAACTCGGTGAGCGGACCGAGGCCGGGGCCGACCTCGAGCACTTTGTCCGTGGGCGAGATCTCGGCCACTTCGGCGATCCGGCGGAGCTGGTTGCCGTCGTGCAGGAAATTCTGGCCGAGCGACTTGGTCAGCCGTAGATTGTGCTCGGTCAAGAGCTGCTTCATCTCGGAAAGTTTCATAGGCGGAACAGCTCCTCTCGCAAAGCCGCGACGGTTGTTTTGAGCTGTCGCTCGGCGATGGTGAGCGGCGGCGTGAGGCTGATGATGTTGCCGTGCTCGCCCTCGGGCAGAAGGATGAAGCCGTGGTGGAGCATTCGCTTGATGACGGCCAGCGATTCGGTCGTGGCGGGTGAGTTGTCGCGGTGGCGCAGTTCGAGACCGGTCATCAAGCCAACGCCGCGCGCGGTCATTTTGAGTTTCGGATTTACTGTTTCAACTGAGCGAAGAAGTTTGAGCAACGTCACGCCCAGCTTCGCGCTGCGCTCGACAAGTTTGAGACGGCGGATTTCCGCAATCTGCGCCAGTGCCATGGCGCAGCCAACGGGATGGCCGAGAAAAGTGCTCGTGTGAATGGCCTCGCCGGTGGAGGCGGGCCACGCGGCGTCCATCACGTCCGCGCGGCCGACACAAGCGGAGAGTGGGAAACCGCCCGTGAGCGCTTTGCCCAAGCAGATGAGGTCGGGCATCACGCTGCTGTGCTCGCAGGCGAACCACGCGCCCGTGCGGCCGAAGCCGGTGTAAATCTCATCGAGGATGAGCAACGCGCCGTGCTCGTCGCAGAGCCGACGCAGCAGCAGCAGGAATTCGGTGGGCGGAACATTGATGCCGCCGCGCGCCTGCACCGGCTCGGCAAGAATCGCGCCGATGGCGTGCTTCTTGAACAGGCTGCGAAGTTCTTTTTCGAGCTGCGGCAAGTTGTCGTCGTGCGCGGGAAATCGTGCGAACTGAGCGAACTCGCCGAGTTGATCGCGGAAAGCGCCGCGGAAATGCTCGCGGTGCGTGGCGTTGAGCGCGCCGTAGCCGAGGCCGTGATACGCGCCCTTGAACGCGATGATGCCACGCTTGCCCGTACCGAGAATCGCGGTCTTGAGCGCAGATTCGACCGCCTCGAAACCGGAGTTGTTGTAGATGACTTTGCCAGTCGTCGAGCCGCCGCTCCAGCGCTCGAAGGTGAGGCGCGAAAGTTCGCGCGCGAGATGCGCCTTCTGCGCGTGCGGATGAACGTCGCCCATCGCGTGAAGCAGCGTCGCCATCTGGCGCTGGCCGGCGCGGACGACGCGCGGGTTGGCGTGGCCGGCCGAGGCGACGCCGAACGCGGCGGTGAGGTCCAGATACTTTTTACCTTCCGCATCCCAGACATACACGCCGCGCGCGCGTTCCCAAACGATGGGCCACGAACCGTCCGCCTCGGTGAAGAGGACGTTGCGCGATTCATGTGCGCGAAGCTGTCGGAGAATCTGTTGAGTCTTCTTCATCGTCAGACCCCGCGCTGATCGGGCGGCCAGATGATTTTGTGCATCTGGAGTTGGAAACGGACGGGCAGGGCGTCAGCGACGATGCGTTCGACCAGTTCCTTGCGCGTGAGCGGATGCTGGCCGCTGGGGACGGGCTTGAGCGCCTTGTCCTGCTGATGGGGCGCGAGCGGCGCGACCCACGAGAAGAGCAGGGGACAGGCGGCGGCGAGGTTGTGCGCGACGATTTGTTCCTTGGCCCAAACGTAATCCTCGTCGGTGCCGATGACGAACTTGATTTCGTCCGTGGCCTTGAGATGCGGGATGTTCTCGTAGCGGTTGCGCGCGGACTCACCGCTGCTGGGGCATTTCAAATCCATGATGCGGCGGACGCGCGGGTCCACTTTGGAGATGTCGTGCGCACCGCTGGTTTCGAGCAACACGGTGAAGCCGTCGTCGCAGAGAGCCTTCATCAGCGGCACCGCGTTGGGTTGCAGCAACGGCTCGCCGCCAGTAAGTTCCACGAGCGGCAGGCGCTGGTCGCCTTTCGCTGTGGCAAACGGTTGTGCGAGTTCGCGAACCTTCGCGACCGCGTCGTCGAGCGGCATCTTCTTCCCTTCGGTAAAAGCGTAAGCCGTGTCGCAGTAGGAGCAGCGCAGGTTGCAGGCGGTGAGCCGCACGAAGACACACGGTATCCCGGCGAAGGTGCTCTCGCCTTGCAGACTCAGGTAGATTTCGTTGACGACGAGCGTGACCGGCGATTCGGACATCGCGCGGATTCTATCTGTGTTGAAAGCGGACGGCACGCGGAAAAGCCGATGTTTCCGAGATTGCGGCGCGGGCGGTTGCTGGCCTAACGTCGGCGCGTGAAACTCTCGGTGAAGAGCGACTACGCCGCGCGTGCGGTGCTGGAGTTGGCGCGTAGGTACGCCAGCGGCAAGGCCCAGCGCGTGGAAGATCTCGCGGAGGCGCAGGGCGTTCCCGCGAATTATCTCGTTCAAATCCTCATCGAGCTGAAGGCGCAGCGGATCGTGAAGAGCGTGCGCGGCAAGGAAGGCGGCTACCTGCTCGCGAAAATTCCGGCGGAGATTACGCTCGGCGATGTGCTGCGCTGCGTGCACGGCGAGATCTTCGATACGGCCGCGCTCAGCGATTCCAACTGTCCGCCGGAGTTGCGTGGCGCGTGGGAGAAGCTCCGGCAATCGGTCAACGCCACGGCTGACAACATCACGTTCCAAAATCTGCTCGACGAGGGCGAAAGCAAAGAGAAAATGTATTACATCTGAACCAGCGGTGAGGAATATTTCATCCATCCAAGCCAGACCGACACTGTTCTCGCTCGCGTTGTCGTTGGCTTTCTTCGCCGGCTGCGGTCGCTCTGGTCAGAACACCGGCGCGTCGAGCCAGAGCAATTCTTCATCGAGCCGTTTCGCTGCGACGAAAGAGAAGCCGTTCGAGAACAGTCTCGGGATGCGTTTCGTGCCGGTGCCGAGCGCGGGAATCTTGATGAGCGTCTGGGAGACGCGCGGGCGCGATTACCTGGCATTCATGTCGGCTCGCGGTCGTGCGCCCGAGGTCACGAACGGCTGGACGCCGCGCGAGTTGCATCCGGTCACGGGCGTGACATGGGAGGAGTCGGTGGCGTTTTGCCAATGGCTCACCGAACGCGAACGTGCGGCGGGCAAGCTTGGAGCAAAAGATCGTTACCGGCTACCGACGGACAAGGAATGGGATTCGGCGATCGGCGCGGCACGTTATCCGTGGGGCGAGAAATGGCCGACGGCGAAAGAGTGGCCGACGCTGCCGGGTTACAAGCCCGACGCGGGCGACAACACCGCGCCGGTCGGCAGCTTCGCCGCGAACGTACTCGGCCTTCACGATCTCGGTGGGAACGCTTTCGAATGGGTCGCGGACTGGTATCGCTTGGGGATGAACACTCAGGAAGTGCGCACGGCTCACAAGCGTTTGGCGGAGGATGGCGGCGGGCGAAAGTTCAAGGTGCTGCGCGGCGCGTCGTGGGCGTTGTGGGATCCGGTGACGCAATTGGCCGCGTATCGTTTCGCGAGCGCGCCGGAGACGCGCGGTCGGCTTTACGGGTTCCGCTGCGTGATCGAATCGGAGGGCAAATGAGTTCAGAACAACCATTGCAGGGCAACTGCGACCAGTGCGGCGGGCTGTTAGAGTTCCCTGTCGAATGGCTCGGCGCGCAAGTAGCCTGTCCGCTCTGCGGCGAAACGACGGAGTTGCGGGTTGAATCTATCGAGGCCGAGGCCGTTCCATCTGAAGTCGATCTTCCCCCCCTTGAGGAAGAGTTTGTCGTCGAGCCGCCAAAGACTGCGCGGCGCTGGCCGTTGATTGTTGGAGCAAGCGTGGGCGTGATTCTACTGCTGGGCTGCGTTGCGGCCTGGTTTGTCTGGAAGTCGCGTTCGGAACTAAAAGTAAGCGCAACGAAACCGTTGTCATCCTCAGTGGCTGCGGTTGAGGAATCAGTCTTGGTGGTGGCGCCGACGCTGGGGATTTATCAAGGGGGAATGAAGGCGGAGGACTTGCGCGCTGGGCGCGAGCTGTTCGTGAGCCGTTGTTCCGAGTGCCACAATCTGCACGATCCAGCGACCTACAGCGCGAGCGAGTGGGGCGGCATCTTCTCCAGCATGCGCGGCAAAGCAAAGCTCTCGGGCGAACAGGCCGAGCAGATCAATCGCTTCCTCGCGAGCGTCCGTCCGTGACGCGTGCGGCTACTTCTTCTTGGAGCCCGGATTCTTGGGGCAAGACCACTGGTGGACCATCAACTTATCGCGGTTGATGAGCTGCTTGCAGTACATGCACTCTGGGTCTTGTTGGCTATCCTTCCACATGTAGAATCCCAGCCCGAGAATTGCACCGCCGAGCACAACGGCAAGGACGATCGCTTTTATGTTGCCATTCATAAGTTGCAGAACCCTAGGTGGGAATACGTATTTCTGCAAGTCGCGCGCTTAATTTGATGCGTCAAGCGATGGTCGCGAGCGAGAAAACTACTTCAGCAATTCACGCACTTTCGACGGTTCGTTCGTCGGTGGTTGGCACGCGGTGCCGGTACAGATGTAGACCACGGGGCCGTCCTTCGCTGGCAAAGTCTTTGCGAACGATTCGACTGCGCCGACCGTGCCGAGCACGACTTTGTTCGGCTGATACACTGCGTGAGCGGCGCGAAGGAGGCGTTTCGCCTCGGGCGATTTCGGATCGCCAGCGATGACGACGCGGCGCGGTTCCTCGAGCGAGTAATCAAGCGCGGCGAGCAGATAAGGTAAGGCCTCGGGCACTCGTTGCAACTTCGCGGCTGATTGGCGGATCGTTTTCTCCACGCGCTCTCGCATCGGTTTGTCGTCGGTGATGGCGGCGAGCTTGAGCAATGCCAGCGCGGCGACGGAATTACCGCTCGGTTCGGCGCCGTCGTAATCCTCTTTCACGCGCAGGATGAGATCCTTCGTGTCGGCGGCGCTTTGATAAAACCCACCGTCTTTCGCATCGTAAAACTTCGTGGTCATCGTTCCGGCGATGGCGATGGCGAAATCGAGATGACGCGGTTCGAGCGTGGCTTCGTACAAATGAAGCGCGCCGTCGAGCAGGAAGGCGTAGGCGTCGAGGAGTTGGACGCTGTCGCGTTCACCGTCGCGCCAGCGGTGATAAAGCGTCTTGGTCGTGGAATCCCAGAGCTTGGATTGGACGAAGGCGAGGTTCCGCTCCGCGGCGGCGAGATAACTTTCGTCGTTCAAGACCGCGCCAGCGCGGGCGATGGCTCCGAGCATCAAGCCGTTCCACGAGGCGAGCACCTTGTCATCGAGATGCGGCCGGATGCGCTTGGCGCGGGCCTCGAACATTTTCTTTTTCGCAGTGAGGAGGAGTTTATCGTCGTCGGTGCCGAGTTGGGGATTGACGATGCTCAGCACATTTTGGTTCGGCAACGGGCTCGGATGGCTGTGGTCGGTGAAGTTGCCTTCTTCGGTGATGCCGAAGTATTTCGAGGCGACATTGAATTCCTCGGGTGTGAGCAACACGGAGAGATTCTTCTTCGTCCAGCAATAGAACTTACCCTCGTGCCCTTCGCTGTCGGCATCTTCGGCGGAGTAGAAGCCGCCATCCTTGTTCGTCATATCGCGTAGCACGTAGCGGATGATGTCGCGCGCGGTGTCGGCGAACTTCGCCTCGCCGGTGACGAGGTGAGCGTCGAGATAGAGGTGGATGAGTTGCGCGTTGTCGTAAAGCATCTTCTCGAAGTGCGGCACGA
Organism: Akkermansia muciniphila; assembly: GCA_945860945.1. Lineage (GTDB taxonomy): Bacteria > Verrucomicrobiota > Verrucomicrobiia > Limisphaerales > SIAT01 > SIAT01. Next base: position 81,157 of record CAMASG010000002.1, read on the forward strand.
GCCATTGCGCGTCCACCGAGTAGCGGGAGAAACCGCCCCCGAGCTGGTCATACATTCCGCCCGCGGCCATCCGCTCGCAGGTGTGTGCGACCATGCGAATCGCTTCGGCATCTTTGTGGCGGGAGCCTTGCCGCAGGACGAATGACGGCAGGGCGGGGCGGGGGAACTTCGGTGCGTTGCCGAAGCCGCCGTGGCGCGGTTCGTAGTTCGATTTGAACTGCGCCAACGCATTCGTGAGAACGCCTGGATTCAACGGCGCCGCGCCTTCGGCCGGTTGGAAGGATGCCATCTCGGCGAGTTGTTTGTGCAGTTCTTCAGCCGAGGCGGCGACTTCCTTCTCTCGCGTTTTCCAGAACTCCGCGATGCGCTCGAGCAGTTGCTGGAAACTGGGCCGACTCGGTTGCGGCTTCGGTGGAAAATAAGTGCCGCCATAAAACGGTTTGAGGTCAGGCGTGAGGAAGACGTTGAGCGGCCAGCCACCCGAGCGTGTCATCGCTTGCACCGCGCTCATGTAGATCTTGTCCACGTCGGGGCGCTCCTCGCGGTCCACCTTGATGCTGACGTAATGGGCGTTGAGAAATTTGGCGACCGCCTCGTCCTCGAACGATTCGCGTTCCATCACGTGGCACCAGTGGCAGGTGGAATAACCGATGGAGAGGAAGATGGGCTTGTTCTCTTTGCGCGCTTTCGCGAAGGCCTCGTCCCCCCACGCGAACCAATCGACCGGGTTGTGCTGGTGCTGCAGCAGATAGGGCGATTTCTCTCTCGCGAGGCGGTTGGTGTGGGTGTGCTTGATGGCGTTGGTGGACACGGCAGTTTCAGATTTTGTGACAGGCTTCTTTGAGCCGCAAGCAGCGGCGGCGAGGAGGCAGACGCCGAGGCCGAGACTCGCTAGACAATTGGTTCGCACACAGGAAACCCTACTTCCTTCGGCGGCGGCACGGCAAGCCACGAGCCGGAAAGACTTGCCTTGGCGCGCGCTTTTCCCGACCTTGGCCGCGCTCGCGATATGTCAAAAAAAGCACTCATTACAGGCATCACCGGACAGGACGGCTCGTATCTCGCTGAACTGCTCCTTTCAAAAGGCTACGAAGTCCACGGCATTATCCGCCGTGCGAGCACATTCAACACCGGGCGGCTCGATGCGATTTATCAGGACCCGCACGAGAGTCATCGGCGGCTGTTCCTGCACTACGGCGACCTCGCCGATGCCAGCGCGCTCGCGCGGCTCATCAGCAAAATCCAGCCGGCCGAGATTTACAATCTTGCCGCGCAGAGTCATGTGCGCGTGAGCTTCGATGCGCCCGAGTACACCACCGACATCACCGCCACTGGTACGGTGCGGTTGCTGGAGGCAATCCGCGAGACGGGCATCAAGCCGCGTTTTTATCAGGCCAGTTCCAGTGAGATGTTTGGGTTGGTGCAGGAAGTGCCGCAGCGCGAGACGACGCCATTTTATCCGCGCAGCCCGTATGGTTGCGCGAAGGTTTATTCTCACTGGATCACGGTGAACTACCGCGAGAGTTACGGACTGCACGCCAGTAGCGGCATCCTCTTCAACCATGAATCACCACGGCGCGGCGAGACGTTCGTGACGCGCAAAATCACCCGCGCACTCGCGCGCATCAAGGCGGGCCTTCAAGAGAAACTTTTCCTCGGCAACCTTGATGCGAAACGCGACTGGGGTTTCGCGAAGGAATATGTGGAGGCGATGTGGCTGATGCTCCAGCAGGAGAAGCCGGGCGATTATGTGATCGCCACCGGCGAGACGCACACGATCCGTGAATTGCTCGACGTGTCGTTCGCTCATGCGGGGCTGGACTGGAAGAAGCACGTGGAAATTGATCCGCGCTATTATCGGCCGGCCGAGGTGGAGTTGCTCATCGGCGATGCCAGCAAAGCCAAGCGACAGCTCGGTTGGGAGCCGAAGACGAAGTTCGCCGACCTCGCCCGCTTGATGGTGGATGCCGACATCCAATTGTTGAGTGATCAACTATCGGGCAAAGTGAAATCCAACGACTAGCCATGCCGCGCGCGCTCATCACCGGCATCACCGGTCAGGACGGCTCGTA
>CAMASG010000003.1 GCA_945860945.1 Akkermansia muciniphila
TTTTGGAGCATGCCGAGCGTCTTCGCATCGGCGCGCTGTTCCAGTTCGCTCATCGCCAGCGAATGGCGCGTGGGATTTTTCGACTTAAGATTGGTGATCAATTCATCGGTGTTGGCCTTCACCAGATTGAAATCCTTGGGCAGCGCGAGTTGGTCGGTCTTTCGCACCACGCGCCAGAGACGGCCGCGCTCGCGGTCGCGGCCCGGATGCAGCAGCGGCACTTCGTAGTGGCCGATGATGCGGTTGTAAAAGTCGGCGATGTACAGCGCGCCGTCGGGACCGAACTGCAAATCCACAGGACGAAACCACGGATCGGTGGTGGACAGAAAATCGGGCAGCTCTTTGCCTTTCGGCGAGGAGCCGGCAAAGGTGATCTGATCGCGATTGATGCGGCTGGTCATGACGTTTCCGATGAGGATGTTGTCGCGGAACTCGGCGGGCCACGACGGATCGCTGATGTACACCGCGCCGCAAATCGCCGTGGAACCGTGGCTGTGCTGGATGACGGTGGGCGCGTAGCCGAGTCCGTCGTGAGGCTTGCCGAAGCTCGGATAGTAGCCGCCGCGAATGAGTTGGTAGATGGGCGAGGAGTGGCAGTCGGCGGTGTAAAAATTGCCGAGCGGATCCAGGCACATGCCGAAAGGATTCACCTGTCCCCACGTGTGCTGCTCCACGCGCGAGCCGTCGCGGCGGAAGCGATACGTGTTGCCCGAGTTCAACGTGATGGTCGAGCCGTCCTTCGCATTGAAGGTCGAGGTGTTGTTGAAACCATGCGTCGCGTAAATCCAGCCATCGAAGCCGCGCCGGAAGCTCGCTTGGTTGCCGTGCGTGTCTTTTTCAAAACCGAGCGGTCCAAAAAGCACCTCGCGCTTGTCGGACTTGCCGTCGCCGTCGGTGTCTTCCATCAACCAGATATTCGGGATGCTCCAGAAAACACACTTCCACGTCTGCGCAGGCTTGAGTCCGCGCGCGGCCGCATTGGTGAGCGATGACGGCGAGAGGAACGGATGCAGGCCGATGGGAATGTTGAGGCCCTCAGCGAAAATCTCCATCTTGCCCGCGCGACCTGTCTGCGCATCGAACTCCGAAAAGACGCGCACACTGTCACGCGCAGGCTCGCCCAGCTTGGCGGCGAAAGGATACTCGCGCGACTCGGTGACCCACAGCCGGCCGGCGGCATCGAAGGCCATGTTCATCGGCTTGCGCAACTCTGGTTCGGCGGCGATGAGCTGAATCTCAAACCCCGGCGGCAGCTTGAAGGTCTTCTGCTGCTCCGTCGGCGCGAGCGGCTCCGTCGTGCGCACGCCCGTGGCGAACGGATCGGCAGCGAAGGCGTGGAGCGCGCAGGCAGCGAAGGCGGTGACGGCGAAGAAGTGTCGCGGGTTCATTCTGCGTAGGAGAATAAAGACCCGTCACGCGACGACAAGGGGAAACAGCCGCAATCCTTTCGTCGCAACACCACGCCGAGCACGATTCGTTGAACGAAAGGGTTGAGCGGGGCGCGGCCGCAGGTTTGAAGTCAGGATTCGTCCTCAAACCAACACGTCCATCTGTGGGTGCACTCCCAAACGCGCGCCACTATATCTAGTGGAGTCAGCCGGTTTTCGGGATTGACATGATTGGTAAGAATTGGTTCGATGAATGCAATTCGCGTGACCTTTTATCCAAGCCGCAGTGGCCGGTTGGGGCGCGTTGTGGAGAAAACAACCTATGATTAGTGGAATTAGCAACGAAGGGAGCGTCCCAAACGCCAAGCGCCTGTTGTGGGCGGGATTCATGGCGATTTTGGCCGCCGGTGTCGGCTTCGCCATCCGCGGCGGTATCTTTGACAACTGGAGCAGGGAGTTCGGCTTCACCGGTGCGCAGCTCGGCGCGATTGGTGGCGCGGGTTTCACCGGCTTCTGCTTCGGCATCATCCTTGGCGGCTTGGTGGCCGACAAAATCGGCTACGGCAAGCTGATTATCGCGGCCTTCACGCTGCACATCCTGTCGGCGATCGTTACGTTCGCCGCTGTTCCGGGCGACGGCGGTGCGATGGCCCAAGCGGCCGCCTATCAGTGCCTCGTCATTGGCATGTTCATCTTCGCCTTTGCCAACGGCGCATTGGAAGCGGTGGCGAATCCGTTGATCGCGACAATCTTCCCGAACAACCGCACGCATTATCTGAACATCCTCCACGCCTCTTGGCCTGCCGGCATGATCCTCGGCGCGTTCGCCGGCTGGTATTTGGACGACAAGATGGAGATCCACTGGAAGTATCAGCTCGCCCTCTATCTCATCCCGACTGTCGCTTACGGCCTGATGTTCCTCGGCCAGAAAATGCCGAAGAGCGAAGCCTCCGAGAAGGGTCTCGGCATCGGTGAGATGTTCAAGGACGTCGGCATCCTCGGTGCTCTCGTCGTCTGTTACCTGCTCGCGCTTTTCTCCAACAGCATCCTCGGCTTCGACATGCCGACATCCTACACCATCTCGGTCGTCCTGCTGCTCGCCGTCGGGTTTCTCACCCGTGCGCGCACGCAAGTGCCGATTGAATCGCTGGGCGCACTGGCCATCTGCACGCTCATCGCTGCTTACTTGCAGCAAGCGCTCGGGCTGCCCAAAGGCTCCACGCTCGTCATCGGCGGCGCGCTCCTCATCGGGCTCGGCAGCGTGCTTCGCTTCTCCATCGGCTCCGTCCTCCTCTTCATGCTCTTCCTCGCGCACGCGATGGTCGGCGCTGTCGAGCTCGGCACGGACGGCTGGATCCAGAACATCACCGGCAACCTCTTCAGTTCCGAGCAGGGCAAGTATCTCTTCCTCTGGACCTCGGCGATCATGTTCGGCCTCCGGTTCTGCGCCGATTTCATCGAGAAGAAACTCAACTTCTCGCCCGTCGCGTTGCTCTTCACGTGCGCGGTCTTGGCAGCAGTCGGACTGCAAATGGCCTCCGGCATGCAGACCTTCGGCGCTGCGTTGGTGGCCTTGGGCATCTACGCCGTCGGCAAGACGTTCTTCTGGCCGACCATGCTCGCGGTCGCCTCGGATCGTTTCCCGCAGACCGGCGCCGTGGCCATTTCCATCATGGGCGGCATCGGCATGCTCTCGGCCGGCTTGATCGGCTCGTCGGGTCTCGGTTACGCGAAGGACCGCTTCTCCGGTGAAGCCCTGCAACAGGCCGATGCCAAGCTCTACACGGAGTACAAAGCCGCGGCCCCGAGCAAGTTCCTCATCTTCGCCGAGGCCAACGGCCTGGATGGAAAGAAGCTTGGCGAAGTCAGCGGCAAGCTCGACAAGGAGCGCAAGGAGATCGAGAAAGCCGGCGGCGACATCACCAAAGCCATCGAGAAACTCACGCCGGACGAGAAGACGGTCCATACCGCCGGAATCGCTGGCGACCGCAAGACACTCAAGGCCGACTCGGCCATCCCCGTGGGCATGGCGGTCATCTACCTGCTGCTGATGCTCTACTTCCGCAGCATCGGCGGCTACAAGGCCGTGCACATCACGGGCGGGTCTGAGCCGAAGCACTAAACTGCTTCCAAGAAACACTTCCGCAAAAGGCGGCCCGCAAGGGTCGCCTTTTTTGCTGCCCGCTGGGAGAGAGAGGTGATGGGGCTTGGGGCTTCGCTTACTTGAAGCTCAAGACCGGTTTCTCGTGTGGAAGGGCCGGTCTAGTTGAGTAATAGATAGAGAGCTATTTCTTGCTATTCATTCTCGCCTCTGATTGAGCGCGAAAGGAATCTACAAGCGTCTCATCCTTAAAGTCTCCCTCTGAACGATTATGATACAGATAAATATGAGTAGCTTCGTGAACTGGAACAGAGATATACCAAAGGCTTGCCGTCTTTACGTCAATATTATCTAGATGCCTGTTATTATAAGCGAATTTGAAATCGCTGCATCCCGTACTAGCGATGCGGAATTGGTCGTCAGAGTAATAGTCGTTCACCTCCTTCACGTTCGCTTTGACGTAAGCCCATCCTTGCGGGTCTTGCTTCTTCAACAGCTTGAACAGCCCGACAATCTTCTCTCCGCGAGCTTTGGTGCTGGTAACAATCTGGATGCCATCGAAAGACAACTCGCTCTTAACTACTGCCGGAGCCTTCGCCGCAGTGACGGTAGAGACACGAAGCGCGGTACGGGAGTTCTTCTTTACAATCTGACCCTGCACCACAGCAGACTTCTTCTGAAGGTTCGTGAGGTACGCGCTCTTCACATCCGCGTGAGCCATACCCGCCAGCAAAAAGATAATTAAGTATTTCATATTTTTAGTTGGTGTCGGGCTTCTCCGCTACGATGGAGCCGAACCCGAAGTGGTGAGAGTATGACTGGTTGATTATTGTCTACCGTCGTCGAGCATCTCTGTTGGGTCAAGGGGGAGGTTCTCGTATTCCTCAATCTCCACCTGTGCGCTTGAACTGTTTATGCTTGTTACCCTTGCGGGTGCGTCTACTGGCGGCTAATTCGCCCTCGCTTCCCTACGCCTATCATCGCTAGTTCGGGCGGTTTCTTTCACCGGACGTCAGGTTATTTCATCGGCAATGGAGCCAACTTCTCCGATTCGCGCCTTTCCGACGGTGTTTTGGCTGTTTCCTCTAAAAACTCGTCCTTTGACTCGGGAGTCAAACGCTCTAACTCACGAGTCAGACGACCAAACTCTCCAGTGAAACGTCCTGACTCGCGGGTGAAAGGTCGAAATTCCTGGGTCAAAAGGCGAAACAGGAGACAAAACGGCTCAGTTTGAGGGGGGAGCGAGGCTGGGGTTGGATTAACTGCTGCGCGGGGCGGTTTTTGAGCTGGGGATGGATTCTTCGGCGGCGTCGCGGCAGGCGTCGGCCATGAGGGAGAGGTGTTCGAGGAACCGTTCGCGGTCTTGCTCGGGGAGTACGGTGAGGATTTGCGATTGGAGCGTCACGGCGAGGGCGCGCAGTTCGGTGTATTTCCGGCGGCCGGCGGGCAGGAGGATCACGCGGCGCGCGCGTCGGTCGGTTTCATGGGGGCGGCGTTCCACCCAGCCGGCTTTCTCCATCCGTTCGAGGAGGGAGGTGACGGTGTTCGGGTCGCTGCTCATCAGGCGGGAGAGTTCGCCTTGGGTGAGTCCGGCGCGGTCGCCTTCGCGCAGGCAGCGGAGGGCGGTGAACTGGTCCGGCGTGGCGCCGGTGCGGGCGATGCGGCGGCGGAAGGCTTGGTTCAATCCATACCACGCGCGGCGCAGCAGGGGCGGCAGGCGGCGGCGGTCCGGCGCGTCAATCGGCAGCTCGGCTTTGGTTGAATGTGCGGGCATGAGGGTGAGTCAACAGTCTTGCTAAATCATACGAGTGCGTATTATTTGGTTGCAAACCTTTTCTCACTGGCGAAAACTTTGCGCCGGTCTGCGAGCAACTTGGGGTTTTCCGCGCGCGGCCGGCCTGCTAAGACAGAGAGACAACAATCTCAAAGAGACACGATGAAACGCTCATTCCTCCGCGGCCTGCTCACCGTCACGCTGCTCGTCGCCACTCAACTTCCCGCCGCGCCTGCGAAGGGCTGGCTCTCGTGGCGCGGCCCGAACCAGAACGGTTCCTCCAACGAGAAGGGGCTGCCCTCCACGCTGGATCCGAAGGCGGCGTTGTGGACGGCGGATTTCCCCGGTCAATCCACGCCGGTGATTGCGGATGGCAAACTCTACATCGTCGGCTATCTCGGCGAGGGCGCGGAGCTGCAGGAGGGCGTGGCGTGCTTCGACGCGGAGACGGGCCGGAAGCTTTGGCAGCGGCTCGACAGCGATTATCTGAGCGACGTGATTTACAACCGTTACGCGACCTCGAGCCCAGTGATCGATCCCGAGACGGGCAACGTGTATGTGCAAGGAACGCAGGGGTTGCTGGGCGCGTTCACGCCGGACGGCAAGACGGTCTGGCAACATTCGCTGATGGAATCGCTCGGGCGCCTCACCTTCCCGAACGGCCGCACGGCATCGCCGGCGGTGGATGGCGACCTGCTCATCACGCGCGGCATCATGGCGAACTGGGGCGCGCAAGGTCCGGCGGCGGATCGTTTCTACGCGTTCGATAAGAAGACGGGTCAACTGGTCTGGTCCTCGACGCCCGGCGACCGGCCGAAGGATAACTCCTATTCGTATCCGCATTTCATGTTCCTCAACGGCCGGCGCGTGTTCGTCGCCGCCAATGGCGACGGCAGCGTGACCGGCGCGAACGCGCGCACGGGCGAACCGCTCTGGCGCATCCCGCTCTTCCGCGCCGGCATCAACGCGACCACCGTCGTCCACAACAACGACAAGATCATCGCTGTTTTCGGCACGCCGTATGAGCCCGGTCAGATGGTGGCGATGAAGCTCCCGACCGTCGTCCCGACCAGCGCGACGAACGCGCCGGTGGTGGTCGAGCGCGCCACGGTCGAGCTGTGGAGCAACGAGCTTTCGACCTCGGCGAGCCATCCGATTCTCGTCGGCGACCGGCTTTATCTCGTGGTGGAGAAGGGCGACCTCGCCTGCGTGGACGTGAACAACGGCAAGGTGCTTTGGAAGCTCAAGCTCGGCATCGAGCAGCGCAACGCCTCCCTCGTCGCCGCGGACGGAAAGCTTTACGTGCCGATTCTCGACAACCCCGCGGGCGGCAAAGTCGAGTCGGGCAGCGAGACCGGCACGAAGGGCGGCTTCTACGTCATTCAGCCCAGCGATAAGGAAGGCAAGATTCTCTCGCACGTGGAGCTGGACGGGCGTTGCTACGGCACGCCCGTCGCCTACAACGGTAAGGTGTATGTGCAGACCACGAAGAAGATTTATTGCTTCGGCACGAAAGGGAACAACCCCGGACTCGCCACTGTCACGCCCGAGAAATGGCCCGCCGCCGGCAAGCCCGCGCAGTTGCAAATGATCCCGAGCGAGGTGCTGATCAAGCCGGGTGAGAAGGCCGAGTTCCGCGTGCGTCTGCTCGATGCGAATGGCTTCACCGTCGGTGATGTGAAGGATCCGCAGGCTGTGAAATGGGCGAGCTACATCCCGCCCACGGCGAGGGTGCGCGCGACGATGAAGGGCGCGTTCAACGATGAAGGCCAGCTCGTCGCCGCTATGGATCTCACGCCGAGCGCCGGGGCATTCATGGCGACGTATCAGGGTCTCACCGGCGTGATTCGCGGCCGCGTGTTGCCGGGTCTGCCGTTGAAGCAGGACTTCGAATCGTTCCAGATTACTGAGAAGCACGAGACCGAACCGGACACGCTGTTCGCGTATCCGCCGCTGCCGTGGATTGGCGCGCGGTTCAAGTTCGAGGTGCGCGAGAAAGACGGCAGCAAGGTGCTGGCGAAGACGATCGACAACAAATTCTTCCAGCGCGGATCGGTCTTCCTCGGCGAATCGACGATGAAGAGTTACACCGTGATGGTGGACGTGATGACCGACGGTAATCGGCGCAAGATGAGCGACGTCGGTGTCATCAACCAGCGCTACTACATCGTCCTCAAAGGCAACGAGCAGAAGCTCGAGATCAACTCGAACCAAGAACGCCTGCGCGTGCCGGCGGCCGATGAGCCGAGCAATTTCAAGTGGGCGCCCGCGACGTGGTATCGCCTCAAGAGCCGCGTGGATGTGAAGCCCGACGGCTCCGGCGTGGTCCGCGCGAAGGCGTGGAAACGCGACGAGTCCGAGCCGACCGCATGGACGCTCGAGGTGCCTGTGAAGCACGCGCACGCGGCGGGTTCGCCCGGCCTGTACGGCTTCGCGCCGCAGGAGATGCGCGTGTACATCGACAACATTCTCGTGACGCCGAACTGATCCAACCCAACCACCGAATTCTTATGAACACGAACAACTCGCTCTTCGCCGCCGCGCTCGCGCTGGCGTTCGCATCTACTGCCATCGCGCAGGATTGGCCGCAGTGGGGCGGCAACGATCCCGGCCGCAATATGTATTCGCCCGCGAAGGGTCTGCCCGACCGTTTCGAGCCGGGCAAGCTCAAGCGCGGCACCGAAGAGGTGGACCTCGCCACGACGAAGAACGTGAAGTGGGTCAGCAAGCTCGGCTCGCAGAGCTACGGCAACGTGACCATCGCGAACGGCCGCGTGTACATCGGCACGAACAATGATTCGCCGCGCGACAAGGCGCATCAGGGCGACCGCTCCATCTTGATGTGCCTCGATGAGAAGACCGGCGCGCTCCTCTGGCAGCTCGTCGTGCCGAAGCTCAAGTCCGGCAAAGTGAACGACTGGGAATCGCTCGGCCTGCTCGCTTCGCCGACCATTGAAGGCAACCGCGTGTATGTCGTCACCAGCCGTTGCGAAGTGCTTTGCCTCGATGTCGAAGGCATGACGAACGGCAACGATGGTTACAAAGACGAGGGCAAATACATGGTGCTCGATGTCGTCGGCAAGGACGGCAAAGCGGTGCCGGCGGTCACGCCCGGCCCGAAGGACGCGGACATCATCTGGCGCTACGACATGATGGATGAGCTCGGCGTTTTCCCGCACAACGCTTCCAACAGCTCCGTGCTCATCGTGGGCGACACGCTGTACGTCTGCACTTCCAACGGACAGGACTGGACGCACTCGAACATTCCTTCGCCGAACTCGCCGAGCTTCGTCGCGTTGAACAAAAAGACCGGTAAGCTCGAGGGCGAGGACGACGCGGAAATCAGCAAGCGCATCTATCACGGCCAGTGGAGTTCGCCCTCCACCGGCAAGGTGAACGGCAAGTCGCTCGTCTTCTTCGGTGGCGGCGACGGATGGTGCTACGCTTTCGATTCCGTGCCGAAGAAGGAAGGCGACTCGGCTTTCCTCAAGACGGTCTGGAAGTTCGATTGCAACCCGCCTGAGTACAAGAAGGACAAAGAGGGCAAGACGATCAAGTATCCCGCCGCCGAAGGTCCGAGCGAAGTAAACGGCACGCCGGTCTTCTACAAGAACCGCGTGTACATCGCGACCGGTCAGGACCCCGAGCACGGCGAAGGCATCGGCCGGCTCGTTTGCTTGGATGCCACCAAGACCGGCGACGTCACCAAGACCGCGCTCAAATGGGAATACCGCGGCATCAAGCGGAGCATCTCGACGGTCTCGATTGATCCGGCGACGGGCTTGCTCTTCGTCGGTGACTTCTCCGGCTTCGTCCATTGTCTCGATGCCGAGACCGGCAAACTCTACTGGGTGCACGATATGAAGGCGCACATGTGGAGCTCCACACTCGTGGCGGACGGCAAGGTGTATGTCGGTGACGAGGACGGTGATTTCGTGGTGCTCGCGGCGACGAAGGAGAAGAAGGTGTTGAGCGAGACGAATCTCGGCGCACCCGTTTACTCCACGCCTGTCGTGGCGAATGGCGTCATCTACATCGCCAGCAACACCCATCTCTTCGCGTTGCATGATGCCGCACGCGCGACCATCAAGCCGTAATCCAACATCCAATCCAACCTGTGACGCGGCCGTTTCCGTGTCGCGACACCCTGTTTTAACGAACCAAATTTATGTCCCTCAAATATCCCGCAAACCCCGCCGCCGCGCAGGCTGAACTCGACGCGCACGCGGTCGAGATGGTCAAGTGGCACTTCAGCCCCGAGACCGGCACGCCCTTCTGGCTCGACTGGGCGAAGAAGAACTTCGACCCGCGCACCGAGGTGAAGTGCTTCGCCGACATCATCACCAAGTTCCCGCATTTCCAGGATGAATGGCTGCGCGACCTGCAGCCCGAGGTCTGGGTGCCGGCCGCTTTCAAGGGACAGCCGTTCAACATTTTTGAGACCGGCGGCACGACCGGCATGCCGAAGCAACGCATCGGCTGGAACGATTACAAGGTGGACTACAGCGAGTTTGCCGAGAAGATTTCCGACGAGCATTTTCCGCGGGATCATTACTGGCTGATGATGGGCCCGACCGGTCCGCGCCGCCTGCGCCTCGCCATTGAGCATCTCGCGAACGTCCGCGGCTGCGCCTGCTACTTCATCGATCTCGATCCGCGCTTCGTGAAAAAGGTCATCTCGAACAAGCAGTTCGACGTCGCCCGCGCCTACATGGATCACGTCGTGGACCAAGCCGTCATGCTGCTCAAGAACCGCAAGATCAGCGGCCTCTTCACCACGCCGAAGCTGCTCGAGGCCCTCGCCGAGAAGGTGAACATCCACGAGGCCGGCATCCGCGGCGTCTTCTGCGGCGGCACCACGATGACCCCGCAGTATGTCCGCTTCATCGTTGAGGAAGTGCTCGAGGGCAAGATTGGTTTCTATCCGACCTACGGCAACACGCTCATGGGTCTCGCCGCGAGCGTCCCGATCAAGCCGGAGGATAATTTCTCCATCACCTATTACTCGCCGCAGCCGCGCGCCGTGCTCCGCGTCGTGAAGCCGAACCAGACCGACACGCTCGTGAACCACGACGAATGGGGCCGTGTGGAGCTTACCACGCTCACGAAGGAATTCTTCATGCCGCGATTCCTTGAACGCGACGAGGCCCTCCGCCGCTCCGCCCGCGCGCCGTATCAGTGGGACGGCGTCGGCGACGTGCGCCCCTTCGGCGCGATGGAAAAGAACATCGTCGAAGGCGTGTACTAAGCCGCGCCCCTGATGAACAAGAGAGCTGTTGGCGTATTGTTCGGCCTGTTGGTGGCGGGCTTGTTGCTCGCTGGCTGCGCGCCATCCAATTGCACGCCTTCTAAATCCAAAGGGCCGGTTCTCGAGGGCGATATTCAGCTCTGCTTGCTTTGGGAGAGGCCGGTGCCGAGGCAGGGCGAGATTGGCAGTTCCGGTTCCACGACATTCACCTCGGGCCGCATCCAGATTTATGAGCACTTCATCTGCGTGGTTGAAACCAAGGGGATGAAGCACGTCGCGCCGCATGATTCGTTTTCAAACGTCCATTTCAAGTAATCACCATGAGCCTCCCACACATCCCCGTCCTGCGGCTTGGCCGCAGCTACGAAAGCCTCGACAAGGTCAACATCGCCAACTGTCGCAACGGCGAGATCATCGCGCAGGTCAGCACCGTCAACGCTGGCATCCTGCGAAAGGATTTGCAGAAGGTCGCCGGCGCGCGCGCCTCGTTGAAGAAGTTCACCGTCGCGCAGTTGCTCGAGATCACCTCGAAGGCCGCCGATCTTTTCCTCACCGCCACGCTGCCGCTCGGCGACAAGGGCCACACGCAGTCGCCCGATGATTTCGTCAAGACGCTCTCCAGCACCAGCGGTTTGCCGCACGTGATGGTGCGCCGCAACATGACGCGCATCCACGCCGCGATGAGCAATATGAAGACCGTGCTCAACGGCCTTACGCGCGGCATGGACCTCTCCATCCTCGACCGTGGCTTCGGCCAGACCGGCGGCACGGCGGTGAGCTTCTATCCCAACACGCAGGCGCTCGGTCTCGTGATGCCGAGCAACTCGCCCGCAGTAAACTCGCTCTGGCTCCCCTCCATCGCGCTCAAGACACCGGTCATTCTCAAGCCCGGCCGCGAAGAACCGTGGACGCCGTATCGCCTCATGCAGGCCTTCATCGCTGCTGGCTGTCCGGCTGAGGCGTTTGGTTTTTATCCGACCGACCACGAGGGCGCGGGCGAGATTTTGAGAAGCTGCGGCCGCGCGCTTATCTTCGGCGATAAAGCCACCACCGCGCAGTACGCCAACAATCCCAGCATCAACGTCCACGGTCCCGGCTACAGCAAAGTGCTCATCGGCGAAGACGAGATTGAGCGCTGGCCGGAGTTCATCGACCTCATCGCCGAATCCATTTCGGCGAACGGCGGCCGCAGTTGCCTCTGCGCTTCCGCTGTCGTCGTGCCGAAGTATGGCGCGGAGATCGCCGACGCGCTCGCGAAGAAAATCGGCCCGTACGCGCCGACTGCGCCGGATGACGAGACCGCCGTTCTCTCCGGCTTTGCCAACGCGAAGATGGCCGATTACATCGACGGCGCGATTGATGCCGATTTGAAAATGCCCGGCGCCACAGAAGCCACGGCCAAGTATCGTAACGGCCCTCGCAAGACTGTGGTGGACGGCGGCATTTATCTGCGGCCGACCATCGTGCAGTGCGAGTCGTTCGCGCACCCGCTCGCGAACCGCGAGTTCCTTTTCGCGTACGCGAGCGTCGTCGAATGTCCGCAGTCCGAGATGCTCGGCAAGATCGGCTACTCGCTCGTCACCACCGCCATCACGAAGGACGAGGCGTGGATTTCGCAACTCCTCGAGTGCCGGCATATCGACCGCCTCAACGTCGGCCCGATTTCCACGATGAAGATTTCGTGGGATCAGCCGCACGAAGGAAACATGTTCGAGTTCCTTTACAAACGGCGTTCATTCGAGCGTGCGTGATGGGGCAAGTGGGATTGAAACTAAAGTTGCCACTGCGCGTCTGAATCCGAATCGCAGACGCGAATGAATTTGAATTCCTCACCCGCTGAACTGAGCAAGCGCACCGAGTTCGATGTCGAACTCCACCTCCGCCTCATCTTCGGCGCGGGAAGTATCGGTCGCGTGGGACAGATTGCGCGGGAAGTGGGCGGCAAACGCGCCTTGGTCGTCACCGATTCCGGCATCGTGAAAGCTGGTCACGCGGGCAAGGTCATCGGCCTGATTGAAGCCGCGGGACTCGAAGCCGTCTGCTTCGATCGCGTCCGCGAAAATCCCGACACCACCGTCGTGGACGAATGCGTCGCCGCCGCGCGCGCCGCGAAAGCGGATCTCCTCATCGGCCTCGGCGGCGGCAGTTCGATGGACACCGCGAAGGGTTGCAATTTCATCCTCACCAACGGCGGCCGGATGCACGACTACTGGGGCGTCGGCAAAGCGACGAAGCCGATGCTGCCGCTCATCGCCATCCCCACCACTGCTGGCACCGGCAGCGAGTGCCAGTCATTCGCGCTCATCTCCGATCCCATCACGCACCAGAAAATGGCCTGTGGCGACAAGAAGGCGATGGCGCGCGTGGCGATTCTCGATCCTGAATTGACCGTCTCGCAGCCACCACGCGTCACGGCTTGCACCGGCATCGACGCCGTTGCGCACGCAGTGGAAACGGCAGTGACGAAGAAACGCAACGAGACTTCGCTCGCCTTTTCGCACGCGGCGTTCGCGTTACTTGCGGCGAACTTTGTCCGTGTTTTGGAAAACCCGCGAGACCTCGCCGCGCGCGGCGCGATGCTTCTCGGCGCGGCTTTCGCCGGGACCGCCATCGAGCACTCGATGCTTGGCGCAGCGCATTCGGCGGCGAACCCGCTCACCGCGCACTTCAGTATCATCCACGGCCAAGCTGTCGGCTTGATGCTGCCGCACGTCGTCCGCTTCAACGCCGTCGAACCTGAGACCGCGCGCGGCTACGAGGCGATTGCGGATTCGGCCGAGACGTTGGCGACGCAACTTGAAGCATTGTTGAAGCACGCCGGCCTCAATCGTTCGCTCACGGAACTCGGTGCGAATCGGGAGATGATTCTCGTGCTCGCCGAAGAAGCCTCGAAGCAGTGGACCGCGAGTTTCAATCCGCGCACGATTGCTGAGGCGGATTTCCGTGCGATGTACGCGGCTGCATTCTAGCAAAAAGAAAACCGCCGCCCGTTGCCGAGCGGCGGTCTGCAGAATTCAATCTGAAGAGGGATTACTTCTTGTCCTTCTTCTTGCCGGGTCCGAAACCGGGGAGCTTGGCGTCAGCGGCCTTCTTCTTGTCATCGTCGCTGATCTTGGCGCGCTCATCCTTGTCGAGCTTGCCGTCCTTGTTGGTGTCGTACTTCTCGGTGATTTCCTTCAAGGTCGTCTTCTGAGCCTCGGTGAGTTCGACCTTCTTCTTTTCCACCTTCTTCTCGTCGGCGGCGTTCACGGTCACGGCCACGGCGCACAGGGCGGCGGCAATCCACAGGGTGTTCTTCATAGCAGGGGTTTTGTGTTGTTTGTGTTGTTTGGCGTATGCCAACTAAGCATACGATGGGACTAGACGGGCGAGATTGAAGCAAGGTTACAGCCACTTGGCAATGCCCGAGTCGTTCGCAGGCTTGCGGCGGGGAATGCTTTGGGATACCCAGAAGCGTGGTCACGAATGAATTCGCCGATGCCGCCCTCGTGCTCGTGGGCCACGGCTCGACGCTCAACGCCGAGTCTGCTGCGCCGACGTATCAGCACGCGGACGAGCTCCGCCAGCGCGGGACCTTCGCGCAAGTCGTCGAGACCTTTTGGAAGCAGGAGCCGTATCTCCCTGGCGTACTGCGCGGCGTGTTCGCCCCGCGCGTTTTCGTCGTGCCACTCTTCATCAGCGAGGGCTACTTCACCGAGGAGGTCATCCCGCGCGAACTGGGCTTCTGCGGCAAAGGTGAGAAGGAGTTTGCGAAGGTGCAACAGCGCGGCGCACAAACGCTTCATTACTGCGGGCCGATCGGCACGCACGATTCGATGACCGACGTCCTGCTCGCCCGCGCCCGCGAAGTGGTGGAGAAGCACCCCTTCCCGTCCACGCCGAAACCAGCCGACACTGCCCTGTTCATCGCCGGCCACGGCACGGGGTTAAACGAGCGTTCCCGCGAAGCTATCGAGCGGCAGGTGGAGTTGATCCGCGCCAAGAATCTCTACGCCGAAGTTCACGCCGCATTCATGGAAGAGGAGCCGCGTATCGCCGCCTGCTGGCAAATGGCGCAGGCCAAGAACCTCGTGATGGTTCCGTTCTTCGTCAGCGACGGCCTGCACAGTTACGAGGATATTCCCGTGATGCTCGGCGAACCGGAACCCGTGGTGCGCGAGCGCCTCGCGGCCGGCCAGCCGACATGGGGTAATCCGACCGAGCGCGAAGGGAAGCGCCTCTGGTATTCCGCCAGCATCGGCAACGAGCCGAAGATCGCGGACGTCATTCTCCAGCGCGTCCGTGAGGTGGCGATTCGAGCGCGGACGTAGTCCCCTCGCTTCTTGCCCCTCGGCCTCCGGCTGCTTACAGTCCCGCCGTGCAGTTTGAGAAAATCACCTTGGTCGGCGTCGGCCTGCTCGGTGGCTCGCTCGGTCTGGCCGTCCGCCAGCGCCGACTCGCCGGCCGCGTGGAAGGCTACGTCCGTCGCGCTGCCAGCGTGATCGAGTGCGAGAAAATCGGTGTGGTGGACCGCGCCACGGACGACCTCGCTGCTGCTGTCAAAGATGCCGACCTCGTGGTGCTCTGCACGCCGCTCGCGCAGATGCGCCGGTTGACTGAGCAATTTCTCCCGTCGCTCAAACGCGGCGCGATTGTTACGGACGTCGGCAGCGTGAAAGCTTCCGTCGTTGCTGAACTGGAATCGCTCGTCGCCTCCGCCGGCGCGCATTTTGTCGGTGGTCATCCGATGGCCGGTGCGGAGAAGGTCGGTTCCTCCGCCGCTCGTGCGGATCTTTTCGAAGACGCCGTTTGTGTCATCACGCCCACGGCGAAGTCGTCATCCGAAGCGGTTCGCCGCGTGGAAGAATTCTGGAAGTCGCTCGGCGCGCGTCCGCTGCGGCTCGCGCCCGAAGCGCACGATGATCTCGTCGCCCGCTCCAGCCACCTGCCGCACGTCGTCGCGGCTGAACTTGCGAACTATATTCTCAGTCCCGTGCATCCGAAGGAACAGGCGCAGCTCTGCGCCGGCGGTTTCCGCGATAGCACCCGCATCGCCTCGGGTTCGCCCGAGATGTGGCGCGACATCGCGCTCGCCAACCGCGTGAATCTCGACCGCGTGCTCGGTGTTTTCATCGAGGATTTGCAGGAGTTCCAGCACGCGCTCGAGCATGGCGACGCGAAGGCGGTGGAAGAGTTTTTCGTGAAGGCCAAGCAGCGTCGAGACGCCTGGCGCGCGCCGAATTCTCACCCCGCCGAGTGAGCCATGCCGCTGCCTGACCTCATCGAGATCATCCCGCTCGTGCAGTCGGTCCGCGCGGAGATCACCGTGCCCGGCTCGAAAAGCATCACCAATCGCGCCCTCATCCTCGCCGCGTTGTCGAATGGCGAGACCGTTCTGCGTGGCGCATTGTGGAGCGAAGACACGCAGGTGATGACTGAGTGTCTGCGCGAGTTGGGCTTCCTCGTGAACGTGGCGGATGATTCTGATGAGCCGTGCAACCGCACCATCACAGTGTGCGGTCACGCCGGTAAAATTCCGCGCGGAGGCACTGCGGAACAGCCGCTGGAATTGTTCGTCGGGAACGCCGGCACGGCGGCGCGCTTTCTCGCCGCGTTCCTCTGTCTCGGTGAAGGCGTGTATCGATTGCACGGTGTGCCACGGATGCATGAGCGTCCGCAGGCCGCACTCTTCACCGCGCTGCGCCAGCTCGGTTACCGGATTGATTCTGAGAACGACAAGCTCCCCGCGCTCATCTGCGGCGGTGGACCCCGCGCCAGTTCCTGCCGCGTGAGCGTGGCGGAAAGCTCGCAGTTCGCTTCGGCCTTGTTGCTCGGCGCGCGCGTTGGCGGATGGACAGTGGAAGTGGAAGGCGCGAACGCGGACGAGTTGCCGTACGTGGAGATGACACGTGCCTTGGTGAAAGTGTTTCCGGCAAGCGGCGGAGAATTTCAAATCGAGCCGGACGCCTCGGGCGGCAGCTATTTCTGGGCGGCAACAATGTTCGCCCACGACGTGCGCGTGGCGCACTGGCCCGACTCTGGTTGGCAGATTGATGCCGAGTTCGCGAAATTCCAGCCGTTGCCCGAATCGATTTCCCGCCAGCGCGACTTGGGCGACAGCATCATGACGGCCATTGTCCTCGGGCCGTTCGCCGAACGCCCCACTTGTTTCACCGCGCTCGGCCGGTTGCGAGTGCAGGAGTGCGAACGCGTCGCCGCGCTGCGCACCGAACTGACCAAGTGCGGCGCGAAGGTTGTCGAGGAAGGTGACACGTTGACAGTGCATCCGTCGCCGCTCCACGGCGCGGAGATCGAGACCTACAACGATCACCGCATGGCGATGTGCTTCGCTGTTCTCGGGCTGAAGGTGCCCGGCATTCGCATCCGCAATCCAGCCTGCGTGAAGAAGACTTTCCCGAACTTTTTCCAGAAGTTCGCCGCGCCCACGCCGCACGGTTTGGGCGCAACGATTCTCGACGCACGTACACGTCAGTCGCTCAGTGGCGACGCGCTCTTCGCCGATTAACTTGAAACCCGAAACAGTGAACACGCCCATCGTTATCGCCATTGACGGTCCGAGTGCCAGCGGCAAGAGCACGAATTCTCGGCTCATCGCCAAGGGACTCGGCTACGCTTACGTAGATACCGGTGCGATGTTTCGCGCATTCGCGTGGTTCTGTTTGAAGCGCAGTGTGAACGTGCACGACTCGACTGCGGTGGCCGCCGAGTTGCGCGATTGGAACGCCACGCTCGAGTGTGTGGATGGCCAAGTGCGTTTGCTTGTGGACGGCTATTTTCCGGAGAAGGAAATCCGTACCGCGGAAACAAGCGCGGCCGTTTCACCCATCGCCGCGGTGCTCGAGGTGCGCATGTGGATGAAGGAGGCGCAGCGTTCGTGCGTGAAGTTCGGCAACCTCGTCATGGAAGGGCGCGACATCGGCACTCACATTTTTCCTGAGACGCCGCTCAAGTTCTATCTCGACGCTTCTGCCGAGGAGCGCAGTCGCCGCCGTGAAGCGGAGGGAGTGAAGGACGACCTCGCCGCGCGCGATCAACGGGACAGCACTCGCGCCACCGCGCCGTTGAAAATCGCGGCGGATGCCATCGTCATCAACAACGCTGGCGAAACGCCACAGCAAACGAGCGAGCGGATGTTGACGGAGATTCGGCGTTTGATGGCGGAGCGGAAGTGAATCAACCGGCGATGCCGACGGCGTCGCGCAGGTTTTTCAAACCGCGTTCGGCGAGTTTCTGCTGAAGACCGGCGACGATGTTCTTCGTGATGGCCGGTCCTTCGTACACGAGGCCGGTATAAACCTGCACCAAGCTTGCGCCAGCGGTGATTTTCTCCCACGCATGGTCGGCGTTGAAAATGCCGCCCACACCGATGATGGGCAAAGCGCCTTTGGCCTGCCGATAAATATGACGGATGACCTCGGTGCTGCGGGCGCGGAGCGGAGCGCCGGAGAGGCCGCCGGTCTCGGTGTAAATGCGTCGGCAGGATTCGCTGGTCGCTTCGGGTCGAGCGATGGTGGTGTTGGTGGCGACGATGCCGGCGAGTTGGCGCGGGCCGACGAGTTCGAGAATCTCATCGAGCGCTTCGAAGGAAAGGTCCGGTGCGACTTTTACCAAGATTGGTTTTGGCGCGCCGACTCCGTTCACATTGATTTGCTGAAGAGCGCAAAGAATTTCGTCCAGCGCGGATTTGTCCTGTAGTTGGCGGAGATTCGGAGTGTTGGGCGAGGAGACGTTGACAACGAAGAAATCGGCCAGTGAGCGAAGGGCGCGGAAGGAGTTGGCGTAGTCCTCCTCGGCGGCTTTTTCGAGCGACGTGATTTTCGATTTACCGAGATTGATGCCGACGGGGTGCGTTGGCCAGCGATCGGTGCGCTTCCATTCAGCCAATCGCGCGGCCATTGCTTCGGCACCGATGTTGTTAAAGCCCATGCGGTTTACCAGTGCGCCATCGGCTACGGCGCGGAACATGCGCGGCGCATCGTTGCCAAGCTGTGCATGCTGAGTGACTCCGCCCAATTCGCTGAAGCCGAAACCGAGCGACTTCCACATCGGCACGGCTGCAGCGTGTTTGTCCATTCCAGCGGCGAGTCCGACGGGATTTGGAAAGCGCAGGCCGAAAAGTTCCACAGGCAGTTCCGGCGCGGCGTAAAAATCGGCGGTGATCCGGCGCAGTGCGTCGTGGTGACTGGCGTAGCCGAGCGCGGCGAGGGTGCTGTTGTGGATGCGCTCGGAATCCTGCGTGAAGAGGACGGGGCGGATGACGCGGCGGTAGAACCAACTCACGCGTTTTACTTTCGGGAACTCACCTGCAGGTGTCGAGCGTTGAGTGGGTTTGCTGTCAACGAAATTGGTTTTTTTAATGCAGAATATTTTTTTATCTTTCGTGTTTACAGAGAAAAGTCGGTTGCTAGTATCTGAGATCACACCTGTGCCGGCCGTGAAAAAAATTGAAGCCATCATCAAGCCGTTCAAACTCGAAGAAGTCAAAGAGGCGCTCACCGCCATTGGCATCGAGGGGATGACCGTGAGCGAAGTGAAGGGTTTCGGCCGCCAGAAGGGGCATACGGAAATTTATCGCGGCAGCGAATACACGGTGGACTTCCTGCCGAAGCTGAAGTTAGAGATCGTGGTGGCCGACGCGA
This sequence comes from Akkermansia muciniphila, assembly GCA_945860945.1. Taxonomy (GTDB): domain Bacteria; phylum Verrucomicrobiota; class Verrucomicrobiia; order Limisphaerales; family SIAT01; genus SIAT01. The sequence goes on from CAMASG010000003.1 coordinate 19,151, forward strand.
CGGCCGATGGCGCCGTGAAGGCGATTATTGGCGCGGCGAAGACCGGCAAGATCGGTGACGGGAAGATTTTTATCACGACGATCGAGAGTGCGCTACGTATTCGCACTGATGAAAAGGGCGATCAGGCGCTCTGACGGACGGGGTGCTGCCGATCTTTTCAAGCTCAGAAGTGGACTGTGAATAAGTCCTGAATAAGTGTTAACATATTCTACTCGTCGCAAGGGCGTCGGGGCAATAAACAGACAGCGCGAAAGTCTTCCGACGTTTCAAAGAAAACGCGGCGAACGTGTCGCTGGCCGCAGGGGCGGGAAATTAATTATTTTCAACCATCTGGTTTTCAGTTGGTTGCGGTTGTTGAAATGAAGCGCCGTTTTGTCGGGCGGTTTTGAATAGGAATCGTTTCGCGGCGGTAGCTCGCAGGTTGTTGATCCAGTCTGCGACGGGTTGTGAGTCACTGGAACGTGACGGCCCGCAAGTGAACAAGTTAAAGAGCCTTTGGGAGCTGTTGTGAAAATGGTTACAATACAGAGTGCGGAAAAGATTTGGGCGCAAGCCCAGCAGCAGCTGAAGACGCTGAGTGCCGAAACGTACAACCTCTGGTTTGCCTCCATCCGAGCGGGTGCGCTGGAGCAGAACACGCTGCACCTCGAGGTAGCCAATGATTTTCACGAAGTCTGGCTGAAGGAGAATTACCTCACGCTGCTGCAGGATGCCGTGGCGCACGCCAGCGGTCGGCGGTTGCAGGTGAAGTTCAAGACGACCACCGGCCGCGGTGGAGAACTCTCGGCGCCCATCACCACCAAGACTGCGCGCGTGGCGGCGGCAGCGGCGGCTTCTGTGGTGGAGAAACCCGCGACCAACGGCAACGGCGATTTCCATTTCAACCCGAAGTACACCTTCGACAGCTTTGTCGTCGGCAACAACAACAACTTCTCCCACGCTGCCGCGCTCGCGGTGGCGCAGGCGCCGGGCAAGTCGTACAACCCGCTCTTCTTTTACGGCGGCACCGGTCTCGGCAAGACGCATTTGCTGCACGCCATCGGCCAGTACGTCGCCAGCCAGCGCAAAGGCGCGCGCGTTTCCTGCGTCTCCTCCGAGAAGTTCACCAACGAATACATCGCGGCTATTCAGGACAGCTCACTCGCCAAGTTCCGCAAAAAATATCGTCAGTCCACCGACGTGCTGCTGGTTGACGACATCCAGTTTCTCGCCGGCAAAGAGCGCATTCAGGAGGAGTTCTTCCATACTTTCAATGCGCTGCACGAGTCGCACAAGCAGGTCGTCCTCACGTGCGACCGGCCGGTCACCGAACTGCAGGGGCTCGAGCAGCGTCTCGTGACGCGTTTCGAGTGGGGTCTCACCACCGATCTTCAGCCGCCTGATGTCGAGACGCGCATGGCCATCCTTCAGAAGAAGGTCAAGGAGATGGGCGTGGTTCTTGCCGACGACATCGTCAGCTTTCTCGCCAATCGAATCCGCACCAACATCCGCAGGCTTGAGGGCGCGCTCATCCGCGTCGCTTCCTTCGCTCAACTTACCGGTAAGAAGCTCACGCAGGAGACCGTCGAGAGCCTGTTGCGCGAAGTGCTGCAGGAAGAGGGTCGTACCAGCATCAGCATCGAGGTCATCCAGAAGCGCGTGGCCGAGTATTACGACATCCGCCTTGCCGACATGAGCAGCAAGCGCCGTCCAGAGAACATTGCTTTCCCACGTCAGGTCGCGATGTATCTCGCGCGGCAGCTCACGGAGAGCTCGCTCAGCGCCATTGGCGAAACCTTCGGTGGCCGTGATCACGGCACCGTGCTCCACGCGTGCCGTCTCGTGAAGAACCGGATGGAAGTGGACGCCAACGTCCGTCAGAAGGTCCAGTATCTCGAGAAACAGCTCACGCGCTGACGCGTCTGTGGTCAGCGGCCGGGCGCTCGAAGTGGGAGCGCTCCGGCTCCAGGATTGAATCTCCAACTTGGAACTTCCACGATGCCGGTGATTCAAGTTAGCGGCCTCACCAAGGCCTTTCGCACCTACAAGAAGCAGCCCGGTTTTCTCGGCGCGGTGCGCGGCCTTGTCAGCCGCCGTTACGATACCACTCACGCCGTCCGCGACGTTTCCTTTTACGTTGAGGAAGGCGAGTTCGTCGGTTTCCTCGGCCCGAACGGCGCGGGGAAGACCACTACGCTCAAGATGCTTTCCGGACTGCTTCATCCCACCGGCGGCACGGCCAGCGTGCTTGGTTACACGCCGTGGGAACGCAAGGACGGCTATCGCCGTCAGTTCGCTTTGTTGCTCGGCCAGAAGAACCAGCTTTGGTGGGATCTTCCCGCACGCGAGTCGCTCGCGCTCAACGCCAAAATCTACGGCATCGCGCAATCGCAGTTCGAGCGCACCGTCGCCGAGCTTTCCGAGTTGCTCTCCGTGCGCGAGAAGTTGGACGTGATGGTGCGCGAACTTTCGCTCGGCGAACGGATGAAGCTCGAGCTCATTGCCGCGCTGCTGCACCAGCCAAAGGTACTCTTCCTCGACGAGCCGACCATTGGGCTCGATGTCGTTTCGCAGAAAATCGTGCGCGACTTTCTGCGCGAGCACAACGCCACGCGCAAGACCACCATCCTTCTCACCAGCCATTACATGGCGGACATCCAGGAACTCTGCCAGCGCGTCATCATCGTTGACCGTGGCAGCATCTTTTTCGATGGTCGGCTCAGCGAGGTGATTGATCGTTTCGCCGATTTCAAACTCATCACCATTCGCCTCACGCCTGCAGCTTCGCCAGCGGCGGGTTGTGATCGCCAAAAGCTCGAATCCTACGGTGAGGTCGTGGAGCAGACCGCCGCCACCGCGAAGCTGAAGGTGAAGCGCGACCGTGTGATTCCTGTCTGCAAAGCGCTGCTCGACGAGTTGCCGGTGAGCGACATCGACATCGAGGAAGTGCCCATCGAAGAAATCATCCGCCAGCTTTTCGCCCGCTGACCGCGCGTTTTTTGGTGCGGTCAAATCTGGGTTTTGGCAAAGTCCCCGCATGGAACAAGCCGCACGGACTGACGCCGATCAGGCGGCCCTGCGCTGGGCGATGCGCCTCTCGCTCGCCGCGGGCGTGTTGATGTTCCTCATGAAAGGCGCGGCCTATTACGTCACAGGTTCTTCGGCCATTCTCAGCGACGCCGCCGAGTCGGTTGTCCACCTCGTGGCCGTCGGTTTTGCAGCTTACAGCCTCCGCTTGAGTCACAAGCCCGCGGATGAGGATCATCTTTACGGCCACGCGAAGATCGGATTTTTCTCCGCCGGTTTTGAAGGGGCGATGATCGTCGCCGCCGCGCTCTACATCATCTACACCGCCATCAGCAAATGGCTCGGTGGATTGGAGCTGAACAATCTCGGTGCCGGCACTGCGCTGACGGCGGTCGCGGCGCTTATCAACGGTGCACTAGGCTGGTATCTCATCCGTACTGGTCGTAATCGGAAGTCACTCATCATCGAGGCCAACGGCCACCACGTGCTCACCGACTGCTGGACGAGCCTCGGCGTACTCGTCGGCCTCTCGCTCGCGATGCTCACCGACTGGCTTGCGTGGGATCCGATCTTCGCGCTGCTCGCCGCCGCGAACATTCTCGTCTCCGGCGTGCGGTTGATGCGCGCGAGTTTTCGTGGGTTGATGGACACGGCTGAACCCGAGACGCACCGGAAACTGCTGGAGATTCTCGACCGCGAATCCGCGCGTCACGCCATTCGTCATCATGGCCTGCGCCACCGAAATGTCGGCGACGCGCACTGGGTGGAGGTGCATTTACTTTTTCCGCGCGACCTGCGCATTCAGGATGCTCACCGCATCGCCACCGAGGTCGAACAGACGATCGAGGATTCGCTTCAGCCCCGCGCGTACGTCACTTCCCACCTCGAGTGCATCGAGGATCACGACGAGGCGCACGCGCGCCATCCGCACTGAAAGTTTGCTTCTGTCCGCAGCGAGATGCTGAAATGCCCTTGTGAATCTGCTCGCGCTCCACGAACTCCATCAGGCCTCGAACGCCACGTTCATTGAAGTGAACGGCGTTGAGGCCGTCGCGCATTACGGTGATTGGCGTACCGAACACGCCGCGCTGCGCGAGACGGCTGGCGTGCTCGATCTTTCGTTTCGCAGCCGACTTTGTCTCGTCGGCGCCGACCGTGCCAAGTTTTTGCACGGGCAGGTGACCAACGACGTGAACGCTCTCGAGTCCGGCCACGGCTGTTACGCCGCGCTCGTGACCGCGAAGGGGCGGATGCAAAGCGATCTGCACATTTGGAACCTTGCCGACGAACTGCTGCTCGACTTCGAGCCGAGCCTCGGTGCCTCGGTCGCCGCGCGATTGGAAAAGTTTCTCGTTTCCGACGACGTGCAGGTGGTGGACGCCGCGCCGCACTACGGACTGCTCAGCGTGCAGGGACCGAAAGCCGCCGAGGTTGTTGCTCAACTGGGATTGGGCGTTGAATTCCCGAAGCAGGAACTTCGCCTCGTCAGCGTAACTGACGTGACGCTCGGCCAAATGTATTTGATGCGTCAATCGCGCGCGGGCGCATCGGGCTTTGATTTGTTTGCGCCAATCGCATCGCTCGGCGCGGTGGCGGACAAGCTTATCGCCGCCGCGAAATCACTCGGTGGCCGCGCGTGTGGCTGGCAGTCGCTGGAGGCCGCGCGCATCGAGGCGGGCATTCCGCGTTTCGGCACGGATATGGACGAAACGACGCTGCCGCCCGAGGCCGGCATCGAGGCGCGCGCGATGAGCTACCGAAAAGGTTGTTACATCGGGCAGGAAGTGTTGAATCGTTTGCACACGATGGGCCACGTGAATCGTGAGTTGCGCGGATTGCGGCTGGCCGCCGATTTGTCGGAGCTGCCGGCTCGTGGCGACAAGCTGTTCAAGGATGGCAAAGAGGTCGGACACATCACAAGCGCGACGGTTTCGCCCGCGTTGGCGGCGAGCATCGCGCTCGGTTATGTGCGCCGCGAATGTTTTGCGGCAGGCACGGAGTTGACATTGGAAATGAAAAACGGCAGCTCGCGCGCGGTCGTCGCAGAACTGCCGTTCGTGAAAGCGGCGGTTTAGAAATCGAGCAGCTCGACTTCGAACACGAGCGTGGCGTTCGGCGGAATCGCGCCGCCCGCGCCGCGAGCGCCGTACGCGAGATCAGGAGGCAGCACGATGATGCGCTTCTCGCCCTTCTTCATATCGCTGAGCGCTTCGTCCCAACCCTTGATGACCTGACCGATGCCGACGGTGAACTCGAACGGCTCGTTGCGCTTCACGGAGCTGTCGAAGACTTGGCCGTCGAGCAACTTGCCGGTGTAGTGCGCCTTGATCTTGCGATCTTTGCCGGCCTTGTCGCCCTTGCCAGCGGCGAGCGTGACATACTTCATCCCGCTGGCGGTGGTGGTGATTTTACCGTGCGCTTTCTCAAGCGCGGTGAGGACATCTTTCTGGGCGTTCTCGGCCGCTTCGGTGACTCGCTTGCCGGCGCCTTTGCTCAACGCATCGAACGCGGCATCATCGGACTTGAAGGCTTCGGCCTTCTTGCCGACGCGAATGATTTTAACGGAGACCAACTTGTCGCCGCCGGCGATTTTGTTGACGACGTCCTGCCCTTCGACAACGCGACCGAAGACCGAGTGCTTACCGTCCAGCCACGGCGTTTCCTTGTGGGTGATGAAGAACTGACTTCCGTTGGTGCCGGGGCCGGCGTTGGCCATCGAGAACACGCCGGGGCCATCGTGCTTGAGTGACGAATCAAATTCGTCGCCGAACTTGTAGCCGGGCCCCCCCCGGCCGCTGCCCTCGGGGTCGCCGCCTTGAATCATGAAATCGGGGATGACGCGATGGAACACGAGCCCGTCATAGAACTTCGTGCCCTTGGGCTTGTTTGAAGTGCGCGTGCCTTCGGAGAGTCCGACGAAGTTCGCCACGGTGAGCGGCGTCTTTTCGAATTCGAGGCGGAGCACGATTTTACCTTTGGAGGTGTTCATCTCGGCGTAAAGGCCGTCGGCGAGTGGCTTGTCAGCAGCGGTCATAGTGTGCGCAGCAACCAGCAGCAATCCGGCGGCCAGTGTGGGAATGAGGTTTGTTTTCATACGAACGCCGCTAGTGAACCGACTCGGAGCGAATGTGGGAAGCTTTTTTCGTGACAACGCGCCGCGACCGCGCTTGATGGAGGCGTGACCGCGATATCGCTCGAAACTCTGGCGCAAGCCCTCGTTACTCTCGGCTGTCCCGCGGAGAAGTCGGCCGAGATGGCCGCGCAGCTCGATAAGCGCGCCCGGCAACTCGCCGAGGCGAAAGGGCGCAGCTACGAGGAAGCGCTCACGCACCTGCTCGCGCTGATGAAACAGGGATGGTCCGCGAAAGAGCGCGGGCTTTAATAATTCGCCGTGCCGTTCATGGCGTTCGATACCGTTCAAGCGGCGCTTGCAATCCGTTCGGCGCATCCGCAAGCTTGGGTCACTTTTTGCTGGCACAGGTTTTGTGCCGATAACTGGACCCAATGAGCAACGACTCGGAAATTAATTTGAACGACCTGAGCGGCGACTGGCAGTTTCTGCCGTCGTGGGCGCAGGAAACCCCGGCTGCTGAAAAGTACGCCCGTTACAGTGGCGGTGAGGGCGAACGCCCATCTTTCAGAGACTCGCGCGGCCCGGGCGGATTCGGTGGTGGCGGTGGTCGCGGCGGCGGACGCCCGCCGCAGCGCGGAGGTCCCGGAGGTCCGCCTCGCCGTGATGGTGGTCCGCAACGTGGAGGCCCGGGCGGTCCGCGTGGTGATTTTCGCCGCGACGATCGTGGCGGTCATGGTGGCCAAGGCCCGCGTGAGGGAGACCGTTTCGAGCGTCGCCCGGAGTTGCCGCCGTTGCCCGAGCTGAATGCCGTGTTCCGTCCGGACGCTCGAGGTCTCGAATCGCTCGCCCGCCAACTCAAGGTTTCCGCGCGCGCCTATCCGCTTTTCCAGATTGCGCAGATGATTCTAGAAAAGCCCGAGCGCCATTCGATTACGCTCAGTGTCGTGAAGGGGCAGGGCGGCGCGATTGTTCAGCCGCTCTTCCTTTGCGCGCTGGATGACACGCTTTGGCTTTCCGAGAAGGAAGTCGTCGCGTACGCGCTGGAGAAGCATTTCGCCACGTTCTATCAGGAGGAAAAGACGCCGTGCGATCCGCCGAAGGGCACGTACACCTTCGTCGCGCAGTGCGGCCTCAGCGGCGTCATTCTCGGCCCGCCGAACCACCACGATTATCAGAACAGCCTGCACCGCCTGCACACGGAGCGGTTCGGCCGGATGTCGTTCGATGACTTCAAGGCGCGCGTGAAAATCGTGAAGGACGAGGCGGTGGTGAAGAAGTGGCTGGAAGATCTGAGCTTCAAGCTCGAATTCAACTGCTTGAACGTGGCGGAGCCGCTGAGGCTCGCCAGTCGCGACGATGTCGAAAAACATTTCCACCAAGTCCACGCCGCGAACCTCGTCAAGCCGGTCGAGAGCCACACGATCGTTTCCGGCGCGAATCGCGCGATGCCGTGCCGCCCGCTCGCCACGCTGCTGCGCGTGCAGCTCGAGGATCAGAGGCGGTTCCCGCTGCAGCTCGCCACGCTGCTCAGCCAGCTTTTCGCATCGCACGGCCTCCAGTTCTTCAAGCGCGAGAAGACCATCACGCACGTCTGCGTCGCACGTCCGCATTACATCGACTTGGAAACCACGCCGGTTTCCGCTGGTGTGAAGCGCATCATCGAGTTCGTCAGCGCGACGCCGAAATGCACGCGTAAGATTCTCATCGATTCGCTCGCGCCAAGCGCTGCGCCGGTGGCACCTGTGGAAGGCGTGCCCGCCGAGAAGCCGCAGCCCACGGCGGAGCAATCCACGTTGCTCGCCGATTTGCACTGGGTGCTGCACCAAGGCCACGTGATCGAGTTTTCAAGTGGTCTGATGGAAACAGCGAAGCGGCCGTTGCCGAAGCTGGTGAAAGAGCCGAAGCCCGCGCCTGCTCCCCGCGCCCCACGCCCGCCGAAGGATGCCGGTTATCTGCCCGCGTTCAACATTGTCGCCGGGTTGGTTTACTAAACCGTCATGTCCGAAATTGCCACGCCCGATCTCAAGCAGCGTCCGCCTCGCAGCGCGCGCGTCCGGCTCGGTGGCTTCGTGATCCTACCGCGCATGCTCGACAAAGGCCGCGCCGAGCTCGCCGGCAAGAACGGCGAGTACCATTACAACTGTCCGCTCGACCAGCATTGGGTGAAGTTCGCCGGTGTGAACCCCGATGCGTTGTTGGCTGAGTTGAAGATGGGGAAGGGCGACGGCGAGATTCTCGAATGGATCACCGCCAACTCCGCGCACACGCTGGCGGCGCATGAGATTCTCGCGTGGTCTGATTATCAAGATAAGCGCGGACCGACCGATCTCGAGCAGCGCGAGTTCTACTACGATCTTCACGCGCAGTTGGCTCCGCATCGGAAGGATCTCTCGAGCTGGTTCGACGTGCTCGACCTCGACGACTTCGTGAGCTACGGCGGCAAGGCCTGATTTTCCCGCAGCCGTTTTCCCATGGCGCAGTGGTGGCGTTTACTTCGCCGCGTTGGCCACCTGCCGCAGATAATCGAAGGAGAAAAGTCCCGTGCTGTGGCCGTCGCCCCAGACAGGTTGAAGAGCATAGCCGCCGACACGCCCGAGACGCGTGAGCTGAAACGATTGCGCGGTGAACGGCCGCGCAGGGCCGCGGTGAACATCGCCCATCACGTCAGTCTCCCCGCAGCAGCCCGCGCAGGGGCAGCGCTTTCGCAGCGTCTCGAGACGGACGAAACTTTCCACGCCATCGTCCCACTTGATCGCCAACTCTTCGCCAATCTGTTGAATGTCCAGCGGATGCATACGCTCACGGCAGGGTAAACCGCTCACCGGCGCAGCGTCCACCCCTTCCGTTGTCGGTTGTAATTTTGTTTCGCAAACAAAACATAGCCGAAGCTAACTTTTTATCTTGCCTCAAATACGGCCGCGCGTACTGTCCAGCCTCGTGCTGTGTATGGGTAGTTCGCGTTGGTTGGGAATTCTTATGAAGAACATATCTGGAAAACTTTTGATGGCGGGTCTTGCCTTGATGGTCGGATCGGCTTGGCCGGCAGATGCGGCGGAGCGGAAGATTCGAGTGACCGCGACGGTCTCGATGGTGGCTGATTTGGTGAAGCAGGTCGGCGGCGACCGCGTGGAGGTCGTCGGGCTCATGGGCGCGGGCGTGGATCCGCATTTGTACAAGGCCACGGCGTCGGACGTGACGAAGCTGCAGCAGGCGGACCTGATTTTCTACAACGGCCTCGTGCTCGAAGGGAAGATGCAGGACATCCTCACCAAGCTCGCGCGTACGAAGAAGTTCGTCTATCCCGTGGCTGAGGCGATTCCCGAGAAGCAACTGCTCGAGCCGCCGCAGTTCGAGGGCCACTACGATCCGCACGTCTGGTTTGATGTGGAGCTGTGGGAGCTTTGCTCGCGCACGGTGGTGAAGGGGTTGAGCGAATTCTCGCCGAAAGACAAAGCCGGCTTCGAACAGCGGGGCAAAGAGGCGTCCGCCAAGCTGCGCGCGCTTCATGAGTGGTCGCTCAAGAAATCCGCCGAGTTGCCGAAGGAGCGGCGCATCGTCGTCACCAGCCACGACGCATACAACTACTTCGGCCGCGCGTATGGATTCCAAGTCGTCGCGCTGCAGGGCGTCTCGACCGTCACCGAGGCGGGGTTGGCCGACATGGCGAAGCTGGTGGATTACATCAAGAAAAACAAAGTGAAGGCGATCTTCGTCGAGACCAGCGTGTCGCCGGCGACCCTCCAGCGCATCAGCAAAGATGCCGGCGTGAAGATCGGCGGCGAACTGTTCAGCGACGCGATGGGGACGCCCGGCCAGATGGAAAATGGCTACGACTTGGGCACCTACGAAGGGATGATCAAACACAACCTCACGACCATCGTCGAGGCGCTCAAGTAGCCGCCCAACCACACACAATCAGAAACCAACGCACTCGAACCGCATGAAACTCTCCCGCTCCATCGTCCTGTTGGCCGCTTCTTTCGCCGGCCTCCCCACCGCGTTCGCCGCCGACGCGCCGCCGGATAAGTCGCAATACAATCTCTTCAAACCCACGCCGCGCCAGTGGCTGCGGGAGATGTCCACCGACCGGCCCGACAAGACCGAGAGCCCTTACACTGTGGACGCCGGCCATTTCCAGATCGAGATGGACCTCGTCAGCTTCAGCTACGACAAATACAACACCGACCGCGACGGCACCGTCGTCCGCTCTTGGAACATCGCTCCGATGAACCTCAAGGTCGGCCTGCGCAACGACCTCGACATCCAGTTTATCGTGCAGCCGCAGACTTACGAACGCACCTCGGACCCTGCCGCGGGCGTGTCCAAAAAGCGCGGGTTCAACGATTTCATCACCCGCGTGAAGTGGAACCTCTGGGGCAACGACGGCGGCACCACCGCCTTCGCGCTCATGCCTTATGTCAAGCTGCCCACCAACCAGGACAACCTCGGCAACCGCTCCGTCGAGGGCGGCCTCATCGTGCCGCTCGCGGTGGAACTCCCCGCCGGTTGGGGCATGGGCCTGATGACGCAGTTCGACATTGTTCGCGACGAGATCAGCAGCGGCTCACACCCGGAGTTTGTGAACACCGTCACCTTCGGCCACGACATCATCGGCGACCTCCGCGGCTACGTGGAATTCTACAGCAGCGTCAGCACCGAGCGTCGCTCGGACTGGGTCGGCACCGTGGACCTCGGCCTCACCTACGCCCTCACGAAGGACATCCAGCTCGACGCCGGCGTTAACATCGGCGTCACGCGCTCGGCGGACGACTGGAACCCGTTCGTCGGGGTGTCTTGGCGCTTCTGAAGCAAGGACAACCACGAATGGACACGAAGGGACACGAATTGATTGGCCGCGAAAGAACGCAGAGGACGGAAAGAATTTCTCTGGCCGACATCCCTGTGGGTTCTCTGCATTCTTTCGCGGCCAATCCGTCCCCGCTTGATTCGTGTCCCTTCGTGTCCATTCGTGGTTAAACTCCTTCTCGCATGACTGACGCCCCGCCCCTCGAAATTCACGACCTCACAGTGGCATATCACAAGAAGCCGGTGCTGTGGGGCATCGATCTCGTCGTGCCGCGCGGAAAGCTCGTCGGCATTGTCGGCCCAAACGGCGCGGGCAAATCCACGCTCATCAAAGCCGCGATGGGGCTGATGCCCATCAGCAGCGGTTGGGTGAAAGTCTTCGGCGAACCGGTAAAGAAAAATCTCACGCGAATCGGCTACGTGCCGCAGCGCGAATCGGTGGATTGGGATTTCCCCGTGAGCGTGATGGATGTCGTTCTGATGGGCCGCTACGGACACCTCGGCTTGCTCCGTCGGCCGAGCAAGCAGGACCGCGACATCGCCCGCGAGAGTCTCGACAAGGTGAAGATGCTGCCCTACGCGAACCGGCAGATCTCCAACCTCTCCGGCGGCCAGCAGCAGCGCGTCTTCCTCGCCCGCGCGCTTGCGCAGGAGAGCGATCTCTATTTCATGGACGAGCCGTTCGCCGGTGTGGATGCCGCCACCGAGGCCGCCATTGTCGAGCTGCTGCACGAGCTGAAGGCGCGCGGCAAGACGCTGATGATCGTGCATCACGACCTGCCCACCGCGCGCAGCTATTTCGATATGCTGCTGCTCCTGAACATGCGTGTCGTCGCGTTCGGCCCGACCAACGAGGTTTTCACCCACGACCTTCTGCAAAGCACCTACGGCGGTCGGCTCACGATTTTGAGCGAAGTCGCCGAGGCCGTGCGGGAGAAGGGGTGACTGGCGGCCGATGAAACGTGGACTTCAACTCGCGCTCCTCTTTTTCGGAATCGCCTTGCCCGCGCTGACCGGCCACGCCGCGCGCATCGGCGATCTCTCGGAGACGAATATCGCGGAACAGGCGCTGCGGTTCTTCACCTTTCAGGATCCCGCGGTGCGTTACGCGCTGCTCGGCTCGATCCTGCTCGGAATCACCTGTGGCCTGCTCGGCGGCTTCATCGTCGTGCGCAAGATGGCGCTGGTCGGCGATGCGCTTTCGCACGCGGTGTTGCCCGGTGTCGCGCTCGGTTTCCTCTGGAACATGAGCAAGGATCCCCTCGCCATCTTCATCGGCGCGGTGCTCGCCGGATTGCTCGGGGCGGCGGCGGTGCATCTGATTAAGCACACCACGAGGCTGAAGGAGGACACCGCGCTCGGCCTCGTGCTCGCCTCGTTCTTCGCCGTCGGCATCTGCCTCGTGACGATGATCCAGCGTCTGCCGACCGGAAACAAAAGCGGCATCGACAAGTTCCTCTTCGGCCAAGCCGCCGCCATCGGCGCCGGTGACGTGCAGCTCATGGCCGTCGTGACCGGCCTCGCCGTGCTGGTGATTCTGCTCTTCTACAAAGAATTTCTCCTGACGAGTTTCGACGCTGGGTTCGCGCGTGCGGCGGGGTTTCCAGTTCAAGCCATTCATTACACACTGATGCTCCTGCTCGCGTTCGCGATCGTCATCGCGTTGCAGGCCGTGGGTGTCGTGCTCGTCTCGGCGATGCTCATCACGCCCGCGGCGGCGGCGTATCTGCTCACCGACCGGATGCACCGGTTGCTCGCGTTGGCGGCGATCTTCGGACTATTCGCGGGCGCACTCGGGGCGTTCCTCTCGTTCCTGCGACCGAACCTCCCGACCGGCCCGCTGATGGTGCTTGCGGCGACGACGATCTTCGTACTCGCCTTCCTGTTCGGCCCACGCCATGGCGTGTTGGCGCGTTGGTGGCGGCAACGTTCGAGCGCGGCGCGCATTCAACGCGAGAACACGCTCAAGGCCGTGTATCACGTTCTGGAAGCGCGCGAATTCAAGGGCGAAGGAGTCTCGCTGCGCGAACTCGCCGAGCGCCGTCGCGAGACAGTGAAGGACGCGCGGCAACAGGCCGGCGAGTTGCGCCGGCACGACTTCGCCTCGCTGCAGGAAGATGGTAACGCAATCTATCTCACGCCGGAGGGTTGGCAGCGCGCCTGCGCCATCGTGCGCAACCACCGGCTTTGGGAGCTTTACCTCACCAACGCCGCGCACATCGCCGCGGATCATGTGCACGAGGACGCCGAGAAGATCGAGCACGTGCTCGGTGAAGAGGTCGTGCGGCTGATCGAGAAGCGGCTCAACTACGCCACGCGCGATCCGCACGGACGCTCCATCCCCGGCCTCGCGGATTTACGTCGAGGCGCGTCGCCGGAATCGCCGGCGTCGGGCCCCACTGGTTACGGGAGGTCCGCATGAACGTGCTCGTGCCCGACTTCGATTTCCACCGCGTCTTCATCGCGCCGTGGACGGAGAATCTCGCTAGCTTCGGCTGGATCACGTTGATGGGCTTCCTCGTCACGGCGACGTGCGGGTGGGTCGGCAATTTCCTCATTCTGCGCCGAATGGCGCTCGTGGGCGATGCCATCAGCCACAGCGTGCTGCCGGGGTTGGCGGTCGCCTTCCTTCTCTCGCAGAGCCGCGGCACGCTGCCGATGTTCCTCGGCGCGCTGGTCGCGGGCATTGTCGCTACCGTGCTGATTGAGTTGATTCACAAGAAATCGCGTGTGAAACAGGACGCCGCCATCGGCATCGCCTTCACGAGCCTCTTCGCGCTCGGCGTCATCCTCATCAATCTTTACGCGGGCAAAGGCGGCGTGGACCTCGACCAGGAATGCGTGCTCTACGGCGAGATCGCCTTTGTACCTTTGGAGCCGATGGTGATGGTTGGGGGGCAAATCCTCGGGCCGATACCCGTGGTGCGGATGGGGTTTGTCGCGCTCGCCACCGCCTTGCTCATCGCGCTTTTCTACAAAGAACTTCTCGTCAGTTCGTTCGATCCCGCGCTCGCGGTCTCGCTCGGCATCAGCGCCACGTTCGTGCACTACGCGCTGATGGGCTGGCTCTCGGTGGTGGTGGTGAGTGCGTTTGAATCGGTCGGCGCGATTCTCGTCATCGCCATGCTCATCCTGCCCGGCGCCACCGCCACGCTCCTCTCGCACCGGCTGCCGGTGATGCTCGGGTTGACGCTCCTGCACGCGGCCTTGAGCGCCGTGCTTGGCATACACCTCGCGCTCTGGCTCGATTGCTCTCCAGCCGGAGCGATGGTCGTGGCCGGCACGCTGATTTTCGTAGCAGCGTGGATCTTCAGCCCCAGCGAAGGACTGCTCCGCCGCTGGTTCCGAGCGCGGCTGGAAGCACCCGCTGTCGGCTCCAGCTGAAGACTGCGGATTTCAAGCGCGTCAGCGGGCGGAGATCTCGAGCATGCGCTCGATGGGCAGACGCGCGCGGTCGAGTGTGGCGCGGTCCATCTCGACGCGCGGGGCGAGCTTCAGCATGCAGTCGCGCAGCTTTTCGAGCGTGTTCATCTTCATGAATTTGCACTCGTTACAGCGGCAGCTGTCACCGGGCATGCGGTTCACGTCGTACACGGGAGCACAGAGGAATTCCTTGTCCGGACATTCCTTCTTCATCCGGTGGATAATCCCGGCCTCGGTGACGATGACGAACTGTCGCGCGGGGCTTTCTTTGCAGTAGGTGATCATCTTCTCAGTGGAGCAGACGGCGTCGGCGAGCGCGCGGACTTCGCGGAGACTCTCGGGGTGGACGATGATCTTGGCCGCTGGATAAGCCTGCTTGATGCGGAGAATATTCTCCTGCTGGAACTCGACGTGCGCGTAGCAGTTGCCTTTCCAAAGCGTCATCGGCCGGCCGGTCTGCTCCATGACCCACGAGCCGAGGTTCTCGTCGGGAATGAAGAGAATATCTTTGTCTTTGGGAACGGCGTTGACGATTTTCACCGCGTTGCCGCTCGTGCAGATGACGTCCGAAAGCGCCTTCACGGCGGCGGAGCAGTTGATGTAGGTGACGGTGTAGAAGTTCGGGTTCGTGGCCTGAAGCGCGGCGAGTTTATCGGCGGGGCAACTTTCCTCGAGCGAGCAGCCGGCGTCTTTGTCCGGCAGCACGACGATCTTGCCGGGGTTGAGAATCTTCGCCGTCTCGGCCATGAAATGAACGCCGCAGAAAACGATGACATCCGCGCTGGTCTTGGCGGCTTGCTGAGCGAGGCCGAGAGAATCGCCCACGTAATCGGCCACGTCCTGAATCTCCGGCACCTGATAATTGTGGGCGAGGATGACGGCGTTGAGCTTTTTCTTGAGCGCGAGAATCTCACGCGACAACGCGTCCGCCTGCGCGGGAGGCAGCGGCTTGCGGACACGGATGCGTTCGCCGGTGGCGAGCGGAAGCTCTGTGGTTTCAACCATACAAGAAACGGTATCGGCGGCCGGAGAGAGCGTCAATGAACCTGTCGGCGCGGGTCACGGTCGCTTCTTGGCGACGGCGTTGGTTTTCGCTTCACTCATCGGCGCAAACTTCTGCGCGCGCTGGCTGGCTTCGAAAATCTGGTCGGGCAACATCTGCAGCGAGACCTGTTCGCGCGCGTGGTGCGCGGTCTCGTGTCCCTGCCGGATGGCGAGCGTGAGCCAGAAGTAAGCGTCGGCGAGATCGGTCTTCACACCTTTTCCCTCGGCGGCGGCGAGGCCGGAGTTGAACTGAGCAACAACGTGTCCCTGCGCAGCGGCGCGGCGGAACCAGCGGACGGCTTCGGCGGCGTCCTGCTTCACGCCGTGACCGTCGAGGTGGAGTGTACCGAGATTGATTTGCGCGCTGGCGGAACCTTGCTCGGCAGATTTGCGATACCACGCGGCGGCTTCGGCAAAATCCTGTTTCACGCCCAACCCTTTCTCGAGCGCGGCCGCGAGGTAGAACTGCGCTTCGGCGTGGTTTCGATCGGCGGCTTTGCGTAACCACTTGGCGGCTTCAGTGGGATTGGCGTTGCCGTTCGCGGCGCCCAAGTCGAACTGGGCTTGGAGATCGCCCTTCTGCGCGCGTCGCTCGAGTTTTTCCAACTCGGTTTTCGGACTGCAACCGACGAGGAGCGCGACCGCGACGAGAAGTGGAACAAGTTGTTTCAAGGCCGAGGAATCACTTCTTCGGCTCGACCCGCTTGGCCGGCGCGTTGGTCTTCGCCGGTTCGATGACGGGCTTGGAGACGTCCTTTGTGGCGGGGCTTTTGGTCTTATCGTTCTTGGGCGCGTCTTTTTTTGGCGCGTCCTTCTTCTTGCTCGGCGGCTTGGAAGAGACGGGCGTGAACTCGGAGGAGAGCCGCTGTGCTTCGGTGATTTGCACCGCGGACATGCTATTGGCAAGGATGTCGCGGGCGCGTTCAGCGGCGGTGTCGCCCGCGCTGGCGGCGAGGTTGAGCCATTTGTAAGCTTCGACCCAATTCTTGTTGCCGAGGCTGGTGTCGCGCAGAACGAGTCCGAGCTGAGCCTGCGCATCGGCGAGTCCCTGCTCGGCTGCGGCGGTGAGCCACTTCGCAGCGGCACCGGCGTCTTTGCCCACGCCGTCGCCTTTCGCGTAAAGCTTGCCGAGAGCGGACTGCGCGCGCGCGTTGTTCTGTTCAGCCGATTTGCGGAACCACTTGGCGGCCTCGACGCTGCTCTTCGCGGTACCTTGGCCGCCGAGATGCATGTTGCCGAGGATGAGCTGGGCGTTGACGTCGCCTTTATCAGCCAGCGATTTGACGGTGCCGAAATCGAGCTCGTCGGCGCGCGCTCCGGAGGCGGCGAGCGTGGCGATGCAAGTGAAGGCGAGGAGAATCCAACGGCAGGAACGGCGGCTGTTCATGGTGTCAAGATTATGAATCGGCACGGCAAACATCAAGCCGCATCTGGCGGCAACGAGAGGTCAGACGCGCTGCGACCCGCAGCCGTTACGTTTGGTTTGCCGTGCGCGTGGTTCAGGATTCTTTGCTCAAGGCACGGCGGCCGAGTGCGACGAGGAACGCGAGCAGTGCCACGTAGAAGGAACCCCAGAGGACGCGGTTGAACACGCCGGGCGTCTCGAGATTGGCGGCGGCGAAGGTGATGGTCATCGCTTTGCCGGTCTCGGTCTGAAGCGCTTGCGCGAAGCCGAACTGAAGGCCGCGCTGGGGCAGGTTCACGCGGAGCGGCGAGACTTTGCTGCTCGTGACTTCCTGCGCCTTGTGAACCATCGCGAGCTGTTGCTCGGCGGTTTCGTTGTCATACAACACGAACGGTTTGCCGCTGGCCTTCTCGCGCGAGAGCTCTTCATCGAGTTGGAGGGATTGCTGGCCCTGCTCAGTGGCGAGGCGCTGGCGGAGGTTGAACGAGTAGGTGTTCTGCGCATCGACCAAGTTGCGGGCTTGCGCTTTCCGGATGTCTTTCTCGAGCTTCTTCACTTCCTCGTTGTTTTTACCGAGGTCGAGGTCGTTGTTCGCGCGATAGGTTTGGCTGAGAGCTTTGTTCGCCTCCTCGATGTTTCCTTTCTTGAGGTTCTCTTGGACGAAGTTAATCGATGAGGTGACGTCGGATCGGCGCTTGGCGCGGTTCTCGTCTTCCACCTGCGAATAATCGGTCTGCGAGAAGACGCGGACCACTTGCGCGGCTCTCCGAGCCTCGCGGCTCATCGTACCCTCGAACTTCGCGTAATCGTAGGCGGGCGGCAGGAAGAGATCCCAGCGGGCATTCTTGAGCGGCACATCGAGCGTCGGCGCGGCGAGGGCGACTTTGCCGTTCCGTTCCGGGAACTGCACGCGGCCGATGAAGGTGATGTCGATCGGGATGGTCGCGCCTTCGCCGGAACGCTCCAGCGGTAGCAGCAGCTTGCCGCCGCGGTTGGTGGGCCGCACTGGTTGACCGGCGACGAACGCCGACCAGACTTCGGTCTGCTTGTCGGGCAGGGTGAGCTTAAGGAATTGCTTACCGTTGTTGCGCACGTTGAGCGTCATCTGGGTCATCATCTGGCCATCCTCGGTGATGACGGAGACGAGGCTCGCGCTATCCACCAACGCTTGCAATACCTCGGCGGGGTCGTGGCTACGGGCGCGCACGGCGAGTTCGTAACCGGGCCGTAGATAGCGATAGGCGAGCGTGGCGGTATCGGTCGCTACGCCGGCCCATTCGGGGACCTCGCGCGAATCGATGGGGATGAGGTCGGTGCCGGCCTTGTCTTCCGCGACCTGCAACGGCGCGCGGGCATTGAAGATCAGCATGCCGGTCTCGCGTTCCACCTTCGGATCCACGCCCTGCGCGACGATCGGCAGCACCTTGAACGCTTCGCCTTTGGTCGCGTCGAAAGGCTGCTCCCACGTGACGGTGATCGTGTAGGTGCCGCGTTTCTTGTTCTGCAATTCCACGCGCCAGAGGTCACCCTGCTGGTCGCGGCGGCGGATATCCGAGCAGTTGATTTCCACGTTCTTGAAGCCGGCAGGGATGCGGAGCTGGAACTCCTTCGTCGGCGCGTTCGCGATTTCGTATTTCACGATCGCGCGGCCGCTCACGAGCGTATCCTGCACGGTGAGGACGGTGGCGATCTCGGCGCGCACCCACGAATCAATGCGCTCGGTGGCGACGCTGAGTTTCCACGCCGGCTGCGCGGTTGGCTCACCTGTGATGAACTTGAAGGCGAGCGTGCCTGCGATCGGCAAGGACATCATCTGTTGTTTCGATTGCGCTATCGGCGCGGTGTTCTGCGCGATGGGAGCCGCCGGCAACGCGCTCACGGGGATCTCCGTGAGCCCGTCGAAGTTCTCCGTCTTCACCTGCACGCCTTCCTCGGCGGAGACGGCGACGAAGCCGGTGAGCTTCTGCACGCCGATCGGGTGCGCGCCAACCGCGCTGACCGACTTCGGCACTTCCTTGATGAGGAGGGCGAGGTCCACGCGCAACGGATAATGGCCGAGCATGCGCTCGGTGAGCGTAACTTCGACGATGCGGTTCGTCCCCTCGGTTTTCTCAACCCACTGCGCCAGGCGATCGCCGATCACGCGCTCGACGCGGTAGCCGGCCGGCAGGAGTTGGCGCAGGGTGAAGACGCCGACGCGCTTGATGGTGTAATCAATCTGGCTGCTGGAAAGAAGCTGGTCGGTCGTGATGCGCAGGTGATGATGCGCGACCGCTTCGATCTGGGGCTGAACGGCCTCGACACGGCCGGCGAGTACGATGCCCGGCTTCAGGAAACGCCACGCGGTGGTGGCGACGTCCGGCAGCGCGACGGCGCGCGTGAATTCAGAGGTATCCACCTTCTGCAAATCGCTCGTGGTGTCGGCGACGAAGCTGAGGTCGTCGCTGGTCTTGATGCCGATGAAACCGGTCTCGCGTTTCACATCGAGCGCCTGCGGCACGGCGACCTTCACCACGGCGGGCGGCACGGCGAGCGGTTGTTCGAGATCGAGAAACACGCGCCACGCGGTCGCGACGCCTTTGGCCAGCTCGACGGTGAGGATGTTCTCGCCCTTCTCATCCGCGCTGCGCCACGTGCGCACGTGATCGCCTTCCACGCGCATCAACTTCTGACCAACAGGCAGGCGGATGCGGGCGGAACGCAGCTCGCCTTGCGTGATTTGGTAATCCAGCGTCGCGCGGCTGCGGATGACGCCACCTTCGAAACTCACGAGCACGGCGTTTTGCACGAAGACGGTCGCGGAGGTTTCTTCGGCCTTCTTCACGCGCGGCGTCCACGCCAACTCGAGATGATCGGCCGCGCCGATTGTTCCATCCACACGCGTCTGCTGCGCGGCCGGCGTGGTCTTGAAAGTGACAGCGGTGGGCAGATCCACCACGGCCTCGGGCTCGTTCAGCGTGATGGCGAGCGTGCTCGTGAGCGCGGGCGGAATGGCGAAGCTCAACTGGCGCTTCGCGGCATCGCCAGTGAGGCGCGTGTGGAACTTCACTTTCACTTTCGCCGCGCCGGCTTCGGCCAACCAAAGCACGAGGCCGCGACCTTCACGGAGCAACTTCGCATCCTTGGCCGTGCTGGTAAAACTTTCGACTGCGACGTCGTCGCCGAAGAGCGGGAAACGCTGGCCTGCCTTGAGCGCGGTGAAATCGAAGTCCGCCTCGACCTCGGCCACTTGCTCGCGCACGGCCGCGGTATAGGTGGCGGTGAGGAGCGTGATCGCGTTCGTGACGCTGCCGACGGCAACACCGCGGTCATCGAATAGCTCGAAGCTGAGCTGGCGACCTTCGTGCCAGAGGACTTCCTTCGAGGGCTTTCCGTTGACGTGCCAGAAACGGGCCAGCCCATGCGGTTCGCCGGTGAGATACGTCATCTCGCGTTCGGGCTTGCCGCTGGCGTGCCACGCGCGGCTCGCGCCGTGGCGTTTGCCGGCGGCGAAAGCGATCTCCTCGCTCTTCTGACCGTTGCGGAACCACGTGGCGGTCACGCCGTCCGCGAGGCCGAGTTTGTAACCGGCTTCACGCGCCTTCTGGCCGTTGTCGAACCAGTGCGTCTCGATGCCTTCGGATTTACCGTCTTTGTAATTCGCCTCAAACCGGCGCTGCTTGTTCTCGAAGAACCCGACGACCTTGCCGGTGTACGACACTTCCTGATTGATCTCGAACTTGGTGCCGTTGCGATCCTGCAACTGCAACTCGCGGATGACGCGCGGGCCGCCGGGCACTTCGAGCGGCGTCTCGGGCAGCACGATGATTTCAATCGGTCGAGCCAATGCAGGCAACGCGACTGGCTGCGCGACGGCGGTTTGTACGATGAAGAATCCGAGGGCGAGAACGACCGCGGCGGGGATGACGGGCGTTTCAGCAGACGGCGGCGCGGTGGGCGGCGACTTCTTACGATTGTGCCAGAGTTTCGTGATGAGCCGCGTGACTTGCCAGAGCACGACCGCGGCGGTGAGCAGCAGCGGCAGCGCGATGAGTGCGTCGCCGAGCAGACGCTGCGAGAGCAGGAAGTAAGCGATCGAACCGAGCACGAGCGCGAGACCACCCGTGATGCGGAAGGTATCGCGGTGCACCTGCTGATATTGTTTCCAGAGCAGGAACAGGCCGGCGAGGAACGCGGCGACCTGTGCGAGCGCGCGGAGGATGCTGAACTTTTGCGTCTCCATCGCGAGCGCTTCGATGCGGAGCGGTTCGCGGTTCACGTTGAGCGCCTTCGTGAAAACGATGCGTTGGCCGCTGCGCGGAATCTCGACGCGAATCGGCCGGATGCCGGCAGCCATCGCCGCGCCTTCGCCCTTGTCACCACCAGCGACAGAACCCCAACCGGCGCCGCCGCCGCCGCCCGCGCGGCCATCCACACCGCGCACCGTGCCCATGCCGCCCTGCGGTTGGCTCGGCTGTTGGTTGCTCGGAAGAACGACGGCGGCGAGCGCACCGCCAGTGACGGAAGTGCCGGGGCCGCTCATGGGCGGCTGGGAACCTGGTGTTGCCGCCTGAGCCTGAGGCAGCGGCGGCGGTGATTTCTTAGCGGGGGAAACCCGCGAAGCGGTGGCGGAAGAAGAGGGCTGATCGCTTTCGCGCATGGGCTCCCCTTTTTGTCCGAGTTGCTGTTGCCTGTCGGCGGGCCTTTCGGCTGGTGAATTTGCATCGGGCAGGCGCTCGAAACGATCCATGCGATCGCCGTTCGCGACTTTGGCTTCGAGGCGCTCACCTTCTCCAGCGGCGGCGTCGTAGAGGTCGAGGCCTGTGGGATTGCTGACTTCGCCGCTGGTTCTCGAGGCCGCGTATTTATAGCTGCTGAGCGTGGGCAGAAGCATTCCGGAAAGCACGAGCAAGACGAGTGCGGTGACGGCCACGCGCGCGGCGGCGCGCCAACCGCGTTGGACGGCGGTGATGATGCCGTACAGAACCACAGCGAGTGCGATGAGAACCGCAGCGAGCGCGATGAACTCGGAGGCGTGTCGGCGATAGTAGGCGCGGCACTCGTTCCACGCATCGCGCCAGCCGTAGGTGGTGCCGCGAGCGACAATCATATTGCCGTCGAAGGCGCCGAGGCGCTGGTTGGCGGGGATGTAAAGCTCCCACTCATTGTAGGTGTTGGGCACGTCGTTGGTCGGCGCGGCGAGAGCGACCTTCACGGGGAAGAAACCGGTGATGCCACGGCGGTCGAGCGGTGTGGTGTTCTGCGCATAGACGAGATCCACGGCGATGGTCTCGTTGCGGTTCGCGCCGCGCGGCAGCGGCACGAGATACGTGTCGCCTTCTTTTTCAATCTTGGCCGGCTGGTTGTTCACGTAAGCGCTCCAGAAAACGGCGCCGGGCGGCAACGTGAAACGCTGGAATTGTTTGTCGTTATTTTTCACCATGAACGACGCCTGCGTGAGCATCTGGCCTTGCTCGGTGAGAACGGTCGTGAGCTGGGTGCGGTCGGCCACGGCGGCGAGCACGGGCAATTCGGTGAAGCGCGTGACGGCCACCGCGAGGTCGTATTTCGCGCCTTCGTATTGATAGGCGAGAAGCACGGGGCGGGCGATGAGCGCGCGGTCGTTGGCGGAAAGCTCGGCTTCATCCACGCGCCGGAGGGATTCCATTTTCAAGGGCTTCAGCTCGAGGTTGGCAGCGCTGGTGATGGCCACGGCACCGGCCTCGCGGTCCACGCCGAGCACGTGCACGCCGCCGACGGGCAGCGTGGCTTTGTGGGGATCGAACTGGGCGTCGTAAGTGATGACGAGCGTGTAACCGCCCCACGCTTTTTCCTGCAAACTGACGGTCCAATCAGCGCTGATGGTGTTCGTCCCGACAGCAGCGGATTCTTTGCGGCGGATGTTCGGGCCGGTGAACTCGACGTTCTTCCACGCGAGCGGGACACGCACCTTGAACTCCTGCACACCTTGATTGAGGATGCCGTAGCGGATGGTGGCGCTGCCACCGAGTAGGCCGTCGCCGATGGTGACGAGATTGAAAACCTCCGCCGTGACACGCGCGGGAAGCTTCTCCGCGCCGAGTTTGAGCGACCAATCGGGCTGCTCGGCGGTGTACGCGAGCGATTCACCCGCGCGCAGGCCGACGTTGCTGACGGGCACTTCCCGTGCGCCGATGAGCGCGCCGGTCTTGAGCTGGATGCCCGCGGCGGCAGCGGCGCCGATTTGCGAAGTCTCCTTCACCGCACCGGTGGCGCGAAGCGCGGTGACGGTGAAGGATTCGGGGAACGTTTTGAGCGCCTGCTCGAGCTGCACTTCAATCTGGCGACGGCCGAGCACGCGGCGCGCGAAATTCACGGTGAGCTTACCGCCGACGGCCTTCCAATCCTCGATGCCTTCGCCGGTGACGCTGGCGACGACGAAGTTGGTCTGCGGCGCGAACTCGAGCGAGTAGATGCCGGCCTTCTCCACGTTGAGCCCGAGCGAATGCGAGACGAGCAGGCGCGATTCCTCGAGGCGCACGGAGGCGCGGTTGGCGAGATTCACGACGGGGTCGATCTTGCGGAGCTTGAGAGCGAGCGAAAGATTTTGGCGTCCGAAGAATTGCCACGCGGCCACAGCGCCCGCGGCGGCGTTCATCTGGCGCAAACCGGTCGCGGTATCGGTCTCCACCAGTACATCCTCGGCGGTGACGGAGAGGGTGCCGTTCTCGCGTTCGGTCTCGAGCGGTTGCGCGGGGACGATGGCGGCGGTCGCGCCTTCGATGGCTTGTTCGGTGAAGAGGGTGAGAGCGTAATTTTTCTCAACCGGCTTGATGAAATCGATGGTGAGCGTCTGCCGACCGTTCTCGGCTTTCACCCGCCAATCGCGGATTTGTTCGCCCTGTAATTTGATGATCGCCTGCGTGGACGGAAGCGCGACGGTGAGGTTCGTCAACTTGCCTTGCACGATTTCGTAGCGGAGCTGCGTGGTGTATTTCGCGACGCTCGGCGTGACGTGCACGCTCGCGGCGGTCTCGGCGATGAGCAGCGCTTTGCGCGCTTCCTCGGCCGCTTTGCTCTGCCAACGCAGCGAGACGAGCCGGTCCGCACCGAGAAAACCGCGCACGGTGGATTTATCGGCGGCGGGCTGCGTGGTGCCGGAGAGAAGCTGCACTTCCATTCCGCCGGCGGCCTTCGCCGTGATGGCCGCGATGGCGGAGGCAGGGCCCGTGAAACTCGCGGAGCGCCACGGCTCGAGCTTGGAAACCTTCGCGGCCAGTTCGAACTTGGCCTGATAACGGCCCGGCTTGCTGATGACGAGGTGGTATTCCTGGCCGGTGCGGATGAGGCGCAGGCCGTCGGGGAAGGCGCCCGGCGCGGCGAGCACGGCCACGTTGCCACTGAAAAGCGGCAGCACACGCTCGCGGGCGGCGGTGGACTCGACCTCGATGCTCGTGGCGAAACGGGCATCGCTCTCGCCGAGCGTCCCTTCGTAGCGCACGGAGTGGATGGTGACGACCTCGGCGGCAGCGGTGGCATTCGTGGCGCCGGCCGGCGCCGGCTGCGCGTACAATGGCGCGGCGAGAGATAATAACAGGAGCGCGGATGCAGCGAGGAGGGCGCGATGGATGGTTTTGCTGATGAGGTTGGATCGCTTCATAAAGGGGTTGGGTAAATCAATCCGCGCTTCCGGTCAGCAGGGGCGCGATGGATGGGCTTTTTATCAGTTCAACTTCCGTTTGCCAGTTCAAAGTGGCCGCGAGAAATCCCTTCCGGCCAAACGTGAGACGGCACGCCGCCCGCGAAAACTCCCACGGATATTTCCGCCGCGCGAGGGAAAGGCTGGATTCTTCGGCGCGTCCGGCTAAGCTCGATGAATCTGACTTTGTGACCGGACTGGATGAGAACGCATTGATTACGCGCTGCCTGCGGGGTGAGGCGGCGGCGTGGGATGAGGTGTTCGACCGCCATTACTCGGCGACCGGCCGCTTCGTGCTGCAGCTCGCGCCGAGTTTCACGCCCGAGGATGCCGAGGAAGTTTGCCAAGAAGCCTTCCTCTCCGTCATCAAGCACCTCGCTAATTTCAACCGCCGCAGCCAGCTTCAGACGTGGATCTTCCGCATCGCTGCAAACAAAGCGCGCGATTACCGTTCCAAACAATCCGCCGAGAAACGCGGCGGTGGCCAGACGCTACTCTCGCTCCATCCTGAGCCGGGCGAAGACACGCCAGCCATCGACCCCGCTAGCCCGCTCCCCTCGCCGGATGTCGCGCTGCTCCGCGCCGAGCAGTGGAAATTCGTCGGGCAGGCGCTCGAGGAATTGGGCGGTCCGTGTCAGGAAATTCTCGAGCTCCGCTACTTCGCCGACCTTGATTACAAAGAGATCAGCGTCGCGCTCGATTTGAACGAGAAGACAGTCAGTTCGCGCCTCAGCAAATGCCGCGACAAATTCGAGGCCGCGCTGCGCCGCGTTTTTTTGCGGGAGAAAATCGACGGTTTGCCGTCCAACCGATAGCTGGAGATGACTAACGAACCTCAAAATCAGGGTGAACAGTGGCTCAAAGCCTACGCGCAACAGCGCCGAGCCGAGGCTGCGCAGAGCAAGCCCGAGCTGCATCCCGCCACGCGCCGCCTGCTGCAGTCCGAAGTTGCGCGCACCCACCTTGCGAAGGACGCCGCCTTCGCCACTTCCACCGCGAGCGCCGCGGTGCCAATGGAGAGCGGCGGGTTGTTTGGTCGATGGGCATTCAACGCGCTTGCGCTGGCTGCGGTGGGGGTTGTCGCCGCCGTGCTCGGTGTCATTATCAGTGACGCGCCGCGCACCAAGCCTGCCCAGTTTGCTGGCACACCGAAGCCTGTTGGTGAGATTTTAAAATTGGAGAAATCTTCGGAAACCGAGAGCGTTCTCACGTGGACTATTCCGACGCGGAAAGCGGCCGGTGAATCCACACTCGCCAACACCGTCGCGACTGCGACACCAGCGGCTAACGCGCCGATCGCTCCGACTGCGCCGCCGAAACTGGATGGCGTGGCCTCCGCGGGAGCGGGCGGTGGCGCCGCGTCCAGTTTGGCAAAAGCGTCCGCGCAGCCAACCGAGTCCGCATCTGCCCCGGCGCCGGCCGACAGCAGTTCCACCAGTAATCCGAAGGTGCGTCTGACGAGTCGCGCCGCTATGCGCAGCGCGACCGGCGAACCGCTCGCGACTGCTTCGGGTAAATTGGATAAAGCACCGTCGGCCGTTGCGACTTCGGTGGCCGTCAAAGAAAAAGAAAGCGCGACGAAGGCGGACGCACTCATTGAGCCGAACAAAAATTTGATGGCCGCGAAGAAAGCCGCTGCGCTGGGCGGATCGATTACGCCGGTTGCGCCGGCAGCGTCCAGTCCGGTTCAGGCGGGTCTTGTCGCGGGCCTCGCGGAGTCGAAACAGAAGTTGGGGGAGGCGAACGCAGAGGGGCAGGCGATGTCGCGCTTGCAACAGAATTTCTCGCAGTCAGCCCCGCGGGATCAGGCTTATCGGCGCAACCTGAACGCGCCGGGCGAGCCGCGTGTGCTAGTGAATTTTCAACTCGAGCGCGAAGGTAATGTGGTGCGCGTAGTGGATGGAGATGGCTCGATCTATCTCGGCAACGTGGCTGGTGAGGTGGGGCGCAAGCTCGCGCCCGACACTCGGCGCAAAGATGTTCAGAATGTGCCGGCCAAACGCGAGGAGTTGGATCGCGCGTTGCAGTTGGACCAAGAGCAGGCCAAGTCGTTGAACGACGGGTTCAATTTCCAAGTCGTCGGAACGAACCGCAGCCTGCGCCAGCGCGTGGTGTTCGAGGGGAATTATCAGAATTATCAAACCCAGGGGCTGGAGCTGAAAGGCGCGGCGTTCAAGGACACGACGAATCAGTTGTCGCGTTCAAACAAAGATGCCAAGCAGCAATCGCAGCAATCGCCTGTGGGCGCGCCGCGAGTGCAGGGGCGTGCGGTGATTGGCGGCAATCGCATCGAGGTGGACGCCGTGCCGGTCAGCAAGTAACGGCGGTCGTCTGCAGGTGTTTCAAAATCTTCCGATGCGCACTGGTGAAGGCCAGCGCGTGCAACTCTTCCACGGTCAGCCAGCGTCCGGCATTTTTCGCCGCGTTACTTTTCCCTGTCCATCGTGCGCGGTGCGCCTCGAGTGTGATGCGGTAGCGCGTGATTGAGTGGCGCATGGTGATGAGCGGCGCGAAATTCGTGAGAGGGAGACCGAGTTGTTCGCGGGCGAATTGCGCGAGTGAATCACGAGAGTCGGCGTGCGTGATGGCGGCGGGATTGTGGCCGACTTCGGCGTTCGGGAATTCCCAGAGATGTGCGTTCACCGCGGCAGTCGGGCGCTGTCGGACGAGAAGCCGGCCGTTGTGTTCGATGACGAAGGCGATGACTCGCCGCGCTGTGGCTTTCGTGCGCGGACGGAGGTTCGGTAACTCTGCGGCGCGACCTGCGCGGTGCGCGGCACAGTCGAGTTGCACGGGACATTCCCCACAATGCGGGTTCTGCGGCGTGCAAATGAGCGCGCCCAATTCCATGAGCGATTGGTTCAAGTGCGAGCAACGCGGCAGGTTGTCTGCGCACTGTTCTGGAAGGTTGTGAGCTGTTTCGACGAGTTCGCGCGCGAGCGTCCAGAGTTGTTCGTTGACTGCTTTTTTCTTCGGGTTCGCGGCGATGTCGAAGAGGCGTGTGATGACGCGGATGACGTTGCCATCGAGAATCGGTGCGGGTTGATTGAAGGCGATGCTGCTGATGGCGCCAGCGGTGTAGCGACCCACGCCAGGCAGGGTGAGAATGGCGTCGAAGGTTTCTGGGAAACGGCCGTTGTGTTGCGTCGTGATCAACTGCGCAGCGCGTTGCAGGTTCCTCGCGCGAGTGTAGTAGCCGAGGCCTTCCCAGAGTTTGAGCACCGTTTGAGGCGCGGCCGCGGCGAGGGATTTCACGTTCGGTAGCGCTGTCATCCAGCGGTTCCAATACGGGATGACGGTTTTCACCTGCGTCTGCTGGAGCATGATTTCGGAAATCCAAATGGCGTACGGATCGCGGGTGCGGCGCCACGGGAGATCGCGCGCGCTGGTGGCGAACCACGCGAGCAACGCGGAGACCAGTCGCTGACTCTTAGATTTACTGGGCGAGGCGGTCGCTGGTGTGACTCCGCCTGTTTTTCCACTGCGCACGGTTGCGGAGAATAGGGGAAGCGCCTACGATGGCACGCACTTTGTGAAACCGCTGACTTTATACACAGGCAAGCTGACGGACGCCCAAGCGGGCGAGTTGGAGGCGCTGCTGCGCGATCGCGGTTGGGAGTTTCGCGCGATGCCGTATGCGCGGTTCGCCGCGAAGAAGGATGGGGTGGGCGTGGTCTTTTACGAGAGCGGCAAGCTGGTGGCGCAGGGGAAGGGGACGGCTGAGTTTATCGAATTCACGTTGGAGCCGGAGATCCTCAAGCGCGCGGAGTTGGGCTACGAGGAGGTGTTGCATCCGGAGATGTTCACGCCGCGTATCGGTGTGGATGAATCGGGCAAGGGCGATTTCTTCGGGCCGCTGTGCGTCGCTGCTGTGTATGTGAACGAGGCGGTGGTGCGGGCGTGGAAGGACGCGGGTATCCAGGATTCGAAGAACATCGGGAGCGACCGGCGCATCGCGGAGTTGGCGGAGCTGATCCGCGACACGCCCGGCTGCGAATGCGAGGTGCTGGCGCTGGGCGGGACGAATTACAACCAGCGTTACGCCGAGGAGCGCAGTTTGAATCCACTTCTGGCGAAAGGCCACGTCAGCTCCATCCTCGGTCTGCTCGGGCCTTCACGCCGATTGGTGCCGCCGCCGGAGCATGCGATTGTTGACCAGTTCGCCGCGACGGAGACGACGATTGCACGCGCGGCGAAGGCGCGTGGGGTCAAGCTGAAGATTATCCAACGGCACAAGGCGGAGAGTGACGTGGCAGTAGCGGCGGCGTCGATTTTGGCTCGGAACGAGTTTGTTATGGGATTGGCGAAGCTGAAGAAGGAGTACGGGGTGGAATTCCCGAAAGGAGCGTCGGCTGCGGTGGACGCGGCGGCGAAAGCATTCTTCGAGCGTCATGGCGCGTCGGTTTTGGCTCGCGTGGGGAAGATGCACTTTCGCACCGCGCTCCGAGCGCAGGGATTGCCGGAGCCGCCCAAAGTGGAGTGGAAGGGCAAGCGTTGAACACTTTTCTTAAAAAAGATATTGACGGCGGTAGCCGACCAGCTAATTTCACGCCCGTCAGTTGTAGTGCGTAGCGCGGTAGAAAATTAAAAAGAACCTCGGGTCTGTGGTCTTCGAAAAAAGAAGATGAGCGGGCCTTCGGGGTTTTTTGTCCCTTTGAAAAGGGATTGAAATTAGCCGATGCCCATGTAGCTCAGTTGGTAGAGCACGTCCTTGGTAAGGACGAGGTCATCAGTTCAAGCCTGATCATGGGCTCCATTTGTGTAGTGGTGAGATAGAAAACAACAAAACTAGGAAATAGGAAAACGTCATGGCAAAGGAAAGCTTTCAACGGACTAAGCCCCACGTGAACATCGGCACGATTGGTCACGTCGACCACGGCAAATCGACTCTTACCGCCTCCATTGTCGCGGTGCAGAATCGTAAGGGCATGGCTCCGGCAATCTCTTACGCGGACATCACCAAGGGTGGCACTGTCCGTGACGACACCAAGACGGTGACTATCGCCGTCTCGCACGTCGAGTACGAGAGTCCGAAGCGTCACTACGCGCACGTCGACTGCCCCGGCCACGCCGATTACGTGAAGAACATGATCACCGGCGCGGCCCAGATGGACGGTGCCATCCTCGTCGTATCCGCCGCTGACGGCCCGATGCCTCAGACCCGTGAGCACGTTCTGCTCGCTCGTCAGGTCGGTGTGCCGAGCATCGTGGTGTTCCTCAACAAGGTGGATCTCGCGGATGCCGACTTGCTCGAACTCATCGAGATGGAGCTTCGCGACCTGCTCACCAAGTATCAATTCCCGGGCGACACAACCCCGATCATCCGCGGTAGCGCCACTGCCGCTATGGCTGGCACGCCCGAGGGCGAGAAGGCGATCGCCGACTTGCTCGATGCTTGCGACTCTTTCATCCCCGAACCCGTCCGCGAGGGCGACAAGCCGTTCCTCATGTGCATCGAGGACGTGTTCAACATTGAAGGCCGCGGTACCGTTGTGACCGGTCGTGTTGAGCGTGGTGTTCTCAAGAAGATGGAAGAAGTCGAGATCGTCGGCATCAAAGACACTCGCAAGACGACGGCGACGGACATCGAAATGTTCCGCAAGCTGCTCGACTTCACCCAGGCTGGCGACAACGTCGGCGTGCTGCTGCGGGGTACCAAGAAGGAAGACGTGGAACGCGGCATGGTGCTCGCGAAGCCCGGTTCCGTTCTGGCCTACAAGAAATTCAAGGCGGAGGTCTATGTGCTGACCAAGGATGAGGGTGGCCGTCACACGCCGTTCTTCGCCAACTACCGTCCGCAGTTCTACTTCCGCACCTCGGACATCACCGGCACCGTCAAGCTGCCGGAAGGCGTCGAGATGGTGATGCCGGGCGACAACGTCTCGGTCGAGATTGAATTGCACACGCCAGTGGCGATGGAAAAGGGTCTCCGTTTCGCCATCCGCGAAGGTGGCCGCACCATTGGTGCCGGCCGCGTGAGCGACATCATTCCTGGCTAATTCAAGGAAAAATTGTTCGGGCGCGGAGGCGCGAAACCTCCGCCCCGATTTTTCGTCTAAAACAAACAGACACGAAACCAACAGGACCTCCGTCAGTGACAGGCAACGGCGTTAGCTCAATTGGCAGAGTAGCGGTCTCCAAAACCGTTGGTTGGGGGTTCGACTCCCTCACGCCGTGCCAATCACAATTCACCCACGGAGGGGTGGCAGAGTGGTCTAATGCGGCGGTCTTGAAAACCGCTGTGGGCTAACGCTCACCGGGGGTTCGAATCCCTCCCCCTCCGCCAAACGCGAAAATGGAAACGCTTAGCAAATACAGCACGTACCTCTGGGTCGCGGCACTCGCGACCGGGTTCGGAATTCTTTGGCGGATGGGTTATCTCACCCGCGTGCGCGACTTCGTGCTCGAAACCCGTGAAGAGCTTCGCAAGTGCTCGTGGCCGACGATGGAAGAACTGAAGGACCACACTGTCGTCGTACTATTCACCATCCTGCTCCTCGGTGCTTTCACCGTGCTGGCCGACCTACTCGTGCGCTTCGGCGTGTGGGATTTGTTGCTCGGCGCTAACCTTTGACCGCACCCATTCCTATGCATAGCCAATGGTTTGTCATTCACACGCTTGCCGGTCAGGAGCAGAAGGTCAAAGACAGCATCGAGAAGCGTCTCAAGGCTGAGGAGATGGGCGAGTACATCAAGGAAGTCCTCGTGCCGATGGAGAAGGTGGCCGAGGTGCGTGCCGGCAAAAAGACCGTCACCAACCGCAAACTTTATCCGGGTTACGTTTTCATCGACATCGCGCTGCTGGACGAGAACAAGCGCATCATCGAGAAGCCGTGGTATTTTATTCGCGAGACGCAGGGCATCATCGGTTTCGTCGGTGGCGACCGTCCTTCTCCGACATCGGAAGATGAGATGGCCAGCATCAAGGCGCAGATCGCCGAGAGCGATGAGGGCGAGAAGCCCAAGATGCATTTTGCTGTGGGCGAAAACGTCAAGATCAACGACGGCCCCTTCATCAGTTTCAGCGGCCTCATCGAGGAGATCGATCCCGAGAAGGGCAAGCTCAAGGTTTCAGTCAACATTTTCGGCCGCAATACGCCGGTCGAGCTCGAGTACTGGCAGATCGAGAAAGCTTAAGGAAACGTTGTTATGGCTAAGAAGAAAATCGGCGAAATCAAACTTCAGATCCCAGCTGGGCAGGCGAACCCCGCCCCGCCGGTCGGCCCCGCGCTCGGTCAGCACGGCGTCAACATCATGGCGTTCTGCAAAGAGTTCAATGCCCGCACGAAGGATCAGGCTGGCCTGATCATCCCGGCCGTTATCTCTGTCTATCAGGACAAGTCCTTCACCTTCATCACCAAGAGCCCGCCGGCAGCGGTTTTGCTCAAGAAAGCCGCGGGCATTGCTTCCGGCTCCAAGACGCCGAACAAGGAAAAGGTCGGCACGGTGACCCGCAAGCAGGTGCTCGACATCGTCAAGATCAAGCTCGCGGACATGAATTCCACGAACGAGGAGGCCGCCTTCCGCGTCATCTCCGGCACCGCCCGCAGCATGGGCATCGTAGTTCTCGACTAGTAAGTAAACAAAACCGCGGGAGGGCCGTCAAAAAGCCCGATTGCACCGCACCCATACAATGCCAAGCAAACGCTACAAAAAAGCCCTCGAGTTGGTGGACAGCTCGAAGCACTATCCGATTACCGACGCCGTCGCCCTGCTCGGCAAGTTCCCGAAGACGAAATTCAACGAGACCGTTGACCTCGCCTTCCGTCTCGGCGTGGACCCGAAGCACTCGGACCAGATGGTCCGCGGCACCGTTCCGCTCCCTCACGGCAGCGGCAAGAACGTGCGCGTGCTCGTCTTCGCGAAAGCTGCAGCAGCGGATGCCGCCACGGCCGCCGGCGCTGAATTCGTCGGCTTCGAGGACATGATCAAGAAGTGCGCCGACGGCTGGACTGATTTTGATATCGCCATCGCCACGCCCGACGCGATGGTCGAGGTGCGTAAACTCGGCAAGGTGCTCGGACCTCGCGGTCTGATGCCCAACCCGAAGACCGGCACCGTGACCGAAGACACCGCCAAGGCTGTGAGAGAAGTTAAGGCCGGCCGCGTTGAATTCAAGGTGGACAAGGCCGGCAACATCCACGTGCCCGTCGGCAAGGTCAGCTTCACCCCCGTGCAAATCGAGGAGAACGCGCTCGCGGTGATCGAGGCCATTGCCAAAGCCCGTCCCTCGAGCGTCAAGGGCGTGTTCATCAGGAACTGCGCCATCTCGGCCACGATGAGCCCCGCCGTTCGCGTGGACACGCGCGCGTACCAAACCACTTAATCCGAACTGGAGACACTCTCATGCGCGCCGAAAAGAAACTCATCACCACCGAATACGTCGCCCGGCTTAATGCCTCGCCGTTTTTCATCATCACCGATTACACCGGCCTGACGGTCGGCCAGTTCACCGAGCTTCGCAAACGCCTCATCAAGGCTGGTGCTGAAGTTCACGTCGTGAAGAATTCCATCTTCCGCGTGGCCGCCAAAGAGGCGGGCATTGGTGAATTGAATGACTCTCTCGCCGGCCAGGTTGCCGTCGTCACCGGCAAGAAGGATTTCTTCGCTGCCGCGAAGGCCGTCAAGACCTTCCAATCCGAGTTCGATAAGCCGAAGATCAAGTTCGGTTATCTCGGTAACCAGCGCCTCGAACAGCCGGAGGTTATCGCTTACGCTGATCTCCCCACCCTCGATCAGCTTCGCGGCAAGCTGCTGGGTCTCTTTCAGGCTCCCGCTGCCCAGCTCGCCCGCGTGCTACAGGCCCGCGTGGACAAAGAGCCGGCGCAGTAAACCAAACCAATTTCGGGACTGCCTTGGATGGCGGTGTCGGAGAAACCAAACAACAACAAACAGTAAATCGTCGGTCCACGGGCAGTGGACCAATTCGCCGCGGCCGCGGTGACGACGAGACGAAAGATAATATGTCTGACATCGCAAAACTGGTAGAAGAACTGAGCAAGTTGACCGTCCTCGAGACCGTGGACTTGGTGAAACAGCTTGAGACAAAGTGGGGCGTTTCCGCCGCTGCGCCGGTCGCTGCCGCCGCCGCTGGTGCCGCCGCTCCTGCCGCTGAAGTCAAGGACACGTTCGACGTGATTCTCGTCTCTGTGCCGGCGGACAAGAAGATTTCCGTAATCAAAGCCGTCCGCGAGGTCAAGGCCGGACTCGGTCTTGCCGAGGCGAAAGCCCTCGTCGAGGGCGCGCCCAAGCCGATCCTCGAAGGCGCGAAGAAGGACGAATCCGACGCCGCCAAGAAGAAGCTCGAGGAAGCGGGCGCGAAGGTCGAACTCAAGTAGTTTTGGAGTGAAGGCTGGGTGGCGGGCGTCTTGCGCCCGCCACCCGGAACTTCCTCGCCGTTTGCGAGGAGGGGGAACGGCCAAGAGCGTTCCTGTGTTTTAGAAAATTTGTTTTGGCGGTGACTGTTCTGGAAGGAAGCCGGAACAGCAGCCGTCTTGTCGACTGTAGAAAAGAGAGCCCGGCAGGTGGCCGAGCGGGAGCCCGAAAAAGGTCAATATGTCATCGAAAACTGTTGAGCGGATTAACTTCGGCAAGATCAAGGAACCGATTGCCCCCCCGAACATGATCGAGTTGCAGACCAACTCGTACCGTGATTTTCTCCAACTCGATACCCCTCCTTCCCGCCGCAAGAACCTCGGCCTGCAGGCCGTGTTCACCGAGGTTTTTCCCATCGAGAGTTACGATGGCAAGACCACGCTTAATTTTGCCAGCTACGAAATCGGCGCGCCCAAGTTCGACTGGCTCGAATCGATTCGCGAGGATGTGACTTACGGCGCGCCGCTCTATGTGACCTTCCAGCTCAAGGAGCCGCGTGGCATCAAAGAAGAGAAGGTGTTCATGGGCGAACTGCCGCTGATGACCCCGCAGGGCACGTTCGTCATCAACGGCGCCGAGCGTGTCATCGTCAGCCAGCTTCACCGTTCGCCCGGTCTCGCTTTCGAGGCCACGCAGCATCCGAACGGCAAGATGCTTCACAGCTTCCGCATTATCCCCGACCGCGGCTCGTGGTACGAGGCGCAGTTCGACACGAGCGACTTGCTCTACGTGTATCTGGATCGCAAGAAGCGCCGCCGCAAATTTCTCACGACGACCTTGTTCCGCGCGCTGAGCTTCCTCGACGACGGCAAAGGCACGGACGCTGAGGTCCTCAAACTTTTCTACACCGTCGAAGAGCTCTCCCTCAAGCAGGCTGAGCAACTCGAGAGCATCCAGAACAAAGTGCTCATCGAGGACGCGGTGGATAAGGAGAAGAACCTCGTCGTCGCTCGCGCTTTCGAGCCGCTTTCCAAGGCTGTGCTCAAGCAGATCGGGGAGTTGGGCGTGAACAAGATTCGTGTCGTGGACACTTCGGTGGACGACGGCATCATCATCAAGTGCCTCAAGAAAGATCCGACCAAGAACGAGGACGAGGCCCTCAAGGATATTTACCGCCGTCTGCGCCCGGGTGATCCGCCGACTGCAGCGAACGCGCGCGCGCTCATCAAGCGTCTCTTCTTTGATCCGAAGCGTTACGACCTCGGTCGTGTCGGCCGTTACAAGATCGGCCAGAAGCTCGGTTATCATGACAAGACCGAAGCCCGCGTTCTGACCAAGCAGGATCTCGTCGAGGCCACCAAGTATCTGCTCAAGCTCAAAAAGGGCACCGGCAGCGTGGATGACATTGATCACCTCGGCAGCCGCCGCATCCGCACCGTGGGCGAATTGCTCGCCAACCAGTGCCGTGTCGGCCTCGCCCGCACCGAACGCCTCGTCAAGGAGCGCATGACGCTCTTCGATCAAGAGGTCGATACGATGACGCCCGCAAAGCTCATCAATCCCAAAGCGCTCTCGGCCGTGGTCCGCGATTTCTTCGGACGCAGCCAGTTGAGCCAGTTCATGGACCAGATTAACCCACTCGCCGAGCTAACCCACAAACGCCGCTTGTCGGCGCTTGGACCTGGGGGTCTCTCTCGCGACCGTGCCGGCTTCGAAGTCCGCGACGTGCATCCGTCTCACTACGGCCGCATCTGCCCCATTGAAACGCCGGAAGGCCCGAACATCGGCCTCATCGCATCGCTGGCGACTTTCGCCCGCGTGAACGATTTCGGCTTCATCGAGACGCCGTATCGCAAAGTCGAGAAGGGCCGTGTCACGGCGCATATCGATTATCTCACCGGCGATCGCGAAGAGAACTTCACCGTCGCCCAGGCCAATGCGGCCATTGATGACAAGGGTAACTTCACGACCGACCGCGTCACCTGCCGCCGCAAGGGCGACTTCGTGGACGTTGATCCGAAGGAAGTGGATTACATGGACGTCTCGCCGAAGCAGCTCGTTTCCGTGGCTGCCGGTCTGATTCCGTTCCTCGAGCACGATGACGCGAACCGCGCGTTGATGGGCTCAAACATGCAGCGCCAAGCTGTGCCGTTGCTCATCAGCGAAGCACCGCTCGTCGCCACCGGTCTCGAAGCCCGCGTCGCTCGCGATTCCCGCGCTGTGCTCGTGGCCGATGAGGCTGGCAAGGTCGCTTCCGTCACCGGCAACCAGATCATCATCACCAAGGACGGCCACCTGCCCGAGGGCAAAAAGAAAATCAAGCACGATCCCGAGAACGACGTGTGGATCTATCCGGTGCGCAAATTCATGCGTTCCAACGCGGCCACCTGCATCAACCAGAAGATTCTGGTTGCGAAGGGCGACCACGTGAAGAAGGGCCAGATCATCGCCGACGGACCCTCCACGCAGGACGGCGAGCTCGCGCTCGGCCGCAACGTGCTCGTCGCGTTCATGCCGTGGAACGGTTACAACTTCGAGGACGCCATCCTCATCAGCCAACGTGTGTCGAAGGAAGATATCTTCACCTCGATTCACATCGATGAGTTCGATTGCGGCGCCCGCGATACCAAGCTCGGGCCCGAGGAAATCACTCGCGACATCCCGAACCTCGGCGAAGAGGCTCTCAAAAACCTCGGACCTGACGGCGTGATTCGCATCGGTGCTGAAGTGAAGCCCGGCGACATCCTCGTCGGCAAAATCACCCCGAAGTCGGAGACGGAACTCGCGCCGGAAGAGCGCTTGCTCCGCGCCATCTTCGGCGAGAAAGCCGCCGACGTGAAAGATACGTCGCTCAAGGTTCCCTCCGGCACTTACGGCATCGTGATGGACGTCAAGGTTTCCGCCAAGAAGGAGACCGAGAAAGAGACCAAGTCCTCCGTCGACAAGAAGCACAAGAAGCACGTTGACGAAGAACACCAGAAGAAGCTCGGCGACTTACAGGAGCAGCTCACTGAAGCTCTCTCGAACATCCTGCTAGGGGAGAAGATCCCGCTCGACGTCGTGAACAGCGAGTCCGGCGAGGTCATCATCCCCGCCAACCGCAAGATCACCAAGACGCTCCTGCGCAAGCTCGCCAGCGTTTATGACCGCATCGCGATTGATCCTTCGCCGATCCGTAACAAGATCAACGAGATCATCGGCACCTTCAAAAAGAAGTTCGACGAACTTCAAATGCACTACGCCGAAGAGGTCGAACGCGCCCAGGCCGGCGATGAAGTCGACCCCGGCATCATCAAGCAGGTCAAGGTCTACATCGCCTCCAAGCGCAAGCTCTCGGTCGGCGATAAGATGGCCGGCCGCCACGGCAACAAGGGCGTCGTCGCCAAGATCGTTGCTGAGGAAGACATGCCGTTCCTCCCGGACGGCACTCCTGTGGACATCGTGCTGAACCCGCTCGGCGTGCCTTCGCGCATGAACGTCGGTCAGGTGCTCGAGACTCACCTCGGCTGGGCGGCTAAGCTGCTCGGTCTGCGCTTCGCGACGCCAGTCTTTGACGGCATCAAGGAGAAGGAAATCCGCGGCTACCTCAAGGAAGCCAAGCTGCCGGAAAACGCCAAAGCCATCCTGCACGACGGCCGTACAGGCGACGCGTTCGACCAGGAAATCGTCGTCGGCTACATCTATATGATGAAGCTCGGCCACTTGGTTGCGGACAAGATTCACGCCCGCGCCGTCGGTCCGTACTCGCTCGTCACGCAGCAACCGCTGGGCGGCAAAGCCCAGTACGGCGGCCAGCGCTTCGGCGAAATGGAAGTGTGGGCGATGCAGGCTTACGGCGCTGCGTACACGCTGCAGGAGCTCCTCACCGTCAAGTCCGACGACGTGCAGGGCCGCACCCGCATCTACGAGAGCATCGTCAAGGGCGACAACTCTCTCGAGGCCGGTGTGCCTGAGTCCTTCAACGTGCTCGTGAAGGAAATGCAATCACTTGGTCTCGATGTGAAGGTCGGCTATGCCGGCCCAGTCGATGGAACCGTCGCTGCTGCGCCCGAGGCGCACAGTCTGCTCGGCTGAACTCTGGTCAACTGAACTTTGGTGCTGAACTTGGAATAAAACCAAATGAACTCCCGCGAAAACGCCCGTGAAATGCTCGGTCTGGAGAAGGTCAACCTGGTGGATTATATCTCCATCACCGTTGCCTCGCCGGAGAACATCCGCCTTTGGTCCAAGGGCGAGGTGAAGAACCCCGAGACCATCAACTACCGCACGTTCAAGCCCGAAAAGGGCGGCCTCTTCTGCGAGCGCATCTTCGGTCCTGTGAAGGATTGGGAATGCTCCTGCGGCAAGTACAAGCGCATCAAACATAAGGGCGTTGTCTGCGACCGTTGCGGCGTCGAAGTCACGTTGGCGCGGGTGCGCCGCGAGCGCATGGGCCATATCGAGCTCTCCGTGCCCGCGAGCCACATCTGGTTCTTCAAGTGCATGCCGAGCCGCCTCGGCCTCATGCTGGATATGACCGCCCGCCACCTCGAGCGCGTCATTTATTACGAAGATTACATGGTCATTGACCCCGGCTCCACGCCGCTCAAGGTCAACCAACTCCTCTCCGAGACGGAGTTCCGCGAAGCGAAAGAGACCTACGGCGCCGAAGCGTTCGTCGCCAAGATGGGCGCCGAAGGCGTGCACGCCGGCCTCGCCCGTATCGAACTCGCGAAGGGCATCGAGTTGTTGCAGGTCGCGATGACTGAGACCAAGAGCAAGCAGATCCGCAAGAAGCTTGCCAAGCGCATCAAGCTTTTCCAAGGCTTCCTCAGTTCGCACACGCGCCCGGAGTGGATGATCATCACCGTGCTGCCGGTCATTCCGCCGGATCTGCGCCCGCTCGTGCCGCTCGAGGGTGGCCGTTTCGCGACGTCCGATCTCAACGATCTTTATCGCCGCGTCATCAACCGCAACAACCGTCTCAAAAACCTCCTTCAGCTCAAGACGCCCGAGGTCATCATCCGCAACGAAAAGCGGATGCTGCAGGAAGCGGTGGACGCGTTGTTCGACAACGGCCGTCACGGCCGCGCTGTGACCGGCGCCGGCAATCGCCCGCTCAAATCGCTCTCCGACATGCTCAAGGGCAAGTCGGGTCGTTTCCGCCAGAACTTGCTCGGCAAGCGCGTGGATTACTCGGGCCGTTCCGTCATCGTCATCGGGCCTGAGCTCAAGCTGCACCAGTGCGGTCTGCCGAAGAAGATGGCGCTCGTGCTTTTCGAGCCGTTCATCATCCGCCGCCTCAAAGATCTCGGCTACGTGCACACTGTGCGCTCGGCCAAGAAGCTCATCGAGAAGCAGTCGCCTGAAGTGTGGGACATCCTTGAGGAAGTCACCAAGGGCCACCCTGTGCTGCTCAACCGCGCACCGACACTGCACCGTCTCTCCGTGCAGGCGTTCGAGCCGACACTCATCGAAGGCGAAGCGATTCGTATTCACCCGCTCGTTTGCACCGCTTATAACGCGGACTTCGACGGGGACCAGATGGCCGTGCACGTGCCGCTCTCGGTCGAGGCCCAGATGGAAGCGCGCCTGTTGATGATGGCGCCGCTCAACATCTTCAGCCCGTCCAGCGGCAAGCCGATCATGACCCCCACGCAGGACATCGCGTTGGGCTGCTATTATCTCACCGCCGAACCGCGCACTGTCGGTCTGCACGGGAAGCCCAAGCACGTGAGCCTCTTCGGCTCGAAGCGCGAGGTCTTCTTCGCGCTGGGCGACGGTTCCGTGAAGACGCACGACCGCATCCGCCTCGCCAATCCTGATTTCGGCACGAAGAGCGTGTA
This sequence comes from Akkermansia muciniphila, assembly GCA_945860945.1. Lineage (GTDB taxonomy): Bacteria > Verrucomicrobiota > Verrucomicrobiia > Limisphaerales > SIAT01 > SIAT01. The sequence goes on from CAMASG010000003.1 coordinate 58,705, forward strand.
CGGTAACGGCGAGAAGAAAGTCATCGAGACCACCGTCGGCCGCGTCGTGTTCAGCGAGATCTGGCCCGACGATCTCGGTTTCGTGAACTTCCCCGTCAGCAAGAGCAAGCTCGGCGACGTGATCTGGAACTGCTACCGCCAGTGCGGCCACGAGAAGACCGTCGTCTCGCTCGACAAGCTCAAAGAAGTCGGCTTCAAGGAAGCCACACAGGCCGGCGTCTCCATCGGCATCGACGACATGATCATCCCGAAGGAGAAGGACGAGGAGATCAAGCTGGCTCAGAAGGAAATCGCCGAAGTCGAGAAGCAGTACCGCAAGGGTGTCATCACTCCCGGCGAACGCTACAACAAGATCGTCGACATCTGGACGCACGCCACCGACAAGATCGCCAACGTCATGCTCAAGACGCTCGAGCAGAACCAGGGCAAGCACGAGTACAACCCCGTGTTCCTGATGGTGGATTCCGGTGCGCGCGGCAACAAGGCGCAGGTCCGTCAGCTCGCTGGCGTCCGCGGCCTCATGGCCAAGCCCTCCGGCGACATCATCGAGAAGCCGATTCTCGCGAACTTCCGTGAAGGCCTCACGGTGCTCGAATACTTCATCTCCACGCACGGCGCCCGTAAGGGTCTTGCCGACACCGCGCTCAAGACCGCCGACTCCGGCTACATGACGCGCAAGCTCGTGGACGTGTCACAGGACGTCATCATCCAAGAAGAGGATTGCGGGACTACCTCCGGCATTTGGGTCTCTGAAATCCGCGAAGGCGAAGAAGTCGTCGTCAAGCTCAGCGAACGTCTCGTCGGCCGCACTTCAAGCGAAGGCATGCACGACCCGCTTTCGCCCAAGACTTACATCGTCAAGGCAGGCGAAGAGATTGATGAGGCGAAGGCCAAGTTAATCGACAACGCCTCGCTCGATCGCATCAAGATTCGTTCCGTGCTCACCTGCGAAAGCCGCCACGGCATCTGCGCCAAGTGCTACGGTCGCAACCTTGCCACCGGCCTCCGAGCCAAGCTCGGCGAGGCTGTCGGCATCATCGCCGCGCAGTCCATCGGCGAGCCGGGCACTCAGCTCACGATGCGTACCTTCCACATCGGTGGTACCGCATCCGGCGTTTTCAAACAGCCGGAAATCAAGTCCAAGAACGAAGGCACCCTTCGCTACAACGACCTTCGCACCGTTTCGCTCGAGGACGGCAGCGTCATCGTGCTCAACAAGAACGGATCGCTCTCGCTCCTCTCTGCCGACGGCCGAGAGATCGAGAACCACAACGTCGTCATCGGCGCGGTCATCTCCGTGCCCAATGGCGGCAAGGTCAAGAAGGGCGAGACCTTCGTGCAGTGGGATCCGTACAACGTCCCCATTCTCTCCGAGAAAGCGGGCAAAGTTAAATTCCACGACATCATCGAGGGTGTCACGATGAAGCAGGAAGTGGACGAGACCACCGGCCAAGAGGCGATGGTCATCATCGAGCACAAGGAAGATTTGCACCCGCAGATCATCATCACGAGCGACAAGGGCGAGCCGATTGCCAGCTACGCCATCCCGGCCGGCGCACACATCGTCGTGGGCGAGAGCGACAAGATTGTCGCCGGTACGCTGATGGCGAAGACGCCGCGTAAATCTTCGAAGACCAAGGACATCACCGGCGGTCTGCCGCGTGTGGCGGAATTGTTTGAGGCGCGCCGTCCGAAAGACGCCGCTGAGATTTCCAAGATCGATGGCGAAGTGGATTTCGGCACAGCCGTTCGCGGCAAGCGCTGCATCGTCGTCAGAGATGTTGCCACCGGCGCGGAAGAGGAGCACCTCATCCCGATCGGGAAGCACGTCATCGTCTTCAAGGGCGACCGCGTGAAGAAAGGCCAGCAGCTCACTGAAGGCCCTGTCGTTCCGCACGAGATCCTCGAGATTTGCGGCATGCAGGAACTGCAGGAGCATCTTGTCAACGAAGTGCAGGAGGTCTATCGCCTGCAGGGCGTGACGATCAACGATAAGCACATCGAGATCATCGTGCGCCAGATGCTTCGCAAGGTCCGCATCACGGAGCCGGGTGACACGCAGTTCCTCTGGGCTGAGCAGATTGACCGCATCGCGTTCGAAGAAGAGAACAAGCGCGTCGAGCAAATGGGCGGCAAGCCCGCTGAAGCCTCGCCGGTGCTGCTGGGCATCACGAAAGCCTCGCTGGAGACCGACAGCTTCCTCTCGGCTGCGTCGTTCCAAGACACCACGCGTGTGCTCACCGAGGCCGCGACGCTCGGTAAGGTGGACTCGCTGCGCGGGTTCAAGGAAAACGTGATCATGGGCCACATCATTCCGGCTGGATCGGGTTTTAATTATCACCGCGACCTCACGCTGAAGCCGTTGGTCGAGGAGTTGCCGTTCGAAGAACCGCCTGTGCCAGAGGCCCTCGAACCGCTGTTGGGATAACAAAAAGCAGATTCGCAGCGAAAAAGTTTTAGAAAATTGTTGCCACTGAGAATGCCTTTGTTATTATCCGCGTCCCGTTTGTCGGGAAATGCAGAAAAGACGGGGCGAATTTAAGGCAAAACGAAAAATGCCGACTATTAATCAACTGGTCCGAAAAGGCCGGAACAAACTGAAGTACAAGTCGAAGGCGCCCGCGCTGGAGAATGCGCCGTTCCGTCGTGGCGTCTGCTTGCAGGTCATGACCCGCACGCCGAAGAAGCCGAACTCGGCGATGCGTAAGGTCGCCAAGATTCGTCTCACGAATGGATACGAGATCATCGCGTACATTCCCGACGAAGGCCACAATCTGCAGGAGCACTCAATCGTGCTCGTGCGCGGCGGCCGCGTGAAAGATTTGCCCGGCGTCCGTTATCACATCGTGCGCGGCACGCTCGACGCCGCCGGCGTAGAGAAGCGCCGCGTGAGTCGCTCCAAGTACGGCGTGAAACGCCCGAAGGCGGCTAAGAAGTAATTTTGAACTGACCTATGTCACGTCGTCGTCAAGCAGTCAAACGTCAGGTCCGGCCAGATGGCAAGTACGCTAGCGTGCTCGTCGGTCGGCTCATCGGCACGATCATGAAGGGTGGCAAGCGCAGCCTCGCGCAGCGCATCGTGTACGGCTCCTTCGAAACTCTCGCGGAGAAGCATCCCGGATCCATCCCGCTGGAAATTTTGCAGAAGGCCGTGGACAACGCCAAGCCTCGTCTCGAGGTGAAAGCCCGCCGCGTCGGTGGTGCCACCTATCAGGTGCCGCTCGAAGTTCCCTCCGACCGTCAGGCCTCGCTCGCGCTTCGCTGGCTCGTGGATTTCGCCGATGCGCGCAAAGGCATTCCGATGAAGGACGCCCTCGCCGCGGAAATCATGGACGCCTATCAAGGGCAGGGCAACGCGATCCGCAAGCGGGACGAAGTGCATAAGACGGCACAGGCTAACAAGGCATTCGCACATTTCCGCTGGTAATAAAACGTTTTAAAGAGAATCGCCCCGAGGTCAGTTTGCTCGGGGCCTTTTAGTCTAAATTTGAAATTGTAATGGAAGTAGCAGCAACAACTAAATCGGTGAACTCGCCCAACCGGCAATACACGCTGGAGCGGACGCGGAACATCGGCATTGCTGCGCACATTGACGCCGGCAAGACGACGACCACTGAGCGTATTCTTTTTTACACCGGCCTCATCCACAAGATCGGCGACGTGGACGACGGCAACACGGTGACCGACTGGATGGAGCAGGAGAGGGAGCGTGGTATTACCATCACCTCTGCAGCTGTGACTTGCTACTGGACTCAGAAGCCCGAAGAAGGTCTGTATAAGACCTTCTCTGGTCTCGCCAATCGCATCAACATCATTGATACCCCCGGCCACGTAGATTTCACCGCCGAGGTGGAGCGCTCCATGCGCGTGCTGGACGGCGCGGTCGCAGTGTTCTGCGCCGTGGCGGGTGTGCAACCGCAGTCCGAGACAGTTTGGCGTCAGGCGACGAAGTATAACGTTCCGCGTATCGCGTTCATCAACAAGATGGACCGCACTGGTGCGAACTTCGATAATGCGCTTAACGACCTGCGCAAGAAGCTCGGCGCGTATGCATTCCCGATTTTCCTTCCCATCGGTGCCGCGGAGGAATTTTCTGGCGTCGTTGATATCGTGAACCAGAAGGTCATCGTCTGGGGTCCTGGCGATGTTTCTAACGAAGGTCTCAAGTACGAAATCTCAGAAATTCCGGCCGAGTTGAAAGAAAAGGCCAAGACCGCGCTCGCTGATTTGATTGACGCCGTCTCCAACAAGGATGACGTGGTTGCCGAGATGATTCTCGAGGAGAAGCCGATTGACATCGTGACCCTCAAGGCCGCCATTCGCCGCCTGACCTGCAAGATTGAGTTTATTCCCGTGCTCTGCGGTTCTGCCTTCAAGAAAAAAGGCGTGCAAGTGCTCGTGGACGCAGTCATCGATTATCTTCCGTCGCCGCTGGACATTCCCGCCGCGCAGGGGCACGAGCCGGGCGCTGATACCAAGGTGGAAGTCCCGAGCGACGACAACCAGAAGTTCTGCTCGCTCGCGTTCAAGCTCTGGACCGATCCGTTCGTCGGCAAGCTCGTTTTCTTCCGCGTTTATTCCGGCAAGCTTAAGAAGGGCGACACGATTTACAACCCCCGCACACGCCGACGCGAGCGCGTGAGTCGCGTCCTGATTATTCAGGGCAGCGAGCGCAAAGACGTGGAGACGACTTACGCCGGCGACATCGCCGCGCTGGTGGGCCTGCGCAACATCACCACGGGTGACACTCTTTGCGACGAAGATTTCGACGTGATGCTCGAGCCGCCGACCTTCCCCGAGCCGGTTATCTCGATGGCCATCGAGCCGAAGACCAAGGGTGACCGCGAGAAGATGTCCGAAGGTCTGCAGCGCTTGGCTGAAGAAGATCCGACTTTCCGCTGCTTCACCAACGAGGATACCGGCCAGTTGATCATCGCCGGCATGGGCGAGCTGCACCTCGAGATTATCCGCGACCGTCTTTTCCGCGAGTTCAGCGTTCAAGCGAACGCCGGCGCGCCGCAGATCGCTTACCGCGAGACGATTACCGCCGAGGCTGAAGGCGAAGGCAAGTTCATCCGCCAATCCGGTGGCCGTGGTCAATATGGCCACGCCTGCGTCACCGTCGAACCGAACGAAAAGGGCAAAGGCGTCGAGGTCAAGAACGCCATCGTCGGCGGCGCGATTCCGAAGGAATACGTCCCGGCCGTTATTGACGGCATCGAAGAGGCGATCAAGGGCGGCGTGTATGCCGGCTATCAGATGATCGATATCAAGGTTTCCGTTGTGGACGGCTCGTTCCACGAAGTTGACTCGAATGAGTTGGCGTTCAAGATGGCCGGCATCTTCGCGTTGAAAGACGCGGTGAGGAAAGCCAGTCCCATCCTGCTCGAGCCGATCATGAAGGTCGAGGTCACGACGCCTGACGAATATCAGGGCGACTTGATGGGCGATCTCAACCGCCGCCGTGGCAAGATTCAAGGTATGGAATCGAAGAACGGTCAGACGATCATCAATTCCGAGGTGCCGCTGGCCGAGATGTTTGGCTATGCCACCGCGTGCCGCTCCCTCTCTAAGGGGCGTGCCTCCTACTCGATGGAGCCGAAAACATTCGAGCAAGTTCCTAACGGCGTGTTGAACACCATTCTGGATCTCGCCAAATCGAAACCCGCCGCCCGCACCTAAACACACTAATCCCTTTTTGATATGGCAGCACAACGCATTCGCATCCGTTTGAAAGCTTACGACCACCGCGTGGTGGATCAGTCGGTCCGTGACATCGTGGATACCGTGGTTCGTACCGGCGCCCGTGTGGCCGGTCCGATTCCGCTGCCCACCAAGACCGAGCGCTACACCGTGCAGCGTTCGCCGCACTGCGACAAGAAATCGCAGGAAACATTTGAGCAGCGCACGCACAAGCGTTTGTTGGACATCCTCAACCCCACCGCGAAGACCGTGGATGAGCTGAAGAAGCTCAACCTGCCGGCCGGCGTGGACATCACCATCAAGATTTAAGTTTATGCTCGGTTTGATTGGAAAAAAGCTGGGGCAGACCCGGGTGTATGATGGCAAAGGCAATGCCATCTGCGTCACCGTGGTTCTCGCCGGGCCGAATCGCGTCCTGCAGGTCAAAACCCAAGCGAGTGCCGACGGCTACAACGCCGTGCAGCTCGGGTTCGACGACCAGAAGGAACAGCGCGTCACCAAGCCGTTGCTTGGCCACATTAAGAAGCACAACGGCGTCGCCGTGAAGCGCGTGAGGGAATTCCGCGACTTCTCGAAGGACGTGAAGCCGGGCGATATCGTCGGGCCTTCGCTCTTCACTGTCGGCCAGTTTGTGGACGCCAGCGGCATCACCAAAGGCCGCGGTTTCGAAGGCGTTATGAAGCGCCACCATTTCGCCGGTGGTCCTGCGACCCACGGCGCCAAGGGCTGGAGACGCCGTTCCGGCGCCATCGGTCAGCGTCTTTTCCCTGGTACGGTCATGCGCGGCATGAAGATGCCCGGCCACATGGGTCAAGTGAAGCGCACGGCGCAGAACCTCGAGGTCATCCAGGTTCGCGAGGCGGACAACATTCTGCTGATCAAGGGCGCGATTCCCGGTTCCGAAGGTGATTACATCATCATTCGCACCGCCAAGAAGATTAAGAAAGCCGCGCCTGTCGCCGCTCCGAGCAAGAAGAAATAACGGTTATGAAACTCACCGTCACCGATTTAAAAGGTAAGAGCCAAGGGGAGCTGCAGGTCAGCTTCGAAATGGTCGAGAATGGTTCCGGCACACAAGCCGTGCACGATTCCGTGGTCGCTTATCGCGCTGCTCAGCGTTCAGGCACTGCCTGCACAAAGACGATGGGCGATGTCGCCGGCTCCGGCAAAAAGCCGTGGAAGCAAAAGGGCACTGGCCGCGCGCGCGCTGGCTCATTCGCATCACCGCTCTGGCGCGGGGGTGGCGTGGTCTTCGGCCCGAAGCCCCGTGATTTCGCGAAGAAGATCAACAACAAGACTCAAAAACTCGCTTTCCGCAAAGCGCTCAGCGAGCGCCTCAAGGCTGGTGATGTGATTATTGTGGATGACTTCAAGCTCGCCTCGCCGAAGACGAAGGAATTCGCCGCCGTGCTCGCCACGCTCAATCTTGATGGTGGAACCACGCTGCTTATTGCCGCACAGCCCGACAAGAATCTCCAACTCGCCTCGCGCAATCTGCCGGGTGTCGAGTTGACCACCAGCGATTCGCTCAACACGTATCAAGTGTTGCTGCAGGACAAACTCGTTTTCAGCCGCGCCGCTTTCGAGCAGGTCGGCGAGCGGCTCAAGTAAGGAACGCCATGAATGCTTTCGATGTCATCAAGAGCGTGCGCCTGACCGAAAAGGGCAGCACCCAGTCTGAACGCCTGAACCAGTACACCGTGGTGGCTGATCGCCATGCTAACAAGGTCCAGATCCGGCAGGCTGTTCAAGAGCTCTTCAAAGTGAAGGTGCTCCGCGTGAACACGCAAAATATCATCGGCAAAGCTCGGCGCCAGCGCACCAAGCAAGCCGGTAAAGAGGCCGATTGGAAGAAGGCCATCGTGACCCTGAACAAGGGCGACAAAATCCAGCTTACCTGATTTGACCTATGGCTGTCAGAACTTTTAGACCGCTCACGCCCTCCACGCGCTACATCGCGCTCTCCTCATTCGAGGAGATCACGAAGTCGACGCCCGAGAAGCACCTCGTTTTCACCCGCAAGAAGACGGGTGGCCGCAATTCCTACGGACGCATCACCGCCCGCGGTATCGGCCGTGGTCACAAGCAGAAGATTCGCACGGTGGACTTCAAGCGGAACAAGCACGGCGTCACGGCCATCGTCGTGGCTGTCGAGTATGATCCGATTCGCTCGGCCCGTCTTGCTCTGCTCGAGTACACGGACGGCGAACGCCGTTACATCCTCGCCCCGAACAACCTCGCCATCGGCGCGACGTTGGTGAGCGGCCCGACCGCTCCCCCCGAGCTTGGCAACACGCTGCTGTTGAAGAATATTCCGGTCGGTCTCGAGATTCACAACATCGAGTTGACCCCCGGTCGTGGCGGCCAGATGGTTCGCACCGCTGGCGGCGCGGCCACATTGATGTCGCGCGACAACGGTTTCGCGCAACTCCGTCTGCCTTCCGGTGAAATCCGCAAGGTGAACGAGATTTGCTACGCAACCCTCGGTCAGGTCGGCAACACCGACCACGAGAAGCAGGTGTACGGAAAGGCCGGCAAGGCTCGCCACCGTGGCATCCGCCCGCTCTCCCGCGCTGTCGCGAAGAATCCCGTTGACCATCCGATGGGTGGTGGCGCAGGCAAGACCTCCGGCGGTGGCCATCCGGTCACTCCGTGGGGTGTGATCACCAAGGGTTTCAAAACCCGCATCAAGACGAAGATTTCAAACCGGTTTATCGTGGTTCGCCGCGATGGCCGTCCGATGAAGCAGAAATAATTGATCTATGGGACGCTCGATTAAAAAAGGTCCGTTCGTGGACCAGCACCTGATGGATAAGATCCTGAAGGCCAAAGCTGTGAACTTGAAGACGCCGATCAAGACCTGGTCGCGTCGCTCGATGATCACGCCCGACTTTATCGGCCTGACCTTCACCGTGCACAACGGCAAGGTGTTCAACCCTGTGTTCGTGACCGAGAACATGGTGGGCCATCGCCTCGGCGAATTTTCGCCCACGCGCACATTCAAAAAGCACGGCGCTCATACCGCCAAAGCGGAAGCCAAGTAGACGTTATGGAAGTCCACGCCATTGCGAAAAATGTCCGGATGTCCGCGCAGAAGATGCGCGAGGTTGTCCGTCAAATCCAGGGGTTGCCCGCGCTTCAGGCGCAGGCCGTGCTCGCCGTCGTGCCGCGCAAATCTGCGCGTGTCGTCGCGAAGACCCTCAAGTCGGCCATCGCCAACGCCGAGAACAACCTCGGCGCCAAGCCGGAAACTCTCCGCGTGAAGGAAGCCGTCGCTGGCACCGCCACCTCGTGGAAGCGCTTCACACCGAAGGCCCGCGGTTCCGCTGGCCCGATCATCAAGCGTAACTGCCACGTCAAAATCGTCCTCACCGACAAATAAGTATATGGGACAAAAGTCTAATCCAATCGGATTGCGCGTCGCCCTCACCAAGGACTGGCGCTCCAAGTGGTACGCCAACAAGAAAGATTTCGGCAAACTGCTGGTTGAAGACCAGAAGATTCGCCAGATTCTCAAGTCCAAGCTCGCGGACGCCGGCGTGCCGCGCATCAATATTGAGCGCGCTGCCAATCGTTGCCGCATCACCATTTTCACGGCGCGCCCCGGCGTCGTCATCGGCCGCAAAGGTTCCGAGATCGATAAGATCAAGGAAGATTTGAACAAGATGACCGGCAAGGAAATCTACGTCGACATCCAAGAAGTCCGCCAGCCGGACATCGATGCGCAGCTCGTGGCCGAGAGTGTCGCGATGCAGCTGGAGCGCCGTATCGCTTTCCGCCGCGCGATGAAGAAGGCGATTCAAATCGCGATGGACTCGGGCGCTGAAGGCATCCGTATCCGTTGTTCCGGCCGCCTCGGTGGCGCGGAAATCTCTCGTACGGAGCAATATCTTCAAGGCCGCGTCCCGCTGCACACGTTGCGCGCGGATATCGACTACGGCTTTGCCGAAGCGAATACCGTGTACGGCAAGCTCGGGATTAAGTGCTGGATTTGCAAGGGTGACACGCAGCGCCAAAAGGGCGGCCCTGTGAGCAAGCCCGAAGAGAAGGTCGCGACTGTCGCGGTCTAAGTTGTTCGAACAAAGAATTTTTTAAGAGGATTTAAGTTATGGCAATGATGCCCGCACGGGTTAAGTACCGGAAGATGCAACGTGGTAGCCGTAAAGGCATCGCCACGCGCTGCAACAAAGTGGATTTCGGCGAGTTCGGCCTGCAGGCGCTCGAGCGCTGCTGGTTGGATGCCCGCCAGATTGAGGCCTGCCGCGTGACCATCACTCGGCACATGAAGCGCCGCGGCAAGGTGTGGATTCGCATCTTCCCGCAGCATTCGTACACCAAGAAGCCGCTCGAAGTCCGAATGGGCTCCGGCAAAGCTGGTGTCGAGGGTTGGGTGGCCGTGATCAAGCCGGCGACCGTTTTGTTTGAAGTGGACGGCGTGCCGGAGGCGATGGCAAAAGAGGGGTTCCGCCTCGCTGCCGCCAAGCTGTGCATCAAGACGCGTTTCATTTCCCGCCACAAGCACGCTTAAGGTTGCTGTTATGAAGATGATCGAACTGAAAGATTTGACCGCGGCCGAACTGGCCGTCAAAGGCCGCGAGTTACGCCAGGAGCTTTTTAACCTCCGATTGCAGAAGGCTTCCGCCCAACTGGAGAAGCCGTCGCGCCTGCGCACGCTGCGCCATGACGTGGCCCGCATTGAAACCCGTATCTCGCAGCTCCGGCTGCAGGGCAAAAAGGCTTAACGTATGTCCGAAACCGAAACCAAAGTTCGTTCTTCTCTCCGCAAGGAGCGCCAAGGCGAAGTCATCTCTAACAAGATGGCCAAGACCATCGTGGTGCGCGTGGAGCGTCGCTTCCGCCATCCCGTGTACAAGAAGGTGGTCACCGCCTTCACCAAATTTTACGCCCACGACGAAAAGGGCGAGGCCAAAGTCGGCGATCTCGTTTCCATCGAGGAGACCCGCCCGCTCTCCAAACTCAAGCGCTGGCGCTTGGTGAAGGTGGTCGTGAGCAACACCGAAGCCGCCTAAAAAAAGAACCGTTATGCTGCAAGTCCGTTCCATCTGCGACGTGGCCGATAACAGTGGCGCCAAGCGCGCTTCCGTCATCGGCGTCATCGGACGCAACAACAAGCGTTATTGCGAGATTGGCGATGTGATCAAGGTTCACATCAAGGAAGCCACTCCCGACGGCACCGTGAAGAAGAGCGAGGTCTGCAACGCCGTCCTCGTTCGGACGCGCAAGGCAATCCGCCGTTCCGACGGCTCCTACGTGCGTTTCGACAACAACGCCATCGTGATTATCGACAAAGATAAAAACCCGCGCGGCACGCGTATCTTCGGCCCCGTGGCTCGCGAACTGCGCGAGAAGAAGTTCACGAAAATCATCTCGCTGGCTCCGGAGGTTATTTAGTTATGGCAAAGTTTCATGTAAAGAAGAACGACGAGGTCGTTGTGATTAGCGGTTCGGCCCGCGGCAAGCGCGGCAAGATCCTCGAGGTCCTGCCGGCCAAGCAGCGTGTTGTTGTCGAAGGCGGCAAGATGATTAAGAAGACCGTGCGCAAGAACCAGCAGTACCCGCAGGGAGCGATCATCGAGCGCGAAGGTTCTGTGCACATTTCGAACGTGATGCTGGCAGCCACGTTTGATGCCCGCGCCGCCAAACGTGGTGTCGCGCCGGCCAAAGCCTGAGGTAACGTATGAGCAAACCAAGACTTTACACTAAGTATATGGACGAGGTTCGTCCGGCCCTGAAAGAGAGCCGCAAGTACGGCAACATCCATCAGGTGCCGCGGATCGAGAAGATCGTCATCAACATGGGCGTTAGCGCTTCGCTCGAAAAGGGCGCGGTGGAAGATGCCGTGAAAGATTTGCAGATGATTACCGGCCGCAAGGCGGTCATCAACAAGGCGCGCAAGAGCGTCGCGAACTTCAAGCTTCGCGAGGGACAGGCCATCGGTTGCCACGTCACCCTGCGCCGCGAGGTGATGTACGAGTTTTTCGATCGCCTGGTCGCCTCTGCGCTGCCGCGTGTCCGCGATTTCCGCGGCGTGTCGCGCCGTGCTTTTGATGGCCGTGGCAATTACTCGCTGGGTCTGTCGGATCAGACCATTTTCCCGGAAATCGAGCTTGATAAGATCAAGCGCCAGCAGGGCATGGACGTCACCATCGTCACGTCGGCTCCGACGAACGAGGAAGCGCTCGAGTTGCTCAAGTTGATGGGGATGCCGTTCGCTGAACGTTGATATTTTATGGCTAAGAAATCTTGGGTGGAACGGAATAAGAAGAAGGCCGCGGTGGTGAAGAAGTACGCCGTGCTGCGGGCCGAGCTGAAGGCCAAGGGCGATTACGTCGGCTTGTCGAAGCTGCCGAGGAACGCCAGCCCAGTGCGGTTGGTGAATCGCTGCGCGATCAGCGGCCGTCGTCGCGCGTTCATCCGTAAGTTCGGCGTGTCGCGCCTCACCTTCCGTGAGCTCGCGCTCTCGGGTATGATTCCTGGTGTGACCAAAGCAAGCTGGTAATTTTGTTATGAGTGATATGATTTCTGATATGTTGACCCGTGTGCGCAACGCGCATAATGCGTCACTGGCCACGGTTGAGATGCCTTACTCCAAGATGAAGGAGAGCATCGCCCGCATCCTCCTTCGCGAAGGCTATATCGCCGATTGCGCCGTGGACGGTGCCGTGGCGAAGAAGAAGCTCAAGCTCAAGCTGAAGTACCAGGGCCGTAAGGCCGTCATCGAGGGACTTAAGCGCGTGAGCAAGCCCGGCCTCCGCCGTTACACTGGCGCCACCGAGATTCCCCGCGTGCTCAACGGCATGGGCATCGCCATCGTCTCCACCTCGAAAGGTGTGATGACCGGTCGCGACGCCAATAAACAAAACCTCGGCGGCGAGTTGCTCTGCCTGGTTTGGTAACCCAGATTTGTTATGTCCAGAATTGGTAAAATCCCGATCGTTATCCCCGCCCAAGTCAAGGTGGAGGTCAAGGGCCGCTCCGTTGCGATGCAAGGGCCCAAAGGCAAACTCGCGTTCGAGTTGCCCCCCCACACCACCGCCGCCGTGGCTGACAGCAAAATCACCGTCACTCGTGACGGCGAGAATGCCGAAGCCAAGGCGATGCACGGCCTCGGCCGCGCGATTTTGAACAACATGGTCAAGGGTGTGAGCGAGGGCTACGTCAAGAAGCTCGAGATTCACGGCGTCGGCTTCAAGGCCGCCGTGCAGGGCAAGGTTGTGAACCTTTCCCTCGGATATTCTCACCCTGTCAATTACACCATCCCCGACCAGATCAAGGTGACGGTCGAGGAGAACACTAAGCTTACCATCGAAGGACCGGACAAGCAGGTCGTTGGCATGGTCGCATCCGAGATTCGCAGTTTTTACCCGCCTGAACCGTACAAGGGCAAGGGTGTCCGTTACTCGGGTGAGAAGATCATCCGTAAAGAAGGCAAGACCGTCCAATAATCTGAACTGGCCACGGCCAAATCCGCGGCCTACCGAAAATGAGAACCGACAAGAAACTCGATCTACTGCAGAAGCGCCGCTGGCGCATGCGCAAAAAAATCGTCGGCACGACTGCGCGCCCTCGTATGAGCGTCCGCTTCACCGGCAAGAACATCCGCGTCCAGTTCATCGACGATGTGGTTGGCCTCACTTTGGCCTCCGCTTCCACGCTGCACGCAGCGCAGCCTGATCGCGAAAAGCTCAGCGCCAACGTGGTGAGCGCCCAGCGTATCGGCAAGGCAGCGGCCGAGGCCGCCATTGCCAAGGGCATCAAAACGGTCATCTTCGATCGTTCGGGTGCGCGTTATCACGGTAAAGTGAAAGCTCTCGCCGACGCCGCGCGCGAAGCTGGGTTGCAATTCTAATTTTAAACAGGAGAACACAAACTGTGGCCGACGAGATTCAGACGACCCCCGCAGGGGCACAACAACAACAACCGCCCACCGCCGCTCCCGCCCCCGCTGGCGCGCGTGGTGGTCCTAGTGGTCCGGGACGATTTGCTCCGGGACGCGGCGGTCCAGGTGGTCCGGGACGCGGCGGTCCAGGTGGTCCGGGACGTGGTGGTCCGGGACGTGGTGGTCCGGGACGTGGTGGTCCGGGACGTGGTGGTCCGGGACGTGGTGGTCCGGGACGTGGTGGTCCGGGACGTGGTGGTCCGGGCGATGCATTCACTGCCGATG
>CAMASG010000004.1 GCA_945860945.1 Akkermansia muciniphila
GGCCGGTGCTGATGCTTGGCGCGTGTCTGCCGGACGAAGTCGAGCGTGCCGTGCGCGACGACGTGATGCCGACGGTCTCGAGTTTGGCCGAGGCGAAAATGTTTTCTGCCGCCGCAATCCGACTGAAGCGCACCGTGAATGCGCATATCAAAGTGGACACGGGAATGGGTCGTCTCGGCGCGACGCCCGAGCAAGCGCGGGAGTTAATCAAAGCGATCGGTCGGTTGCCAGGGTTGCGATTGGTTGGATTATACACGCATTACGCGGCGGTGGAGGACGACGCGGTGTTCTCTCGCGAGCAACGGCAACGATTCAATCGTCTGCTAGCGCCACTGCTCAAAGCGGGACGTTCGATCGAGTATCTGCATGCGAACAACAGCGGCGCACTGCTGTTGGAGAAGGCGACGATTTTCAACACCGTGCGGCCGGGGTTGGCGGTGTATGGCGTGGTGCCGCCGGGAAAGCGGCGGGTGGCCTCCGTGCTGAAGCGCCATTTGCGTCCCGCGCTCGCGTGGAAATGTCGTGTGAGTTTGGTGAAGGAAGTGCCTGCAGGCACGCCGTTGAGTTACGGGCGGACGTTCATCGCGGCGCGGTCGATGCGTGTGGTGACGCTCACGGCCGGTTACGGGGATGGTTATCTCCGTTCCGGAAGCGGTCGAGCGCAGGTGCTCATCGGCGGCAGGCTCTGTCCTGTTGTCGGTCGCATCACGATGGATCAAATGCTGGTGGACGTCTCCGCGCTCAAGCGCGTGAGGGCGGGAGATGAAGCGGTTCTCATTGGTCGACAGGGGCGTAAAGCAATCACCGCGGCGCAGGTGGCGGAATGGGTGGGGACGATTCCGTGGGAGGTGCTCACGGCCATTACGTATCGCGTGCCGCGCGTGTATCTCGGCGGCCACGCGGCGTAATTTAGATTTCCGCCGCGGCTGCGTTTACTTCGCAGAAGCCTTTTCCATCTTCAGCCGTTTGCGTTCGCGGAGGAATTCAAACACGCCAGGCAGGATGGAGATGATGATGATCATCAGAATGACGGTGGAGAATCGCTTCTTCACGAAGTCATGGCGGGCGAGGAAGTAGCCGAGCGGCACCAGCGTCACAGCCCAGATGATGCCGCCGAGGACATTGAAGGCCATGAAGCGGGGATAACTCATCTCTCCCACGCCAGCCACAAATGGCGCGAAGGTGCGTACGATGGGCACGAAGCGCGCGATGACGATGGTCTTCGCGCCGTAGCGTTCGTAGAACTTGTGAGTGCGGTCGAGGTATTCTTTTTTCACAACGCGCGGAAATTTCAAAGCGAGCTTGTGACCCGTGCTGCGGCCGATCCAGTAGTTCACCGT
Organism: Akkermansia muciniphila; assembly: GCA_945860945.1. Taxonomy (GTDB): domain Bacteria; phylum Verrucomicrobiota; class Verrucomicrobiia; order Limisphaerales; family SIAT01; genus SIAT01. Next base: position 1,341 of record CAMASG010000004.1, read on the forward strand.
GTCACCGAGAATGGCGGCAACGGGAATGAGCACGAGCAACGCGGCGAGGTTCAATCCGTTCGGAATCGCGGCGAAGGTGCCGAGGGCGAAGAGCAGGGAATCGCCCGGCAGAAAAGGGGTCACCACCAAACCGGTTTCGCAGAAGATGACGAGGAAGACAATCGCGTAGAACCACGGGCCGAAATCCTGGATGAGGCCGCCGAGATGGCGATCGAGATGGAGGACGATGTCGATGATTTGGAGGACGAGTTCCATCGCGCGAGACGGTGCGTGAGAAAGGCGTTGCGAGGCAAGGAAGATGTTGTCCACACTGCGCCGATGAGAGCGGCTGTGCTGCATGGGAAAGAGGATGTGCGCGTCGAGCGCGTCCCCGTGCCGGCGCTGCGCGAGGGCGAGGTGCGTATCGCCATCGAGGCGGCTCTCACCTGTGGCACCGACCTGAAGGTCTTCAAGCGCGGTTACCATGCGCGAATGATTGTGCCGCCGGCGGTCTTCGGTCACGAGTTGGCCGGTGTAATCAGCGAGGTGACTCCGCAAGCGCGCGATTGGCGCGTGGGCGATCGCGTGGCGGTGGCAAACTCTGCGCCGTGCAGCGACTGCCGTTTCTGCCGCGGTGGGCAGGAGAATCTCTGCGATGATCTGCTTTTTCTGAACGGCGCGTATGCCGAATCCATCGCGGTGCCGTCGCGGTTGGTCGAAAAGAATTTGCTGCGTCTGAAACCCACGACGAATTTCCGCGCCGCGGCTTTGACCGAACCGCTCGGCTGCGTGGTGCAGGGTGTGGAGGATTGCAAGCTGCGCGCCGGTCAGCGCGTGCTCATCATCGGCGCGGGGCCGATTGGATTGATGTTCGTTGCATTGGCGAAGGAATCCGGTTGCGCGGTGAACGTGGTGGGTCGTGGCGAGAAGCGGCTGGCTACCGCGCGTAAGCTCGGCGCGAAACGGGTCATTGATGTAACCAATGGCGACGACGTGGTGAGCGCCGTGAAGACCGCAGTGTCGGAACCGTTCGATGTGGTGGTGGAGGCGGTCGGCAAGCCCGAGACGTGGGAAGCGGCTGTGAAGCTGGTCCGCAAAGGCGGCGTGGTGAATTTCTTCGGTGGCTGTCCGGCGGGCACGAGCATCACGCTCGACACGGGCCTGATCCACTATTCAAACTTGAGGCTGCTCGCGAGTTTTCATCACACCCCACGCACCATTCGCCGAGCACTGGAGTTGATTGAAGATGCCGTGATCCGTGCGGATGATTTCGTGGATGGCGAAGTGCTGCTGGCGGATCTGCCCGAATTATTCAAGGCGATGGCTAACGGGAGTCGCGCCGTAAAGACACTGGTGCGAGTGCGGATGTGAAGCTCGGAGGGAGCGTGTCAGCCGAAAAACAAAACTACACGAGCGCGGAGAGGCGGCTATCGGACTGCTGTAGGATATTGGTCAACTGCTGGTAAGCGGTGCCGGCGGCGGATTGGAACTGACCGAATTCGGAGACGGTGCTCAGCGCATTGCTGCTGGCAGAGAGATCGGTCGAGAGACGGGAGGCAAAGGATTTGAGCGGATCGCTGTTTCCGAGGCTCGCGGCGGAAGCGGCGGCTTGCGCAGACATCTGCTGGAGCGCAGACATCGAGGGAGCAGAGCGTTGCTCGCTGATGGCTTGGGCTTGGGCGCGAGCATCAAGCTGCTTCGCGGAGGAAAGTTGCTGGGAGTTCTGGGAGCGCAAGCCACTGACGTGGCTGCTGTTCAAACGAACTAAATCTGAGTATCCATCAACTCGCATAGTACTTTGGTTGCTTGGCTTTCCTAGCTCTGATACTTCGGACGGCCTGCTGTCTACAGGAGGGCAGTGGATGATTCAAGGTAATTTTTATTAATCATTCAAAAAACCTTTTCTGATTTAAATCGTGAAAGGACGAAACCGAGGTTTGTTGGTCGATGAAACGCGCCCGATAGTCTGGAATCAGTGCGTCAGCAGGGAAAGGAGGTTCTCGCCGCTGGCGGTGAGAATCCATTTGCTTCCCTTCTTGAAAACGAGGCGTCGGCAGCCGGCGCGTTCGAACTCGGCTTGATTCACGGAGAGAAGCTGCGATTTGCCCGTACCCTGAATCTCACTTGCTGCGCGGGGAATCAGCTCAAAAGGCACGCCGTTGTAGTTCAGCGCGATTTCGTAACCTGCGATTCCTTCCGTTTTGGCGCGGGGATTATCACGGACGAGAGCGGGGTGGCGCCGAAGCCACGGGAAATCCGTATCGCGGACAAAGACGCGGCAGAGCTCGGGTTGGCTGCGGACGTGTTCAAGCAGGCTGAACTTCGTGCCGAGACGTTGCTGCGCGAGGAGCAATTTACTGGGCGAGAGGCCGAGAAGGTTTTGGCCGTTCCAGTCACCGTGATCGTTGCGCTGGCCGGGGTGTTGAGCTTTGTACCATCCGGCGAAGCGGTCATTGACGAAGAGGTTGATCTCGAAATGGAGGTGCGCGCGCTCTTTGGATATCTGCTCGCGCGTGTTCGTGGTGCGTCCCATCACGCCGATGACCTCGCCGGATTGCACGGTGGCGCCAACTTTGAGACCGCTGGTAATCGAAGCGAGATGGGCGTAGAGCGTGTAAATCTCCAGCCCCTCAATCTGGTGGCGAAGGATGAGGTAGTTGCCGTAGTTCGAGAGCGACGGCTTGGCGTTGATGTAGGCGACGCTGCCGGCGGCGGCGGCGTGGACGGTATCGAGCGGTTCGGTGCGTTTGTCGCGCCGCAGGCAACGGATGTCGATGCCTTCGTGCATCTGCGCGCCACCGGTGCGGACGCAGCCGAAATCGCCGCTCGTCCACGGCTTGCCGACGGTGCCGACGAAGAATTTCTCCAACTGACTCACGTCGAGCAGGTGCCGGTTCGCGGTCGGGAACTGGAATGGTTGCGCGGCAGCGAGGAAGGGCAGGGCGGTGGCGAGCAGGAATGAGAGCTTCATTTTTTACGGACGACGTCGAGGAGGTTGTTCAGGCCACTCACAATGCGCTCGGCTTCGGGTCGCGTGGCGTCCGGTGTGAAAATGATGATGCCGCTTTTTTCGGTGTTGATGATCATCGGCGCAGCCAACCAGCGGGCTTCGGTGAAACGACTGCCGATGACGAGCCGCTTGTTGCGATGGGTGGTGGTGATGCTTTCGAACAGAGCGGTTCCAAAATCGTTGAACTTGACCCAGATGGCGAACCCGCCGTCACCGGTGTCCACCACTGCGGCGCGTTCAATATGGCTTTCGAAGATACACGGATCGAGGTCGATGGTGATGTACACGGGGCGCGTGCGACCGACGGCGGCGGTGCCGGTGCGACTCGAGTTCGATGCGTCGGACTTCGTTTCGAGGTGGAACTTGAACGTGCTGCCGCTCTTGTTGTTGCCTCGTGAAAGAGAATCACAACCGGTCGCAATCAAGAAGAGAACCGCGAGCAGCAGATTGATGTTGAACGGCGCGAAGCGACCCCTCATAGTCCGCGGCCAGAAGAACGATTTGTTCCGACCTTGTAAAGAACCTTATGGGCAAGCAATACAACAAAACCGAGAAACGTAAACGCCGTGTTAGCTATGTGAAGCGCAAGAAGGCCAGCATTGTGATCAAGAAGAAGAAAAAGGCCTGACGCCTCTCGCGTTTTCAAAGCCCGCCTCACGGCGGGCTTTTTTGTTTTCAAGATCGATTGAGGAATCGTCGAGGTGCGTTGAGTTTTTTTGCGCGTGATGCGCGCTCAGTTATTCACCGCACCGTTTTCGAAGGCGTTTTCCGCAGCTTCAGTGATTCGTCAGAAGTGAATTTTAACCAATGGTGAAACCGTTTTTTTGAAGTTCTTAGAAAAGTTTAAGCGGTGTTCTTTGTGAGTAAGTGTGTGGACAAGATTTTGTGGGCGGATACAGAAAAACGACTATAATGATTACGTTCTTTGAAAGAACTGGAGCGACCGGCCGGAGTCAAAAGCCGAGGTTGGAAACTCCTAAGATAATCCCAGGTAACTGGGAAAAGGGCAGGTCAGGCTGATTGGCCTGCCCCCTCTAGGACGGTGTCGCGGACCGCAAGGTTCGAGGCGCAGGTCGGGAGGCAGAATTCACAGGTTCCGCTGGTGGCGTTCGCGCGCTGCCAGAACGCGAATCGGAACTGTGCGGCTAGGGACAATGAGAAGCTGTCCTCAGCCGAGTCAAGTAACCCAAGCTGGTTTCGGGCTTGGGCGAATCGCAGTCACCCTGAGGGTGAATGATTGCTACTGCGCATCAGCACGCGGCGGAGTGTTCCACCGTCTCCGGTCGGAGGCGGTTCGGCGAAAGACACCGAAAGGTGGACAAAGCCGGCACCCGCAGTGGGGAAGGCACGAGGGCTAGGCAAGCTCCGTGAAACTTTCCAGAACGTCGGCGATGCCCCGCAAGGGCACCGCTGGTTTGTGAGCCAAATGCAATCTGAGGGATAAGAGGCCAGACCCGTCGCACTGGGCCAACGCCCCGCCAAAAGCGGGGGCCGTCCTGGTGCCAAGGGGTAGAGACGCGGATCGCAAGTCACAGGCGTGTCTCTACCGGGTTCGCGAGCCGGCGGCGCAACCGCCAGCCCAAGCGAGCTGAGAGGCCCCACCCGAAATCCGGTCGCCGAAAGGTGCTGGACGGCCCTGCTATGAGGCCGATGACTCCGCTTGCCGTGGAGAATGGCGTCGGGAAGCTGGCGGCCTTTAAGGCGCCTAATGCCAGCAAGGGAAAGAGAGCGTGGCGCGCTCCCACACCCACTTTGTCCCCGTTCGGCCGCGAGGCTGGGCGGGGACATTCGTTTTGCGGGGCAGCGGCCCATCTTCCGCGCGTGCGGCAGAAAAGGCTTGCCCAGTCCCGCTGTTCCGACAGAATCTCCGGGCTTAATTCGCAGCAACCTCAACCACCACACTTTATGGGCCGCATCTACAATAACATCATCGAAACCGTCGGTCGCACTCCGCTCGTTCGACTGAACAAGGTCACCGAGGGGATTGACGCCACCGTCCTTCTCAAGTGCGAATTCTTCAACCCGCTCGGCAGCGTGAAGGACCGTATCGGTATGGCGATGATCGAGGACGCCGAGCGCAGTGGTATTCTCAAGAAGGACACCATCATCATCGAACCGACCAGCGGCAATACCGGCATCGCGCTCGCTTTCGTCGCCGCGGCGAAAGGATACAAAATTATCCTCACGATGCCCGAGACGATGTCGCTCGAGCGCCGCACGCTTCTGGCGATGCTCGGCGCCAAGCTCGTTCTCACTCCTGGGCCCGAGGGAATGAAGGGGGCCATTGCCAGAGCCATCGCGCTCGCGGCTGAGACTCCGAACTCGTGGATTCCGCAGCAGTTTGAGAATCCTGCCAACCCCGCCATCCACATGAAGACCACGGCCGAGGAAATCTGGGACGATACCGACGGGAAGGTGGACATCTTCGTCGCGGCCGTCGGCACTGGCGGCACCATTACCGGCTGCACCGAGGCGCTCAAGCCGCGCAAGCCTTCCTTTCAAGCCATCGCCGTTGAACCGAAGGATTCGCCGGTCATTTCGCAGACGCTTGCCGGCGAAACGGTCAAGCCCGGCCCGCATAAAATCCAAGGCACCGGCGCCGGTTTCGTGCCGAAGAACCTTCACTTGAAAGACAGCGTCGGCAATCCTCAAATCGTCGAGTGCGTGCAGGTGAGTAACGATGACGCTTTCGCGATGGCTCGCCGCCTCGCCAAGGAAGAGGGTCTTCTCGTCGGCATTTCCACCGGCGCGAACGTCATCGCGGCGCTCGAGGTCGCCCGTCGTCCAGAGAACAAGGGCAAGACGATCGTGACCATCGCCTGTTCGACCGGCGAACGCTATCTTTCCACCGCGCTGGCTGCTGAGGCAAAAGCCGAGGTTGGCGGCTGAAAAAGCCGAAAATAAGTGTTGCGCGCGCCGCTTGTTTTGCTTAAACAGGCGGCGGTCCGAGGTCGTTTGACCGTTCTCAACGTTCGTAAAGTTCCGAAAGTTCAGGTCAGCGTTTTCAGAAGGGATGGCTTACACGTTCGCATTTGCGTGTCGTGAAATCAGCTTCCCAACGTTCCGCACACACGCACACAGGTAGAGTTAGATTATGAGCAAACCCATGTTGACAGTTCCGGAGACCGGTTGTGGTTTCCTTGAAGTTGCAGAGAAAGGCTTCGGCTTCCTCCGTTCGCCGGAGAATCGTTTCCAGCCCAAGCCGACCGATATTTTCGTGACGCCGGATACCATCAAGCGATGCTTCCTGCGCGAAGGGTGCAAGGTGGCCGGCAAGCTGCAACCGCCGCACCGCGGCAACAGCCCGCAGATGAAAGAGGTTCAGTCGGTGAACGACATGCCGTTCGAGGAGTTCATCCAAGCCGTGCGCTTCGAGAATCTCACCACCATTGATCCCATCGAGAAGTTCACGCTCGAGACCACACCTGACGTGCTCGAGACGCGCATCATCGACCTCGTCACGCCTGTCGGCAAAGGCACACGCGGCATCATTGTCGCTCCGCCGCGCACCGGCAAAACCACCATTCTCAAACAGATTGCCAACGCCATCACCATCAACCATCCCGACGTGTTTGTGATGGTGCTGCTGATTGATGAGCGCCCCGAGGAAGTGACCGATTTCCAGCGCAGTGTGAAGGCCGAGGTTGTCGCCAGCTCGAACGATATGGACATCGAGACGCACGTGCGCCTCTCGCGTTTCATGATCGAGCGCTGCCGCCGTCTCGTCGAATGTGGTAAGGACGTTGTCGTCCTGCTCGACTCCATCACCCGTGTCGCCCGCGCTTACAACAGCAACCACGGCGGCTCCGGCCGCACGATGACCGGCGGTGTGGATGCCCGTGCGCTGGAAATTCCGCGCAAGATGTTCGCCGCCGCGCGCAAGATTGAGAACGGCGGTTCACTCACCATTCTCTCCACGGCGTTGGTCGATACCGGCAGCCGCATGGACGAACTTATTTTCCAAGAGTTCAAAGGCACCGGCAACATGGAACTCGTGCTCGACCGTAAACTTTCTGACCGCCGCATTTACCCCGCCATCGACATTCCGAAGTCCGGCACCCGGAAAGAAGAGAAGCTTTTTCCAGCGAAGCATCTCGACGCCATTCGCAAGCTGCGCCGCATGATGGTGGACCTCAATCCCATCGAAGCGATGGAGACCCTGCAGGCCGCGTGCAAGAAGCACAAGACGAACGAGGAACTGCTCGCTAAGCTCGCTTCTTGAGGCTCGCCTCGCGTCGCGGTCGCTCATAATCTGTGGCGTGAAATTGCGCCGGAAAGCGCCGAAAGCCAGCCACGCCGCGCCCATTCGCGCCGCCCGCAGCCGTCCGCCTTTGGAGCGGATGCTGCGCATACATCAACTGCTCGCTGCGGGTGAGTTTCCAAACGCCGCATCGCTCGCTATCTCCCTCGAGGTCTGCACGAAGACGGTTCATCGCGACCTCGAATTCATGCGCGACCGACTCGCGTTGCCGCTGGTCTTCGTCGCCGCGCACAACGGCTACCACTACACCGAGCCGGTTGAGAGTTTTCCGGCGATGCAAATCAGCGAGGGCGAACTCTTCGCGCTGCTCGTCGCCGAAAAATCACTCGCGGCCTATCGCGGCACAGCTTTCGAAGCGCCGCTCTCCAGCGCCTTCAAAAAGATTAGTGCCGCGCTGCCGGATTCCGTTTCACTTCACCTCGCCGAGTGGGAGAAGACCGTTTCCTTTCACACCAGCACCGAGCCGCTGGTGAATCTCGAAGTGTTCGACCGCCTCGCCAAGGCCGTCGGCGCGCGCCAGCAACTCCGTATTCGCTATCGGAAGCCGGGACAGGCTGAGCCGGAGGCGCGCGTGGTGGATCCGTATCACCTCGGTAACATCAACGGTGATTGGTTTCTCTTCGCCCACGACCATCTTCGCAATGACCTCCGCACGTTCGTCCCTGCGCGCGTGCTCGCCGCCGAACCGACGGGTAAGACCTTCGCGTCGCCGAAGAAATTCTCGCTGCAGGAACGGCTCCGCGACAGCTTCGGCGTTCATTCTGCAGAAGGGGATTTCAAGGTCGTGCTGCGCTTTCACGAACGCGTGGCGGATTACATCCGCGAGAAGCGCTGGCATCCATCGCAGGAACTGACGGAACTGCCCGATGGCGGTGCGGAGCTGCGCGTGCGCCTCTCCAGCCTCGTCGAGGTCACTCGCTGGGTTCTCTCGTGGAGCGGCGATTGCCGCGTGGTGGCTCCGAAGGAATTGGCCGAAACAGTCCGTGCCGCCGCGCGCAAACTGCTCGCAGAGTGAGCGTTCCGCACTGAAATGAGTGGAGGGTTGGTTTTCCATTTGTTGTGGTATTGTGAATAAGTAGCCACAACAGGTTGGGTTTTTGACTTTACAGCCATTTTGCCACGGCTTAACTTTTCGCCATGTATTTGAAGAGCCTCACGGCGCTCGGGTTCAAGTCTTTCGCGGACAAGACCACAATCCATTTCCAGCCCGGCATCACGGCAATCGTCGGACCGAACGGCTGCGGTAAATCGAACGTTTCCGATGCCATTCGCTGGGTGCTCGGCGAGCAGTCGGCGAAGGCGCTGCGTGGCGGCGAGATGGCGGACGTGATTTTCAATGGCACCGACAGCCGCAAAGCGCACGGCATGGCCGAAGTGTCGCTTACGATTGGCGACGTGGATGCCGAGCATCTCAAAGCCGCCGGTGTCGAGCTGAGTTACAACGAAGTGACCGTCACGCGCCGCGTTTTCCGCGACGGCGGCAGCGAGTATTTCATCAACAAGACGTCGTGCCGGTTGAAGGACATCCAGCAGCTTTTCATGGGCACGGGGATGGGGCGCGCCAGCTACTCGATCATGGCGCAGGGTAACATCACGCAAATCATTTCCAGCAAGCCGGAGGATCGGCGGATGGTGTTCGAGGAGGCGGCGGGCATCACCAAGTTCAAAGCGCAGAAGCGCGAATCGCTCCGCAAGCTCGAGCTGACTGATCAAAATCTATTGCGGCTCGACGACACAATCCGCGAAGTGAAGCGGCAGATCGGTTCCCTGCAACGCCAAGCCGGCAAAGCTCGCCGCTACAAGTCGCTCCAGCAGGAGTTGCAGCATCTCGACACGCAGTTCGCGCGGCACCAGTTCGACGTCGCGGTCGGCGACATTCGCGAACGCGAGGTGTCCATCGGAAAATTGCGCGCGGAAGTCGAGGTCGGCAACGAAAGCATCCTGCGGCAGGAGGACGAACTTTCCGCGCTGCGCGAACAGCTCAGCGGGCTTGAACAGCAGATCAACGCCGCCCAGCAGCAGGGGCTCGAGTTGAAGGGGCAGGCCGATCGCCACGAGAGCCGCATTCATTTCAACGAGGAACGGCTACGCGAGTTGGAGGCGCAGAATGCGCAGGCGTTGCACGAGATTCACGAATCCGAAGAGCGCCGCGCCATCGCCGAGCAGGAGCTCGTCTTGGTGCGCGAGCGTTTGGTCGAATCCCAGAAAGCACTGGAGTTCAATCGCGCCGCGCTCGACGAGAAACGTGGCGCGCTTCACCGCGTGGAGACCGAGTTGACTCAGCGCAGCGACGCTCTGCGCCAGACGCAGGCCGCGGCGTTCACCGCCGCCCAGCAGCTCGCCCGCGTGCGCAACGAGATGACCGCGCTCGAAATCTCGAAGCAGGGCGGGATGATCCGTCTCGAGAAACTTTCCTCCGAGAAAATTCAGCTCGAAGAGGAGCGCGCGCGGATCGAGTCGCGTGTGGCCGAGTTCACCACGAATTTCGAGACGGAGAAGCTCAGCGTACAAAATCGGCGCGGTACGGTTGAGGAACGGCAGAACCGTTTGCGCGTGTTGCAGCAGGAGATTTCCATCGTCACGCAGGAGCTTGATGCGCTCGTGCGCCAGCAGGCTGATCTGCGCGCGCGGCTGAACGTGCTCGAGCAACTCGAACAAAGCCACGAAGGTTTCGGTGCCGGTACGCAAGCCGCGCTGCGCCAATCGCAGGCCGTGCTCGGCACGCTCGCGGATAAGATTCGTGTGTCCGACCAGTACGTTGTCGCGATCGAGGCCGCGCTCGGACATCACCTTCAGATCGTGTTGACCGAGCAACCCGAGGCCGCGCAGCAGATTCTCTCCGACCTCGCCTCGCACAAGAAGGGCCGGGCAAGTATTGCAGCGCTCGCTCTGCATCAAAGCAGCACGGTTGCGACCGCCTCGGAATCTTTTGGCACGGCGGCGGCGGCGGTGGTCACTGCTGATCCGGCCGTTCAGCCGCTCGTCCAGCGATTGCTCGCGAGCACCATCATTGTGGAGAGCCTCGCCGCGGCGACCGCTGCGTGGAAGCAGACGGATGGCCAGTATGATTACGTGACGCTCTCGGGTGAATTGCTCAGTCGTCACGGCGTTTTCACCGGCGGTGTGGCGGGTGGTTCAGGCAAAGCGCCCGGCTCGATTCTCGGCCGCAAAAACCAGATTGCTGAACTGCAGGTCGCGTTGAGCCGTTTGCAGGAGCAAGTGGCGGATGCGAGCCGGCGCAAAGGTGCGTCGCAAGCCGAGCAGACCGAGTTGCAGGCGAGCCTGCAAGTCGCGCAGACCGAGTTGCGCGCGCAGGAGGTGGCGATCGCCACGGCGCAGGGCGAGTTCAACGCGCTACAGAATTCCAATCGCGTCCTGCACCAGAAAATCGACACGGTCGTTTTCGAGATTCAGAGCCTCGCTGCGCAGGATGCGGAAGGTAAACAGAAGTGGGCCGCTCTCTCGACGCAGCTCGGCGAACTGGAAGAGCGCGAACGCACCGCGCAGATGCAGGTCGGTGAATTGACCGCCACTCAAGAGACGCTGCGCCAGAATCGCGACGCGGCTCACGGTGACTTGGCTGAAGTGAAGGTGGCCGTCGCGACCGAGGAGCAGCTTTGCGCGTCGTACGCCAAACAGCAGCAACCGCTCGAGCAGCGCATCGCTGAATTGAAGTCGCTGGCCGAGCGCCGTCTCAGCGAGATTAGCGGGTTCACCCAGCGCAAGAGCCAGTTCGAATCCGAGATTGGCGATTCGCAGTCGCGCATCTCGGCTTTGCAGCATCAGCGCGAGCAGGTGAGCCAGAAGACCGCGGCGTTGCTCGATGAGAAGAGTTCACAGTCGTCGCAGATCAGCGGACGCGAAGACGATTTGCGTGAACGGCGGCTGGTGCTCACGGAAGTGCAGCAGCGTCGCGGCACGATCGAGGTCGAGTTGGCGCAGAAGCAGATGACCGCGCAGAACCTTCGCGAGCGCGTGCAGCAGAAATACGGACTGAACCTCGACGATATCCGCAGCGAGTGCATCACCATCACTTTTGCCGATGAAGGTCAGCCGAAAGCTGAGACGCTCACGCCGGAACAGATGGCCGCCGGTGGCGCAGCGACGGATTGGAATGCTGTCGGTGAGCAGGTCGCCGTGCTGCAGAAGCGCATCGATGAGATGGGTCCGGTGAACCTGGTCGCCATCGAGGAGTACGAGGAGACCGAACAGCGTCACACATTCCTCAGTCAGCAGCACGCCGATCTCGTCAGCGCCAAGTTGCAGCTCGTCGAGGTCATCAACCGCATCAACACGCAGACGCGGCAGATGTTCGTCGAGACGTTCGAGAAAATCCGCGACAACTTCCGCATCACGTTCACCGAGATGTTCGGTGGCGGCAAAGCCGATCTCGTCTTGCAGCAGGATGGTGACGTGCTCGAAGCGGGTATCGACATCGTCGCGCGCCCGCCCGGCAAGCAACTCCAGAGCATCTCCCTGCTTTCCGGCGGTGAGCAGACGATGACCGCCGTGGCGTTGCTCTTCGCGATCTATCAGGTTAAGCCCAGCCCGTTCTGCGTGCTGGATGAGTTGGACGCGCCGCTGGACGAATCGAACATCAGCCGTTTCGTTCACAAGCTGCAGAGCTTCGTGACGCACTCGCAGTTCGTCGTCATCACCCACAACAAGCGCACCATCTCCGCTGCGGACATTCTTTACGGCGTCACGATGCAGGAACGCGGCGTGAGCAAAATCGTGAGCGTGAAGCTACACAAAGCTGACGAGCCAGCGACGCAGCGGGCTGGCACGCCGCTTGTGCCGGAGCCGGAAGCAGCGAAGGAAGAGGAAGTTTTCATGGCGAAGTGAGCGGGGGAAATCCCCTTCCTCTTGCCGGTGCCGAAGGCTAGTCTTCCGTCGCCTGCACCCTTTGCCATGACTGATTCCTCGACCAATCCATCTCATCCTCGCAAGGCCCGTTCCTCTTGGCGCACGGGGTTTATTCTCGCCGGTCTTGCGACTGGGGCGCTTTGTCTATTTATCTACAAAGTGGGTTTTGGCAACACCGCCACCGTTGAGCAAGCGAAGCAGATTAAATTGGATCAAGCCGCGGTGCGCGTTTATCGCGAGGGACTGCAGCGCGTGGTCGAGTATGTGGAGAAGACGCCGGCGCTGTTTCCGGAAACGAAACTCAGTGAGTCGCGCATTCTAAAACGCGAGGAGAAAGAACAGGTCTGGGCGGCGTGGAAGCGATATCTCGATTACCTTGTGGCGCTCGATGCGCTCAGCCAGCGGCACGCCGGCTATTGGAAGCTGGATGGCGCTGAGCGGGAGGAATCGTTCCTCATCGCTTACGCCGCGCACGCGGCCAAGCATCGCTTCACACTCCAGCTAGTTCATCGCCTCGCCAGCGATCCGGGCTTCGACACGATGCTCAATGAGCCGGTGCCGGAGCTTGGCTTGCCGTCGGGTGTTTTTGCCAAGCTCAAGTTCCGTTTCGTCAATGTTATCACGGCCGGTGAATTCGCCGCGTGGGAGGCGATTTACAAAGCCGACCGCGGCCGGCTTTCGCCGGAGTTGCGCGCGATCATCGATGCCGATGCCGAGGTGATCTGGAATTTCGGCAAGGGGCGCGGCGAAAAGCTGCTGCTTAAGAACGCGCTGCAGATCGTCAAATCCACCGCGCGTCAGGCGGTGTTGCCGGCGCAGGCCAGCATCTCCGAGTGGATGGGCGACACGAAAGTGGCGAGGCTGAATCGCTCGCTGATTTCCGCCGAGCAAATCGCCGTGCTGCTGCCCAAGCTCGAGCCGGGCGATATTCTGCTCGAGCGGCGTTCGTGGTATCTTTCGAACATCGGCCTGCCCGGTTTCTGGCCGCACGCGGCACTGTTCATCGGTACGCCGGAGGTGCGAAAGAAGTTTTTCGACGACGTTGAGGTTCGCGAGTGGGTGAAGACGCAAGGCCGTCCGGATGGCGATTTCGAGGCGCTGTTGTTGGAGAAATATCCGCAAGCCTACGCGCTCGGAATCAAGCCGTAGGAGCACGATCACCGGCCGCGCTTGCTGGAGGCAATTAGCGAAGGCGTGTCGTTCACCACGATTGAGCACTCGGCCGACTGCGATACGCTCGCCGCGTTGCGCCCGAGATTGAGCAAGCTGGTGAAGGCTCGGGCAATCTTGCGCGCATTCCACTTCGCCGGTCGGCCGTATGATTTCGACTTCGATTTTCAGACCGACTCGGCATTGGTTTGCACCGAACTCGTTTGCAAAGCGTACGAGTCCGTCAGCAATCAACGTGGTTTGACGTTCCCGCTCTCGGAAGTGCTCGGCCGGCAAGTGGCGTCCGCAAACGATATGGTGCGGCAGTTCGACGAGCAGTTCGGGACCTCGGCGCAGCAGGTGGAGTTGGTGGCTTTCCTCGATGGTGTGGAAAAGGAGAACCGCGCGGTGGTGTCGGATGTGGCTGGGTTTCGCGCGAGCCACAAGCGGCCGAAGTGGTTCAACCTCGTTCAGGAGGGCAGTGGCAAGAAGAGCGACCAATGATGGCAGGCGCGTTCAGTCGTCGGAAGATTTGGCCGCTGGCTGCATCGATTTGGATGCTCCTGTCGCTGGCGGTCGCCGCACAAATCAGCAAAGACGAGGCCGTCGTTTTCTTTCCGACCATCGCGCAGCGTGTCGGCGACGTGTGGGAAGCCGAGGTTCACGGCTGGATTTTTGAAGTGGAGCCGCGCAAAGCGTTGCTCGCGGTCTTCCGCAAAAGCGTTGGTCTTGATGAGTCGTCCGACGTGCAGACCCGCGCTATTTTCGCCGAGCGTGCGCGCTTGTTTCTGGCCGACAACGAGCGCGACAAAAAGGTGAGCGTTAAAATTGGAGTAACGGTCCATCCGCTTGGAACGTCGTCGGCCAATGGGCATTTCGCCGCAACTATCAAGCTGGGCGCGGATGACGTGAAGCGGTTGGTTGATTCCGTTGGGCGGATTCATTTTCGCGCCGTCACCGCGACCGGAGATCGCCGCGAGTTTTCCGGAACAATCCATTTGATGGAAGAGACTGGCATCACGGTCATCTCAGACATCGACGACACGATTAAGATGAGTCATGTGCTCGATAAAAAGGAGCTGCTGGCGAACACGTTTCATCGTCCTTTCAAAACTGTCCCCGGCATGCCCGAGGTCTATCGCGCGTGGTCGGGGCAGGGTGTGTGTGTTCATTATCTCTCGGCCAGTCCGTGGCAGCTTTATCCAAGTTTGGCGGAGTGGATTGAAACCGCGCGATTCCCAGCCGGCTCATTTCAGATGAAAGACTTTCGCTGGAAAGACCGGACGGCGGTCAACTTGTTCGAGAGTCCAGAGGAATATAAAACACCAGCAATCGAAAGGCTGTTGCTGCGTTTTCCGAAACGACGGTTCGTCCTCGTCGGCGACTCGGGCGAGAAAGATCCGGAGGTGTACGGAGTGGTGGCGCGGAAGTTTCCTGAACAGATTATCCGCATCCTCATCCGCGATGTGACTAGCGAAGAATCTACTGCGGCGCGTTACGCTACTGCGTTCCGAGATGTGTCGGCGGACAAGTGGCGAATTTTCAAGGAACCTGCCGAGATTAAAGACTCGGTGAAGTGACCTCGGTTTTCGACGGCTATCGTGCACCGCAGCCCGCCGTTCGCTTCTTTGCGAGAATTCCATCTTGCACAAAGAGCGAAAACCTATTAATACGCACGCGTATTAATTATGAACCCGACCGCTATTGAAGGCCATCTCAAGTTGGTGCTGCTCCAGTGGATGGTGATTATCGCCGTGGCGTGGGTGATGGGGCGATTGGCGCGAAAGGTCGGCCAACCGCTTGCGGTCGGTGAAATTGCGGGTGGACTGCTCCTTGGCCCATCGGTCTTGGGCGCGCTTTGGCCGGAGGGAATGCACGGGCTTTTTCCAGCCGAGACACAGCAGTCACTCCAGTTACTCGCGAAACTCGGCCTCATTCTCCTGCTGTTCCAAGTCGGGATAGAATTCGATTTCGGCCACTTGGCATCGCGTTCAAGAACGGTCACGGCTGTGTCGCTGGCCGGGATTATTGCGCCGATGCTGGGGGGCTTACTGATTGGCCCGTGGCTTCACCGGACCTTTGCGCCAGAAACGCCACGGTTAGGTTTCCAGCTCTTTATCTGCATCGCGCTCTCCATCTCGGCGCTGCCGATCATGGGAAGGATTCTCCTGGAACTAAAACTGGAGCGAACGGTGCTGGGTGCTATGGCCGTGAGTTCGGCGGCGATTGATGACGTGATTGGCTGGATCCTTTTGGCGGTGGCGACGGCGCTGGTGACGTCGGGCTTCGACGTATCTAAGTTGGCGTTTCAAGTGGTCGGGGTGACGGCGCTCTTTATTGTTCTGTTGAAACTCATCGGGCCGTGGCTCCGTCAACTGTGGCGTAAATGGACCACAGCAGAACAACCGCTGCCGCCGGGGTTTCTTGCGCTATTGCTGATCGTGCTTTTTGCCTGCTGCCTCGCGACGGCGAAGCTCGGCGTATTCTCCATCTTCGGAGCATTTCTGCTCGGCGTCGCGTTGCATCAGGAAACCGGATTGGTGCGCGCGTGGCGGGAGAAGTTCGCCGACTTCGTGTTGGTGGCGCTTGTGCCAATCTTTTTTACGAACACGGGTCTGCGCACGGAGATTGGCGCATTACAAAACAGCACGGCGTGGTTGGGATGCGCGGCTGTGATGGCGGTGGCGGTGGTAGGAAAGCTCGGTGGTTGCTGGCTGGGCGCCCGGTTGACGGGGCAAACGAATCGTGAGGCGGCGTGCGTGGGGGCTTTGATGAACACACGCGCGTTGATGGGGTTGGTGGCGATCAACATCGGCCTCGAGCTCGGCCTTCTCACGCGTGAGCTGTTCACGATGTTCGTGATCATGGCGCTGCTTACCACCGTGATGTGCACGCCGCTGCTGCGCTGGTGGCTGCCGGCGGAGTTTCGTAAACTCCTGCCGAAAGACTGATCAGGGCCGCCGCTCGGACTCGGGCAGGTGCAGGACGGTGAGCGCGCAGGAATCCCACGCGCGTGATGCGCGATTGGCGTTCCACGTGATGAACAATTTATCACCCTTCGGCGCGAGAGCGACACTGTAGGTGCCCTTCAGCGTGCATCCGTATTTCGCCTGATAGAACGGGTGCAGGAACGCGACGACCTTCCGTTGCCGTGTCTTCGTGTCGAATTGCACCACGGCCGAATTATCCAGCTCGCTGCCGCCGTGCGCGCCGGGGACGTAGTAGATGTAGCGGCCGGTCGAATCGGCATCGAGTGTGGTGATGTATTGCTGCGAGCCGACGCCCGCGGGGCCGAGCGCCTCAACCTTTTCGGTCTTCGTATCGAACGAGTAGAATTGCGCCCCCTCATCTTTCTTGCCTTGCGACACCGTGTAGACGATGCCCTGCGGCGTTTCCTCGGACGCGGCGCGGATGCCGATCTGTCCCGGAATCTTCACCGGCACGCCGCCTTTTTCAGGATCGTAGCGCATCAACTGCTCGGCCTCTTTACCCTGCGTGTAATAAATACGGCCGGTGGACGCGGCAAAAATCATCGCGCGCGCGGGGCCGTTCGGCACGTCGCAGACCACCTTTCGCTCGCGGATATCGTACGCGAAGAAGTGGACGCCATCCTCGTCGCCGCCAGTGCCGGGTGCGGTGCCGCCGTAGAAAATGAGCCGCTTCGGATCGAGCGCGCTGGTGGGGATGCAGTGCTTCGGCACTGGGCCCTGCGCGACGATTTCCGTTTTGCCGGAGCCGAGGTGATGACGAAGGATCCAATCGCCCTTGTAGTGATATTGGTCGGTGGTGACGCGCGTGGAGCCGCGGTGCGTGGAGAAATAGAGCCAGCCATCGCCGCCGAGATCGAGACGGCTGTGGATTTTTCCGGGCGCATAATGACCTTCGGGCAGTTTCAGGATGGAAAGCACGTCGAGCAACTGGCGGAGATTCTTCGTGACTGGATCATATTCGTAGACGAAAGCATTGCCGGCGGGCGCGAGATGGTCACCGATGCTGGCGTAGTATTTCTCGCCGACAGCGAGACTATCGCCCCAGTTCGACCACGGCTTACCCGGATAATTCTGGCCGGGGAAATAGAGAAAATCGACCGTCGGTGGGGTCTTCGCGATGGTCACGCCGGGACGCAACGTGCCAGGTGGCTTTAGAAAATCAGGCGAAGTGTCGGTGGCGATTTCTTTGCCGCCGGGCAAGCGCGGCGGGTAAGTGACTTCGGGCGTGGTTGATTTTGCCTTGCCAGTTTTCTTGGGCGCATCGGCAGCGTGGAGGGATGCGACGAAAAGTAGGGAGAGAAGGAGACGAGGCTTCATTGTTCTGAAATGTTCAGGAGTTGGTCGGCGGTGACGCCGATGCGTTGGAGGGTTTTTCCATTCGGAAAACGGATTTCGATATCCACCTTCGTCGCGGTGCCGAGGCCAAAGTGGGCGAGCGCGGGTTGGCCGCTGGCGTAGCCGTAGCCGGTGCCGATTTCCTGAAAGCCGAGGAGCGCGCCGGTTTTGCCGAGTTGGCCGGCCGCAAAGAGCCGCACTTGCGCGCCGATGCCCATCCGGTTCATCTGCTTGCCGGTGACGCGCACCTGCAGCCAGGGGCGCGGCTCACTTTCGTTGCGCAGCAGGCGCGAGTGGTTTCCGGCGAACCAGTTGATGAGAAAAAGATCGAGCCGTCCGTCATTGTCGAAATCGCCCGATGGGCCGCACGGGAAATAAACCATCGGTGCGCGGACGGGGCGCGGCGGCACGAAGCGCGGCAGTCCGTCCTTCATACCGGTGTTACGGAAGATGAGCGGCGTGATGATGTCACCGTCGCGCCACGCGGCGGAGAGACAGATGTCCGGCCAGCCGTCGTTGTCGAAATCCTGAATCTCCACGTGCGGGCATTTGACCGGCACGGCATCGCCGAGGCCGACCTCTTTAGTCACATCGCGGAACTGCGGCACGCCGTCCTTGACGCCGTCGTTGAGGAAGACTTTGTTGCGAGCGGTCTCGCAGTGGATGCTCAAGACGAGGTCGAGCCGGCCATCGCGATTGAGATCACCAAACGCTGCGCCGCACGCCCAATCTTCGCGGTGCAGCGGTTTCCACGCGAACAGTTCGCGCAACTCGAGCGATTCGCGATAGCGATTGCCGGGTTGGCTGAGGAAGATGCGGTTGCTGTCGCCGACAAAAAAGTCGGGGCGCCCGTCGCCATTCAAATCAGCCACGGCGAGGCCGAGACCAAAGATATCTTCAGGCAAACCGACCTCGACGGTCACATCTTTGAATTTCATTCCGCCGAGATTTCGTAAAAGTACCGAGCGCGGTTTGGGCGTGAATTTATCCTCCACGACGAAGAGGTCGAGGAGGCCGTCGTTGTCGTAATCGAACACGCCGATGTTGCGCGCGGTGAAGAGCGATTCCGGACAGGCACCGCTCGAGGCGGAGATATCCGTGAATTTCCCGCCGCTGTTTCGGAAGAGTTGGTTGTGGCGGAACTTTGACGAAGCTTGCGGCTCAATCTCGTTTTTGGGTTTCGCTTTGCCGGGCATTTTAGCGTTGTTGGCGACGTAGAGATCGAGCGTGCCGTCGTTGTCGAGATCGGCGAAGACAGCGCCACTGGTACGCGAAAAGATTTCAGCGGGCGCGCCTTTTATCCATTCGAAGCGGCCGCCGCCGAGGTTGCGGAAAAAGCGATACGGCACGGGGCCTTTGGCCGGAAGGTATTCGGCGTTCGGCCGGTCGCAGAAGCCGCCGACGAAAAGGTCGATGCGACCGTCGCCATCGAAGTCTCCCCACGCGCCACCGTGTCCCATCAATCCCGCGAGAGGTTCGCTGAGGCCGGCGGATTTGGTGGCATCAGTGAAACGGATGAGCGATTGAGCGCCGAGATTGGCGGCGAGAAAGAAGGGCAGACAGACGAAAAGAGAACGAGATATCCAGTGGGCGTGTTGCATAATTTGGTTCCGCGACGAGTTAAATCGAGAGAGTTGTTGTTGCGCAAAACAAATCGTCGGCTTGCCATCGTGGTGAGCCGTCTTTAGCCTTCCGCCGGTTTATGGAAAAAGTTGTCATCATTGGGTCCGGCTGCGCTGGCTGGACTTCCGCCCTTTACACGGCACGTGCTCAGCTCAATCCGCTGCTCATCACTGGCGTGATGCCGGGTGGACTGCTGACCACCACGAGCATCGTCGAGAATTTCCCCGGCTTCCCCGAAGGCGTGGACGGCACAGACCTGATGATACGGATGCAGAAACAGGCGGAACGTTTCGGGGCGAAGACACGTTTCGGCAGCGTGGTCGAGGCGGTGGATCTTTCGAAGAAGCCGTTCACGCTGACCGTGGATGGCGAGCAGGTTCAGACGCAGTGCCTGATTATCGCGACGGGCGCGGGGCACAAGCATCTCGATGCGCCGGGCGAGCACGAGCTGGAAAAGAAAGGCGTGACCTACTGCGCGACCTGCGACGGCGCGTTGCCCCAATTCCGCAACCAACCGGTGGTCGTGGTCGGTGGTGGTGATTCGGCCTGCGAGGAGGCGACCTATCTGACGCGGTTCGCCTCGGAAGTTTATTTGATTCACCGCCGCGACACACTGCGCGCCTCCAAGGTGATGGCTGAGCGGGCGCTCTCGAACCCGAAGATCAAGCCGGTGTGGGACTCGGTCGTGACCGAGGTGCTCGATCTGAAGCAGAATAAAGTGACCGGCGTGAAGCTGAAGAATTTGAAGACGAACGAGGAACGCGTGCTGCCGTGCGCGGGCGTGTTCGTCGCAATCGGCCACGTGCCGAACACGCAGCTTTTCAAAGGCGTGATTGATATGGATGCGGATGGCTATATCCGCCCGAAGCAGGGGACAGAGACGAATGTGTCGGGCGTGTTCGTGGCCGGCGATTGTTCCGACCGCGTTTATCGTCAGGCGATCACGGCGGCGGGGATGGGTTGCGCGGCGGCGATTGATGCCGAGCGTTATTTGGGCAATCTGAACCAGTGAGCGAGCGCGCCATTTTTCCGCTGGAGCTGGCCGTGGAATTGAAATCCACGAACCCGCCGCGGTTGCTCGATGTGCGCGAACCGGAGGAGAGCGAGTTGGTGACGTTGCCGGGTGCGAAGCTGATTCCGCTGGGGCAATTGCCGTCGCGCGCAAGTGAGTTGGAGGAGTGGCGCGATGAGGAGGTTGTGATTTACTGTCATCACGGCATGCGCAGTTTGCATGCGATCGGCTATTTGCAGCAACTCGGGTTCGTGCGGTTGCGAAACCTGACGGGTGGTATCGACGGATGGGCGCAGACGGTTGAGCCACAGATACGGCGTTATTAGCTGCGGAAGTTTGATTGAATGCGCTTCGAATGCGGGCGTCTGTGTGAGGTCCGCGGCAGTCGAATGGGTTTGTTCCAATGATAAAACGCGAAGCGAAAATCAAACGAGCGACGAAGGAGACGCGCATCGAGTTGGCTTTGAACATCGATGGCACAGGTAAAGCGTCGGTGAAGACCGGCGTGCCGTTCCTCGATCACATGCTGATGCTCGTGGCGCGTCACGGCGTGCTGGATCTTAAATTGATTTGCAAAGGCGATCTCGAAGTGGACGCGCACCACACGGTGGAAGATTGCGGCATTGCGTTGGGGCAGGCGTTCGCGCAGGCGCTGGGCGATAAGCGCGGCATCCGCCGCTACGGCGCTGGCTTCGATCCGAAGAACCCGTTCACCGGCGAGGCGTACGTGCCGATGGACGAGTGCCTCGCGCGTTGCGTGATTGATTTCAGCGGCCGGCCTTATCTCGTGTGGCGCGGGATGGATGATCTGAACCAGAAGAAGATCACACGCGCGGAGCGGACGCAGGATATGTCGAGCGCGTTCCGGTTCGGTTTGGCGCGCGAATTCTTCCAAGGCTTCGCCAACGAGGCGCGATGCAATTTGCATTTGGAGCTGCTCTACGGGGGCGAACCGCATCACGTGGTGGAAGGGCTTTTCAAAGCGTTCGCCAAAGCAGTGGATTTCGCGTGTCAGCCGGATGCGCGGATTTCCGGAATCATCCCCAGTAGCAAGGGGAAGCTGTGACTGAATAAGGGCTAGGTAGCTGCGTCGAACACTATGGCGAGACGATTGGATCTCAAGACGGCCGAAGATCAGGCGCTGGTGCGCGTTGCCCAGAGGGGTAATATGCCAGCCTTCGAGGAATTGATTTCCCGCCACCGCGACAAGCTGTATGCACGCGCTTTCAGCATGCTGCGGAACGAGGAAGAAGCCCTCGATGTATCGCAGGAAGCGTGGGTGAAGGGTTGGCAGCGGTTGAAGCAGTTTCAGGGCGAGGCTGGATTCGCCACATGGATGACGCGGATTGTCATCAACCTCTGCCTCGATCATCTGCGCAAAAAGAAGCGCCAGCAAACCGAGTCTCTCGAGGAACTGGACGAGGAATGGGGCGGAGCGGAACGCCGGATGCCGTTCTTGGTCGTTAATCCGACGGAAGGGCTCGAGCGGATTGAGCTCCGGAAGCGGATTGATCGGGCGCTGGTGCAACTCTCCGAGGCGCACCGACAAGTTTTGGTGTTGTATGAATTTGAAGAGATGGATTATAAACAGATTGCGAAAGTGACCCATTGTTCCATCGGGACTGTAATGTCCCGCCTCTTCTACGCCCGCCGTCGATTGGCCGCACTGCTGATGAGTTTAAAGAAAGAAAGAGATTCAGAATGAACATCGAATTGGAATTGAAGATTCAGGCTTGGCTGGATAACGAGTTGTCCGCTAATGAAGCCGCCGAGGTCGCCGCGTTGGTCGCCACGAACACCGAGGCGCAAGCGCTCGCCGCCGAGCTGAAGTCGCTCAAAGCTTTCGTCCACGCCAACGAGCCGGCTCTCACCGTGCCCGAGTCCCGCGAATTTTATTGGTCGAAGATTGAACGCGCCATCGCGCAGTCCGAGAGGGTCGCGCCGCAGTCCGAGTCCGCCGGCCTTTCGCCGATCTTCGCGTGGGCCCGCAGTTGGCTCGCGCCTGTCGCTGGCCTCGCAGCAATGATCGCCGTGTTGATTGTGATTGCCCCTCGCTCTTCCGAGCCGGAGTACAGCGAGACCGATACTCCGTCGGAGGGTGGTGGTGTAATTCATTTCAAGGACCCGGCCAGCGGGATGACCGTCATCTGGTTTTATGATCAGGCGGGGAACCCGATCCAGAATCCCGATTCGATTGATAACGTGGAGAAACCGGAGTGAACGTGTTCGTTCGTAAATTTATTTGGTCTTGGGCGGTCGCGGGATTGCTCGTGATATCTTCGTCGCTGTTCGCGGCGGCCGCTGAGCCATCGTTGAATGTCGAAGTGCGCTTGGTGCTGGGTTCTGAGGACGGCAAGCCGATTCCGGCCGATTTCAAAAAGATGGACGCTGCTCTGGCGAAAACGCTGAGCCGTTCGTTCCGCTGGACTGAGTATTACGAAGGCACGCCGCAGAAGGTGCAGGCGCCCGCGCAAAAGAGCCAGAAGGTGAAGCTGGACGAGGAGTGTTCCATCGAGCTGAAGAATCTTGGAGGTTCCAAGATCGAGGTGAAGTATTTCATTGGCGCAAAGCAGATCGGCAAGACCGTGAACACGCTCCCGCCGCAAAACTGGTTCACTGTCGGCAGTGTGGACAAGAACAACTCGGCGAAGTTCGTGATGATGCGCCTCGTGCTCGAGAAAGCCGCGAAGAAAGAAACGAAAGAGTCACGGAACTAGATTTGGTTAGGGTTGTAGTCGCCCCGTCGGCCCACTGGACCGGCGGGGTTTTTTGCTGCATATCCATCTGGAGTTCGCCGGTTGTTCTTCTGCGGCTTTAACCGGTCTTTTTTCGAGCCAGCCAAAGGTGTTTTTGATTTCGCGAAAGGCATTTTTGCGTGCGGAAAAGCCTTTCTCGGACTCGGGAAAGGTCTTTTGCCGTCTGGAAAAGGCATTCTCGAGGGTGCGAAAGCCTTATTGCCGAGCAACAAAGGCTTTCTTGAACACGGAAAAGCCTTTCCTGTCGGCACAAAAGGCTTTCCCGAGAGCGAAAAAGGCTTTCCCGAGAGCGAAAAAGGCTTTGTCGGGGTCGCAAAAAGAGCTTTCTTAAAACACTCGGCTATGGGGTTACAACAATAGGTATTGTCAAGGTTTGGCTATGGGCACAATTAGCGGTGTTTTTGTGTCAGTTTTAAGCAAATAAATGTTGTGGCCTGCGGCTGTTTTTTCTACTCTCTCTTGTCGCGGGATGGAAAGCCAGCGAAGCCGGTTTTTACCCCAGTTTTTATGTCAAAGAACGCCGAGTCTGACGCCGAGAAAAGCGGCAAGGTGAGCACTGTTTACGACGCCTCGAAGTTGGGCAAACTGGAGGGGCTCGAAGCCGTCCGCAAGAAGCCCGGCATGTACATCGGCGGTACCGATGAGCGGGCGTTGCACCACTGCGTTTCCGAAGTGCTCGACAACTCGGTGGACGAGCATCTGGCCGACCATTGTCATCACATCGATGTCACGATTCACGTGGACGGCTCGATTTCCATCCGCGACGACGGCCGCGGCATCCCGGTGGATATGCATCCGCAGTACAAGATTCCCGGAGTGGAGATGGTTCTGACCACGCTGCACTCGGGCGGCAAATACGGGCAGGGCGGTTACAAGTTCTCCGGCGGCACGCACGGTGTCGGCGCCAAGTGCGTGAATGCGGTGAGCGAATGGTTCAAGGTGGAAGTCTCGCGTGACGGCGAAGTGCATCACATGGAGTTCGCGCGTGGCAAGACGGTGAAGAAGCTCGAGGTGATTGGTAAAGCGAAGGGCACGGGCACGCTCATCACGTTCAAGCCCGACTCCGAGATTTTCAGGGAGACGACGGAGTTCAAGTCGGAGCGCATCGGCCAACGCCTCCGCGAGTTGGCCTTCCTCAACTCGGGGCTCGAGCTCACCTTCACGGACGAGCGGTTGGCTGAGACCAAGCCGGAGAAATATCTCTACAAGGACGGCATCGAGGAGTTCGTGAAGCAGCTCAACAAGAACAAGGAACCGCTCCATCCCAAGCCGATTTCCTTCCGCGCCGAGAAGATCGAGAAGACCCCCGACATGTCGGTTGAAGTGCACGTCGAAGTCGTCGCGCAATACAACGACAGCTACACCGAGCAGGTTCTCTGCTACACCAACACCGTCCACAACCCCGACGGCGGCACGCACCTTTCCGGTTTCCGTAACGCGCTCACCCGCGCCATCAATCAGTACGCCAAAAAGAACGAGCTGCTGAAGGAAAAGGATCCGAGCATCACTGGTGACGACGTGCGCGAAGGCCTCACCGCCGTCATTTCGGTGAAGCACAGCGATCCGAAGTTCGAGTCGCAGACCAAGGTGAAACTCATTTCACCCGAGGTCGAGAGCATCGTCGGCTCTGTTGCTTACGAAGGTTTGATGACCTGCTTCGATGCGAATCCGAACATCGCCAAGCGCGTCATCGAAAAGAGCCTCAATGCTGCGCGTGCGCGTGAGGCCGCTCGTAAAGCCCGCGAGGCTGTGCGCAAAAGCGCTCTCACCGGCGGCGGGCTTCCCGGTAAGCTGGCCGATTGCTCCGACCGTGATCCGGTGAACACCGAGTTGTACATCGTCGAGGGTGACTCGGCAGGTGGCTCCGCGAAGCAAGGTCGAGACCGGAAGTTCCAGGCCATCCTTCCGTTGCGCGGCAAGCTCATCAACGTCGAGAAGGCGCGCTTGGACAAGGTGCTTCAGAACAACGAAATTCGAACGATGATCACTGCCATCGGCACTGGCATCGGCAACGGCGAGGGTGAAGGCGCGTTCAATCTCGAGAAGCTCCGTTACCACAAGATCATTATCATGACCGACGCCGACGTGGACGGCTCGCACATCCGCACGCTGCTGCTCACGTTCTTCTATCGCCAGATGCCGCAGCTCATCAAACAGGGCTTCATGTATATCGCGCAGCCGCCGCTCTACCAGATTTCGCGCAAGAAGCGCATCGAGTACATCGACGACGATCTATCGCTGAACCGCATTCTCATCCAGCTCGGTACCGAGGATGTACGCCTGCATAATGTCGCCGACGACAAGGTGCTCACGCAGAAGCAGCTTTCCGAAGTACTCGAACTCCTCGATCAGCTCGACAAATACGTCCGCGCTCTCCGCCGGCACGGCGGCGATTTCGCCGAGTTCATCGAGAAACGCGATGCCAAGACCGGCGAATTGCCGAACCACATCGTCAAGGTCCGTTCAGGCAATGCCGAGGTCGTTCACTATTTCCACACCGAGAGCGAGTTGGCGCAGTTCAGCGCGGCCAACACCGACCTTCGTCTCTTCGGCGCCGAAGAGGCGAGTGAGACCGAGAACGGCAATGGCAACGGTGCTGACAAGACGAAGTCGGTGCGCCGCGCCAAGCACGTGGAGTTGCACGAGAGCAAAACCATCGTCGATCTTCTCGGCAAGCTCACCAAGAAGGGGTTGGCCGTTGAGCATTATGCCGCGCAGGACAAACCGCTTTTCGAGTTGTTGGAAGGCGAAGGCGAGAACACCAAGGTCACGCCGATTTTCAGCATCTCCGAGATTCTTTCCGCTGTGAAAGAGGTCGGCAAGCGCGGCTTGCAGATCAAGCGTTTCAAAGGTCTTGGTGAAATGAACCCCAAGGAGCTTTTCGAAACCACGATGGACCCGAACCGCCGCAAGCTGCTGCGGATTGAGCTCACCGATGCTGTTGAAGCCGAGGATATGTTCACCCGGTTGATGGGAGACGAGGTGGAACCTCGCCGCCAGTTCATCGAGGACAACGCCCTGAACGTGCGCAACCTAGACATTTAATTTTACGACTGCCTGAGTTATGGCCGACCCGAACGAACCCCACCTGCCTGTTTCCACCACGCCGCTCTTCGCCGCCAACGAGAAGATCGCCAAGATCAACGTTGCCGACGAGATCAAGAACTCCTTCCTCGATTACTCGATGTCGGTGATCATCTCTCGTGCTCTGCCCGATGTGCGCGACGGCCTCAAGCCCTCCCAGCGGCGCATCCTTTTCGCGATGCACGAGCTCTCGCTCTATCCGCCGAGGAAGCACATGAAGTGCGCCAAGATTTGCGGCGACACCTCGGGCAACTACCATCCACACGGCGAAGCGGTCATCTACCCGACCCTCGTCCACATGGGTCAAACGTGGGCGATGCGGGAGCGACTCGTGCATCCGCAAGGAAACTTCGGATCCATCGAAGGCGATCCACCGGCTGCGATGCGTTACACCGAAGCGCGACTCACGCACCTCGGCGGCAGCCTGATGGAGGACATGGAGAAGGACACGGTGGACTTCGTCCCGAACTACGACGAACGACTCACTGAGCCCAAGGTTTTCCCCGCCGCATTTCCGAACCTCCTCGTCAACGGCGGCACCGGTATCGCCGTCGGCATGGCGACCAACATGGCGCCGCACAATCTCGGCGAGATCATCGATGGCGTCTGCGCGCAGATTGATAATCCGGACATCACGATCCCTCAGCTGATGAAGCACGTGAAGGGGCCGGACTTTCCGACCGGCGCGATGGTCTGCGGACTTGATCCCATCAAGCAGTATTTCACCACTGGCCGCGGCAGCATGAAGGTGCGCGGCAAGGTCGGCATCGAGCAGATCAAAGGCGGCAAAGAGCAGATCGTCATCACCGAGATTCCCTACAACGTCAACCGCGCCACGCTCGTCGAACGTACCGCTGATTTGGTCAACCAGAAAATCATCACCGACATCACGGCCATCCGCGACGAGTCGGACGAGAACACGCGTGTCGTCATCGAACTCAAGCGCGATGCCGTGCCGAAGGTAGTCATCAACAATCTCTATAAGTACACGCAGCTCGAGAGTTCCTTCTCCGTCAACGCGCTCGCCATCGATCACGGCCGCCCGAAGACGCTCAATCTCAAGGAGCTCATCTTCTGCTACATCGAGCACCGCCGCGAGGTCGTGCTTCGCCGCACGCGCTACGAACTACGCAAAGCCGAAGATCGCGCCGAGGTGCTCGAGGGTTATCTCATCGCGCTCTCCAATCTCGACGAGTTCATCCACATCATCCGTTCTTCCAAGAACCGTGATGAAGCCAAGGTTAAGCTGCTCGCCTTCGAGTGGAGCAAGGCGCAGGTGTTGCGCTGGGGCATTCTCCTCCGCAGCGAGACGCGCCTCTCCGCCGGTCGCTACGCGCTGACTGAGCGGCAGGTGGATTCCATTCTCGAGCTCCGTCTTTACCAGCTCACCGGTCTGGAAATCGACAAGGTCGAGACCGAATACAAAGCGTTGCTCAAGGTCATCGATGACCTGCTCGACATCCTCGCGAAGGAATCGCGCGTAATGACGATCATCAAGGCTGAGTTGAAAGTCATCAAAGAGAAGCACGCCACGCCGCGCCTCACCGTCCTCATGCCGGATGAAGGCGAGATGGCTATCGAAGATCTCATCACCAACGAAGGCGTCATCATCACGCTCACCCACAACGGCCTCATCAAGCGCACCAGCATCTCCAACTACCGCGCCCAACGTCGCGGAGGCAAGGGCGTCATCGGGATGTCCACGCGCGAGGCGCAGAGTGAGGGCGAAGTGGGCGACTTCATCGAGCACCTTTTCACGGCCAGCACACACGATTACCTGATGTTCTTCACGAACACCGGCCGCGTGTATGTCGAGCGCGTCCACGAGATTCCCGATATGGGCCGCGCGGCGAAAGGCCGTTCCATCGCGAACCTGCTCGAGTTGAAGGCCGGCGAAACCATCGCCGCGCTCATCCGTATCATCTCCAAAACCAACGCGACTAAAGTGGACGTCACGTGGGAGCAGGAAGGCCACATCTTCTTCGCCACGCGACAGGGCACGGTGAAGAAGACCGCGCTCGCTGATTTCGGCAACGTCCGCAAGGGCGGCATCATCGCCATCGGCATCGAACCGGGCGACATCCTCATCGACGTGAAGCTCACCACCGGCGTGGATGAGGTCGTCCTCATCACCCGCGAAGGGATGAGCATTCGCTTCAAAGAAGAAGACGTCCGCTCGATGGGGCGTCCCGCCACCGGTGTGCGCGGCATCTCGCTCGATAAGACCGACGCCGTCGTCGCTGCGGCAGTGGTCGTGGCGGACGCCACGCTGCTCGTCGCTGGCGAACACGGCATTGGCAAACGAACCGAGTTTGGCGAATACCGTCTCCAATCCCGCGGCGGCAAAGGCATCATCACCATGAAGACCGGCGAAAAGACCGGCAACGTCGTGGGTGCACTCACCGTGCGCGCCACCGACGAAATCATGCTCATCACCGTCGGCGGCCAGATGGTTCGCACCGGTGTGGCAGGCATCCGCGAAACCGGCCGCAACACGATGGGTGTGAAACTGGTGAACCTTGATGCCGGCGACAAACTCTCCGCCATTGCCCCTGTTATCAATGAAGACAAGACCGACGACAAGACCGACGACGAAGGCGCCGAAGAAGCACCTGCTGTTTAAGGGAAGGCTCGATCCAATCAACGGCGGCGGCGGCCAACGCCCTCGCCGTTTTTCTTTTTAACAACAGCGAGGACCGCAATCGTTGCTGACGCCGCGGGTGGCGTTGAATGAAAGGCCATCCGTGCGAGACGGGGAGGTGAAGAGCGCGGCGGCGGATTTGGTGCGGAGACTTGAGGTGCCCGCGCCGTTCTTGATGGCTTCGATGGTCACGGAGCGGAATTCAATTCCTTCAATCACGCGCCACGGCTGTTCTTCGCGCTTGAGGATACGAACGACGGGAAAGCCGGCTTCGGCAAAGGCGAGCGGAAATTTGTCTTCGCGGAACGCGCCGGAAAGACAGCCGCTCCAAAGATCGGCGTTGGTCTGCATCTCCGCTGGCACGTCCACGTCGCTGACGATGTCGGAGATGACGGCACGGCCACCGGGCTTGAGCACGCGGAAGATTTCAGCGAAGAGTTGACGCTTGGCCGCAGGAGCGACGAGGTTCAGTACGCAGTTGGAGACGACGACATCCACCAAATCGCTCGCGACCAGCGGAGTGCGCTGGCGCAATTCATCGGCGAGACGTTCGGCGCCGAGAAAAGCATCAAGGCTAGCGATCGGTTTCGCGCGCAACTCGCGGTCGAGCAGTTCCAAGTCGAGCGCGAGATCTTGAATGCGGCCTTTGCGAAACTCGACGTTGGCGTAGCCGATGTTCGCAGCGACGAGCGGCGCATTGCGACGGGCGACTTCGAGCATCGCGTCGGTCATGTCCACACCGATGACGCGGCCGTTTGGTCCGACGACTTGAGCCGCGATGAAGCAGATTTTTCCAGTGCCGCTGCCGAGATCGAGAACCGTTTCGCCGGAGCGCACGTAGCGGCTCGGGTCGCCGCAGCCGTAATCCTTTTCGATGACCTCAGCCGGAATGGCTTTGAGATATTTCGGGTCGTAGCTGACGGGGCAGCAGAGGGCGGCCTCGGCAGCTTGAGATGCGGCGCTGTAACGCTCGTGGACGGCGGTTTCGGTGTTCATAGGCCGCGGTGAATGAGCTCGAGGGCGATCACGGAGTAGGCGGTGACGAGCGCGGTTTCTTTTTCCCACCAGCGCGCGGTCTGATCGTTGAGCCACGAGCCGTCGGGTTTCTGCAGATTGATGAGCTTCATCGCAACCTCGCGGCGCCAGTTGATCTTCCGGCCATCCTTGAGTTCCAGTTCGTTCACATTGTGGAGCGTGAGAGCCTTGGTCATGAGGTGCAGGTAATAGTAGTAACCCTGCGGTCCCATGCCGGGGTTTTCGTCGATCGCGTAATTCTTCTGCAGCCAGTCGAAGACGGCGGTAAGGCGCGGGTCGTCCTTCTTCATATCGGCGTAGGTGAAGCTGAGCATGCCGGCGTAGCTCACGCTGCCGTAGGAACGGAGAGCGACCTTGCCCGTGGCGGTATTAGTGACGCCGCCCGCCATGCTGTTGCCCGGAAAATAAACGAAGCCGCCGCGGTCTTTGGCATCGGCGGAAACCCACGACTGTTTGTTGGCGGGAACCTGCTGGCAATTCTTGAGGAACTCGATGGCGGCGGCCCAGTTCAAGTCCGCATTCGCGGGGTTGTCTTTGACGAGGTGCTTGCTGTAGTGCAGAGCCTCGAGGGCGACCAGCGTGTTGTTCATGTCCGAGTTCGGATACCTGCTGCCGTAGCCGATACCGCCGTCCATGACATCGTCGTTTTTGCTCTTCTCGCCAAAATCACTCTGGCTCGAAACCAAGTAGGCGCGCGCTTTTCGGAGAATCGGCTCGTGCTCTTTTTTGTTCGTCGCGAGCAGCGCCATCATCGAGATTGCGGTGTTGTAATTGACGAGTTGGCCGCGGTGAATGGTGCCGTCGGGTTTTGCTGAATCGAGTAGAAAGGCATAGCCTTTGTCGATGTTCGGCTGCGGACCTTGTTTCCAGCGGCCGGTCGGCTCGCCCATGAAAGCCGAGAGTGCGAGCGCGGTGACGGCGGGGTGGTCGGCCGTGGACCAATAACCTTTCGGATCCTGATTTTTCTCGAGCCAGCTCAATCCTTTGTCGATGGCGCGCTGAATCTCGTGCCGGAACGACTCGTTGCCATTGAGCGGTTTGCTCTGTGCGCTCGCCGACAGAGTGGCGGCGACGGTGAACGCAAGCGCGGCGATGAGCGCGAAGGGGATGAATCGTTTCATACGTTATCCTTTTTGATGTGCTGGAACTTAACGGAATTCATCTCGACGGCAAGTGTGACGTGAGGGTTCTCCAAAATGTAACATCATTTCGCCGTCGGTTTTGCGGCGGGTTTGACGAGGCGGATGAGCACCTCCACGAGGGTGTCCTTCGGCGGCACCTTGTCTTTGGCGACGGTGAAGTTCTCGTCGTCATCGCGGCCAGGGCGGGGGTTATTGAACTGCGCATCGGCGTCCGTGATAAGCGAGACGATAGAGCCGTCACGCTGTGCGATGAAGGTGCCTTCGAAGATGCGCGAACCGTTGAAGACGAAGGCGCCTTTGGGCATCGGCCCTTTGGCTTTTTTGTCGAGAATGAGATCCTCGATGCGTGCGGAATGTTCCTTTGCGCCAATTTTCCAGCGCAGCTCGATCTCAGCCGATTCACCGGGGATGGGCAGCGTCGGGTCGTTGAGCAAACGCTGGATCTGATCGGCGGGCGCGGGTTTGGCGCCGAGGAGCAGCATGGCGACCTGAATGTGCTGCGGTTGCACTTCGGTGCGAAGCAGCGACTCGTGCAACTTGCCGGCGGTGGTGACGATGAGATATTCGATGAGGCTCTCGGTGATGTGGAAGTGCCCGGGAAATGAGAGCGTCTGCTTGTTCTTGTCGAGCTTCACCGTGCCTACTTGGAAGATGCCGGGGGCGAGTTGCTGCACTTGCGGCGGGGCAGGGGCTTTCGGCGGCGCGTCTTGCGCGATGAGAGGAAAGGCGGAGAGGAATAGCGCGGCGGCGAAGGATTTCTTCCAAGGCGAGTTCATAAGGCGAGATCGAGACTAAGTCGATGGCGGCGCGCTGCCAATGGCAAAGGTGCCGTGCGCGACAGGCGGGTTGACTTGAAGAAGTATTCCAGTATCTTTGGCCTCGTCCGCACGCGACAAGCCAAGCCTCACCGGCTCTGCCAGCAGAACCACTTCCGAGAAAAATCCTCCGACGGCAACTATCGTTTATGACCAACCAACCGCTTTCCTCCGCTGAAGTGACCCATCTTGCCGCCGGATTGAATCGTGTGGCGCGAAACCTCTGGTGGACCTGGAATCAAGGTGCGCAGGAAGTCTTTCTCGAGCTTTCGCCACGCGGTTGGCAGACGCTCTATCACAACGCCGTAGCCGTCCTGCACGAGGTGTCGGACAGCGAGTTGCGCGCGCGCCTGCAGGATGTCGATCTCTCCTCGAAAGTGCGCAAGGTGATCACAGACTTCGATGCGTACATACAGGATCAGGGGACATGGGGGCGGCAGCACGCGCCGAGTTTGATGGCGCGGCCGGTGGCTTACTTCTCGGCTGAGTTCGGGTTTCACGAGACGTTGCCGATTGCTGCGGGCGGACTCGGCATTCTCGCCGGCGACCACGCTAAGAGCGCGAGCGACCTCGGCCTCGGCTTCGTCGGCGTCAGCCTTTTCTACCGCGAAGGCTATTTCCAGCAGGCCATCAATCAGGACAACTGGCAGACGGAGTTTTATTCGCAACTCAATCCGAAGAACCTGCCGATTGAACCGGTGCTCGACGCGAAGGGAGAACCGCTTGTCTGCACGGTGAAAATCGCATCGGCTCAAGTGATGTTTCAGGTGTGGCGCGTGAATGTCGGCCGCGTGCCGGTGTTGTTGATTGATGCGAACCGTCCTGAAAACGAGCCGATGTATCGCGACCTGACGCAGCGTGTGTACGGCGGCGACAGCACCACGCGCATCATGCAGGAAATGCTGCTCGGCATCGGCGGCGTGCGTCTATTGCGTGCGCTCGGTTATCAGCCTTCAACTTTCCACATGAACGAAGGCCACGCGGCCTTCCTCACATTGGAACTCGCGCGTGAGAAGATGGCCGAGGGCAAGTCCTTCGCGGATGCGATTGAGGCGACCAAACAGGAATGCATCTTCACAACGCACACGCCGGTTGAAGCCGGGCACGACCGTTTCAACAACGACTTGATGACCTTCGCCGCCGGCAAGTTCCAGCACCAACTCAAGCTCAGCCAGCACGAATTGATGGGGCTCGGCCGCGTGAACCCCGAGGATCGCAATGAGCCGTTCTGCATGACGGTGCTGGCGCTCAAATGCTCGCGCGCGGCCAACGGCGTGAGTGAGTTGCACGGCGCGGTAAGCCGACAGATGTGGCAATGCCTCTATCCGGACAAGAAGGTCGAGGAGGTTCCCATCGGCCATGTCACCAACGGCATTCACCTCACCGGTTGGATGAAGGGCACGATGCGCGCTTTCTGGTGGCGCAAGATCAATCAAGGTCACACTGCCGGCGCCCCCATCCCTAGCCTCGAGCGCGAAATCAACTCCAACGAGTTCTGGCTCCGGACGGCTGACACGAACTTCATCACCGACGAGGAACTCTGGGCGTTGCGCTACAAGCTCCGTCGCGAGTTGATCGAGTTCGCCCGCCGTCGGCTTCTCATGCAGGGGCAGCGCCTCGCGCACGGCGACTTCATTTCTTACGATCAGCTGCTGAACCCGAACGCCTTGACCATTGGCTTCGCGCGGCGTTTCGCCACCTACAAGCGCGCCCCGCTCATCTTCCAGCAGCTCGAGAAAATTGTGCAGCTCGCCAAGGATCGTCAACAGCCAGTCCAGTTCATCTTCGCCGGCAAAGCCCATCCGCGTGATGACGAAGGCAAACGTTTCATCCAGCACATTATCCACCTCAGCAAGCACAGTGACTTGAAGGGGAACCTTGTCTTCATCGAGAACTACGACGTGCACGTCGCGCGGCAAATGGTTTCTGGCTGCGACATCTGGCTGAACAACCCGCGCCGTCCTCTCGAAGCCTCCGGCACCAGCGGGATGAAAGCGCTCTGCCACGGTTGCTTGAACATGTCCATCATGGACGGTTGGTGGCGCGAGGGCTACGACGGCACCAACGGTTTTTCCATCGGCGACGACACGCATCCGCTCGACGTCCACGAGCAGGACGCTCGCGACTCCGAGAATCTCTACAAAGTTCTCACCGAGGAAGTCATTCCTTGCTACTACAACCGCGACGCCAACGGCATCCCGCACCACTGGATTCAGAAGATCCGCCGCGCGATGGTCACTCTCGTGCCGCAGTTCAACACGTGGCGGATGGTCCGCGAATACACCGAAAAATATTACAACACGGCCAAGTGATTTTGGATGTGGAGTCGGTTAAGCGCGGAGGATTGCTTCCGCGCTTTTCCTGTTTCAAGAATCTGTTCTCTTCGGCTACTATTGAATGGTGAGTGCTGATATCAAATCCCAGACGCGCGAGCAACTCGCGGTGAAGTTCGCCGAGTGGGGGCAGCCCGACTATCGCGTGGACCAGTTGCTCCAGTGGCTTTACACCAAACGTGTGGCCAAGTGGGAGGAGATGACCAATCTCTCGAAGCCCTTGCGCGAGCATCTCGCGGCGGAGTTCGCCTTGCACACTCACGAACTGGTCCGCAAGCAGGGCGCGCGCGACACCACGCAGAAATTTCTCTGGCGCCTCCACGACCATGCGCTCGTCGAGAGCGTTCTCATCCCAGCCAATCCCGCTCTCTACGGCGAGCAGAGCGATCGCCACACACTTTGCGTCTCCACGCAGGTCGGCTGCGCTTACGGCTGCAAGTTTTGCGCGAGCGGTCTCGATGGATGGAAACGCAATCTCGAGCCGTACGAAATCGTCGAGCAGGTCACCGCGATTGAACGTTGGCATGATGCCCAGCCCGAAGAGTTGGAACGCATCGACGGCACGCGCAAATCAGATCGTGCCATCAACAACCTCGTCATCATGGGAATGGGCGAGCCGCTGGCGAACTACGACAACTTGCTCAAAGCCCTTCGCATTCTGAACGCGCCGTGGGGCGCCGGCATCGGTGCTCGAAAAATCACCATCTCCACCAGCGGCCTTGCTCCGCGCATCCGCCAACTCGCCGGAGAGCCGCTTCAGTTCCGTCTCGCCATCTCGCTTCATGGCGCGACCGATGATGTCCGCAGCCGTATCATGCCTGTGAATCGAAAGCACCCGATCGCCGAGTTGGCGGAGGCGTGCGCCTATTATCAGGAGAAAAAAGGGCGGATGATCACGTTCGAGTACATTCTCATCGCTGGTATCAATGACGGCCTCGATCAAGTCCGTCCGCTCGCTGCGCTTGCCCGCCGCTTGAATGCGAAGGTGAATCTCATCCCTTACAACAAGGTCGATGGGCTCAAATGGGAACGGCCCGACGAGCGGTCGCAGGAGAATTTTCTCGGTGCACTCGAGCATCAGGGGGTGATCGCCACGCTTCGCCGCGAGAAGGGCGGCGACATCGATGCCGCCTGTGGTCAGCTCCGGCTCAAAACTGAACGCGAGTTGAAGGACGCTCCCGTTAAAACTTCGCGCTGATTTTTCTTCGCTGCGATGATTGCTCTTCTCGACTACGGCTCCGGCAACTTGCGCAGCGTGGAGAAAGCTCTGCGGCACGTCGGAGCTGATGTGCGCGTGGTGACGCGATCTGAAGAGATGCGCGCTGCCCACGCGGTGGTATTGCCGGGCGTGGGAGCGTTCGACGATTGTCTGAACGCGATGCGCCGTCAGGAGCTGTTGGCGGGAGTGAAGGAGTTCATCACCAGCGGTCGACCTTTCCTCGGCATCTGCGTCGGCTATCAAGCGCTGTTCGAGAAGAGCGAGGAGTTCAATAGTTGCGCGGCGGGGCTTGGAGTTTTCGCCGGGAAAGTGGTTCGATTCACAGAGCGTCCCGGTTTGAAGATTCCTCAAATCGGCTGGAACCAAATCGAGATTGCGCAGCCGGAATGCCCGATCTATCGAGGGATTCCGAGCGGCAGCCACTTCTATTTCGTACACAGCTTTTATCCGCAGCCGGCAGATAGCACGATTGCGGCCACGCGCACCACGTACGGCGATGCCTTCGTTTCGTCGATCTGGAAAGAGAACGTCTTCGCCACGCAATTCCATCCGGAGAAGAGCCAGAAGGCGGGACTGCAATTGCTGAAGAACTTCGTCGAGTTGGCAGTGAGCTGCTCCGCTGATTGAAGGGAGCGCTTGTGCGCAGATGGACTTACTGTTAATTTTCGTTCGCAACAGGAGTACTCAACCAACCAACCTCTCAGATTATGGCACACGAACTCGCCCCTCTTCCCTACGCTCACGACGCTCTCGAACCGCACATCGATAAGCAGACGATGGAGATCCACCACGGCAAGCACCACAACGCTTACGTGACCAATTTGAACAAGGCCATCGCCGGCAACGCGACGCTGGAGAGCAAGTCCATCGACGCGCTCATGGCCGATCTCGCGAGCGTTCCGGACAATATCCGCGGCCCCGTGCGCAACAACAGCGGCGGTCACTGGAACCACAGATTCTTCTGGCGTCTGATGGGAGCGAACTCCGGTGGCGCGCCGACGGGCAAGCTGAGCGAGGCGATCACGGCAGCGTTCGGTAGCTTCGAGGCGTTCAAGGAAAAGTTCGAAGCCGCCGGCATCGGCCGTTTCGGCAGCGGTTGGGCGTGGCTCGTCGTCAACGGCGGTAAACTGGAGATTGTCTCCACCGCGAACCAGGACAATCCGCTTATGGGCAAAGCCATCGCCGGTTGCGAAGGGAAGCCGGTTCTCGGCTGCGACGTTTGGGAGCATGCCTATTATCTCAAATACCAGAACCGCCGAGCGGACTATCTCAAGGCCTTCTGGAGCGTGGTGAATTGGGCCGAGGTGACCCATAACTACGAGGCGGCGACCAAATAATCGCTTCCATCTTTGCAAAGGCACGCCGTTCGCGCGGCGTGTCTTTTTATTTTCGGGAAGGGTGACTCCATCGAAAAGGTTGATTTCCCACCCGCGTTTGTGTAGTTTCCAACCAGTTCCAAACAAAGGAGGGGCTAATGAAAGCGAAACCAATTCTCGCAACTTTGACCACGGTGCTGCTGGTGCTCGCGTGCTTGCTCGATCAGACCGCGTACGTTTGGGCTCAAGCGGCCGTTCCAGCCGTTGTTCCTCCCGTTGTTCCGCCGCCCGGCGGTCTGATTCCTCCTGGGGGCGTGCCGCCGCCCGAGGAAGTTGATCCGGAAGTTGAAAAAGCTAAGGCCGCGGCCAAGAACAAAAAGAAAGAGGACGATGCGCGCAAGGTGCTAGAGGAGAAAAGGAAGAAGATTGAGGAAGAGGCGAAGAAACTGCGCGACATCATTGCCCGCGCTAAGGTTTCAAAAGCTGGAGCAGCGGAAGGAAATCCTTTCGAGCAGTATAATCTCGGCGTGATGTATAGCGATGGAATCGGCGTGCCGCTCGACTATTCTGAGTCATTCAAATGGCATCAACGATCGGCCAAACAATGGCATCCCGAAGCGCAGTACGCGCTCGGTGTGGCCTATTATCTTGGACAAGGAATCCCCAAGAACAAGATTGAGTCCTACGCGTGGTGGAACCTCGCCGCATCGCAGGGGAACAAAGATGCGATTGTGGATCGAGAAAAGTTGGCACAGGAGATGACCGCGTATCAAGTCGAGGTTGCGCAGCGTCTCACGCGTGGCTACATCGCCGAAAAGGAAGCTGCCGAGCGATTCCCGAAGCCGGGCCAGAAGAAATTTGTGGCCAAGGTCGAACCTCCTTCACCTGAACCAGCGCCGCCGCCGGAACCCGCGCCGAAGAAAGAGCCGGCACCGGCGCCAAAAGTGGAACCGCCTCCCGTCGCTCCAGCGGAGTAGAACCAGTAACTGCAGACTCCTCGTTGGATTTACCTAAATCACTCGGCTTTCAGGCGCAGTAGATAGACGTGAACGCTGCTCCCCCGTCCGTGGGCATCCTGCAGAGCCAAGTAATAGATTCCGTCTCGCGGGAGCTTCGCTTTCAGCACCGCATCGTTTCCGCTAGCGTCGTCGTTGCTGGCGATGATTTGGCCGCGCGCATCGAACAGCGTGAGCGAGGCATCGAGCGGCGATCCGAGTTGTGCAGCGCGTACTTCGGCGGCGATGGTTTGGGCGGCTTTGCCAGAGAACTGGAATGTGTCCACGTCATTGCCATCGCTGATTTCGCCTTGGATGGTCTGACCTAAATTGAGTGCCTGAGCTTGGCGAAAACCACCGTTGAATTCCTTCTCCTTTACAATGTCGGCAGGGATGAACACGGGTATCGTGTGCGGTTTGCTTTCACCATCCGGTGTGACAACGAACAGCGTGAGCGGAGTTGCGGGCGCAGAGGACGTCACGATAAGAGAGATTTCAACCTGCGTGTCGCCGAGTTTCTTCGCCTCCATCGGTTTTGGTGCATCCGCTTTGCTCTTGGATTTGAGAGTGATTTGGATGTTCGCGTTGGTCGTGATTAGGCGCACGGCGGTGGCGTTGTCGAGGTAGAGGCCTCGCAGTTTAATCAAGTTCGTCGTGCCGCTGATTGCGTTGAGCGGAACGGCCACGAGGATTTGCGGCGGTCCTTTCTTTTCCTCCTTCTTTTTCTCTTGGGCGAAGGAGATGCCAGCAGACAACGAGATGAGCGCAGTCAGAAAAAATGTGAGGCGGACGAAAACGAAACGGCCGCCCGATTGCGGGAATGAAGGTTTTGAGCGCAAGGCGTGTGAGGCTTAGGAGTACAACTCTTTAATCAAGTCACCTTGATCGAGGATTTCCTGCGGACGCCCCTCGGGAGTACGGAGCTCTTTGCGTGGATTGATGCCGAGGGCTTCGTAGATGCTGTAGGCGACATCGGCTGGGCGCACGGGGCGATCGGTGACGTAGGCGCCGTGCTTGTCGGTCGCGCCGATGACATTGCCGCCACGCACGCCGGCGCCGGCGAAGAGCAGCGACGCGGCGGGGCCCCAATGGTCGCGTCCGTTGTCCTTGTTGACTTTTGGGGAGCGGCCGAACTCGCCCATCACGACAACGAGCGTCTCCTTGAGCAGTCCGCTTTGGTCGAGATTCTTGATGAGCGCGGCAAGGCCTTGATCGAGGTGCGGAACTTTTTTCTCGAGGCCTTCCCAGATTTTCGCGTGGTGATCCCAGCCGCCGCTGTTGATGGTGACGAAGCGGACACCGCGCTCGACCAGTCGCCGTGCGAGCAGGCAGCTCTGACCAAATTCGCTGCGGCCGAATTCGTCGCGCACCTTCGAATCTTCCTTTTCAATTTCGAAAGCGGTCTGCGCTTCGGGCGAGAGGATCATCTCGGCGGCGCGTTGCTGGAACTCGCCGTAGGTGGCGAGTTGGTCATTGCCCTTCACGCGCGCGGAGAGCGTGTCCACCGCGGCGAGCAGCGACTTGCGGCGGTCGAGGCTTTGCGTGGTGC
Source organism: Akkermansia muciniphila (assembly GCA_945860945.1). GTDB lineage: Bacteria > Verrucomicrobiota > Verrucomicrobiia > Limisphaerales > SIAT01 > SIAT01. The sequence continues at coordinate 40,451 of CAMASG010000004.1, forward strand.
ATTCCTGCGCCTTCGCGAGATCGCGAACCTTGTAACCTTCCGCGTTCGGATCGCCGGCTTTGAAAGATTCATAGCGACCGCCAAGCCACACGCTCCGGCCCAGTTCCCAAGTGAAGGAAGGATTGCGCGGCACGGCCACATAAGGCGGTAACGCGCCATTGAAGCCGCTTTCGTGCGCGACGATTGAGCCGATGGAAGGATGATCGCCAAAGGCGGATCCGAAGCGGCCGCTTAACACCCAGTTCGTGGCGGTTTCGTGGTGGTCGTTCTCGTGCGCACCGGAGCGGATGAGGGAGACTTTGTTCATCATCTTGGCCATGCGCGGCAAGAGTTCGCTGACGTGCAGGCCGGTGACATTGGTCGGGATCGACTTGTACTTGCCGCGAATTTCCTCGGGCGCGTCGGGCTTCGGATCGAAGGTGTCGTGGTGCGAGAGGCCGCCGCCGAGATAGACGAGGATGACCGATTTGGCGCGGGCTTTGCCGCGGGCGCCGTCGGCGGCGATGGCTTTTTCAAAGGAGAGCAGATTGCCCAGCGAGAGTCCGAGAGGGGCGAGTCCGCCGACGCGGAGGAAATCGCGGCGGCTCCAGCCGTTGCAGAACTTGTGCCGTTTGTGGTCGAGAGATATGTCGAGCATACGTTTCTTTTGGTCAATGGTTGAAGGCGAATTCCTTGCTGTTCAGCAACGCCCAGAAGAGGTCGCGATACACCTCTTCGCGCGGATCGCCGCTCGCGAGAGCTTTGGTCACGGCAGCGCTCTCGCTCTCGTTTGGTCGACGGCAGAGTGTGGCGAGGAAAATGGTTTCGGTGATGCGAGTGTTGTCGCTCGTCTCTTTCAGCAGGGCAACGAGTCGGCTCTCATTGGAACGCAGCTTCGTTTGCACGCCATCGCCGTTTTGCAAATGAAGGAGCTGCGGCAACGTGACCTCGCCATTCCGCTCGCAAGCGCAAGCAGTCACGCGGTCGGATCGCCCGAAGAGTCCGAGGAAATAAGAGCCGACGTGAGGCTCGGGGAGTTGAGTGGCACGGAGACCGACGGGATAACCGATGAACTGATCGGGCACAGCGGTGGCTTGGCTGATGGCGTCGAGCAACACCTCGGCGGGTAGACGGCGCGCGTAGTAGTGCGAGTGAAAACGGCGATCGTTCTCATTCGCCGCGAGCGGTTCGGCGCTGAGTTGATAGGCGCGCGAGTTGAGGATGAGCCGCATCACGTGCTTGAGATCGTAACGATTGGCGACGAACTCGCGGCTGAGAAAACGCCACAGCTCGGGGTTTGAAGGGGGATTACTGGCCCGCAAATCGTCCACCGGTTCGACCATTCCGGCGCCCATGAAATGTTTCCAAAGCCGGTTCACCATCGCACCGCTGAATTGTTCGTTCTTCGGATCAGTCATCCACGCGGCAAGAGTTTCGCGCGGATCCTGCCCCGGTTGGGTGAGTAGCGTGGCGCGGTCGAGGGGCTGTGGCTGCATCGCTTTTTGCGTGCGCGGCTGCGTGACGGTGACTGGCTTGATGCGGAGCTTCGTCAACTGCTCACGGTTGGAATCGAGTTGCTTGCGCTGGTCGGCAATCTTCTTGTTCGCCTTTTCCAGATCGGGTCCCGCGAGCGGTTTCGCGGCGGTCTCGGCGTCGGTGAGGCTTTTTTCCATCTGAGAAATCTGCTGCTGCTTCTGCTCTTCCTCGTTGGTGGTGACGAGCAATTCGGTCGCGCCCAACTCGGGACTCGTGCGCTTGAGTTGGACGCGGCCGAAGTAGGCCGCGAAGTGGTAGAAGTCGTCCTGCGTGTATTTCTCGAGCGGATGGTTGTGGCAACGCGCGCAGCCGATGCGCGTGCCGAGAAACGCCTGCGCGACCGAGTCGGTCACCTCGCTCTTGGCCACTTCGCGGTGCTCGCCGATGGTGGTGATGAAATAGCCGATCTGCGGCCGGCTCACGCTGTCTCCGGTGGCGGTGATGATATCGCGAGCGAGTTCATCCCACGGCCGGTTCGCCGCAATCTGCGTGCGCAGCCACGAATGAAACGCGCGCACTCCTTTTGTGCCGCGCACATCGTGGTCGCGTTCTTTTCGATTCTGCAGCAGGTCGGCGAGTTGAAGCGTCCAATAGTCGGCGAACTCATCGCGCACGAGCAATTGATTGATGATGCGATTGCGCTTGTCCGCTGAGTTGTCGGCGAGAAATGCACGGACCTCTTCGGGCGTTGGCAACGTGCCGATGGTGTCGAGCGAAACGCGCCGAAGGAACGTGGCATCGTCGCACAATTCAGAGGGTGGCAGGCGCAACGACGCGAGCTTGGCGAACACGTGCTGGTCAATGGTGTTGTTTGTTTTGGCGAAGGCGGCGGGTTCGATTTTGTTATCGTGAGGCGCGGTGAAGGTGATCACTTCCACTTGTCCTTGAAAATGAACGCGCGCAGCGGTTTCACCCGCGCGAATTGAACGAGCCAGGCCAGTCGGCGTGACTTCGATAGTGGCGGCATCGTTGGAGAAAAATTGCGCGAGCCACGTCACGTCGCGCACGTGGCCGTCCGGATAATGAGCGCGGACGAGCAGTTGCTGCGTCTCGCCAACGCGTAAGGTGCGGGTGCCGGGGAGGATTTCAATGCGGCTGGGGTTGCTCTCGCTGGCAATCGGTCCGGGCGCGCGATGAGTGATCCATTCGACCAACGTGCGGTGTGCGCGCGAATCTTCGGCAATCCGCTGACCTCCCTCGTGCGGAATGATGGCGAGCGGTTTCAAGACGAACAGGCTCTGCGCGGGCGCGCCGTGGTTGAGGCGGCGGCCATTGAGTTCTTTGACAATCCAGTCGTGGTCCCATTCTGGAGCGTAACCGCGCAGCGAAAGCTTGAAGCCATTTTGGCCGGCGAGCTTGCCGTGGCAGGCGCCGTTGTTGCAGCCGTTGCGCGTGAGAATCGGAATGATGTCTTCGCGGAAGGAAGGGGGTTGAGCCACCGTCGCGTCGGTGACGTTGATGGAAATTTTCTGCGACACGCCTTTGTAACTGACGGTGATTTCCGTTTGACCATCGGCGAGGGCGCGGCAGTTCGCGTCAGTGTCGACGCTGGCGAGTTTCGGATCTTTGACTGAAAACTTCGCCTGCGCGGTGACGTCGGTTGTGCGGCCATCGGCGGCGACGGCGGTGACGAGTAAACCGTGTTCGGCATTCGCGCCTCGGAGTTCAATCGCGTTCGGTTGGACAATCAGTTTGGCCGGCTTGTCACTTGTGCCGAAAATCCAGAAAGCGTGCGCAGAGCAGGGAAGGAGCACGGCGAGGAATGCTGTAATCACAGCACGGTGGAAAAGGCGTTTGTAAAATGGCTTTGGCGCGGAGTGTGTCATACAGGCCGTACTGGTCGGCATTTGAGCATAGGTGAGTGGGTTTGTTCAAAAGCTTTTCCAGAGCTTCGGTGGTCGGGAAGTAGATGAAAATGGAAATAACGCTTGCGTTGAGGTTGGGAGATTCCTATATTCGCCGTCCTTTTTAGTAAGGAAAAAGATTATGCGTCGTCCCAAAGGCATCAAAACAAAGAAGTCGGTCGTGAAGCGTTTTAAACTCACCGCTACGGGCAAGCTGCTCCGCGGCCGTGCCGGCAAGCGGCACTTGCTCTCGACCAAGAGTCCGAAGCGCCGCCGTTCGCTCGGCACCGCCACGCTGGTGGATAAAACCGACATGTACCGTGTCATGCGGTGCCTGCCGTTCACGCGCTAACCGACCTCGTTCACTATTTAATTTTTCCGACCTATGAGAGTTACAAACGCCCCAGCTTCACGCAAACGCCGCTCACGGATGATCAAAGCCGCGAAAGGCTTCCGGATGCGCCGCAGCAAACTGTATCGCTACGCATCTGACGCGGTCGATCACGCCCGCCAGTATTCTTTCCGCGATCGTAAGGCCAAGAAGCGCACTTTCCGCGGGCTTTGGCAGATACGCATCAACGCCGCCGCTCGGGCCGCCGGCATCACCTACAGCCGCTTCATTGAAGGACTGAAGGCGGCTTCGATCGCCCTCGACCGCAAGGTGATTGCCGACCTCGCCGCGCAGGACGCGACCGCGTTTAGCCAGTTGGTCAAGATCGCCCAAGCCGCTCTGAAGACCAAGACTGCGAAAGCATAACGAGAGCCCGAGAACCGATTTCACGAACGGGCGACCAGCGATGGCCGCCCGTTTTTCATTTCACGACACGAGCACACTCGATTAACCTGCGCGCACATTTAGTATGTCTTTCCTGAACGAGATTGAACCGCTCAAGCTGGCCGCGTTGGCTGAACTGCGTGCCGCCGCCGATTTGCCCGCGCTGGAGCAATCCAAAGGCGCGTGGATCGGCCCAGTCGGAAAGTTCACCGCGCTGATGAAACAGCTCGGGTCGCTCTCGAAGGAAGAGAAGCCCGCCGCCGGTAAGCTCATCAACCAAGCCAAGGTCGAGATTGAAACGGTGCTCGCCGAACGTCGCGCGGAACTGGAGATCAAAGCCGCGCTGCCGAAGGAGCCGACTGACTTTAGTCTTCCTGGCCGCCGCCGCACGCTGGGCAAGCTCCACCCGCTGACGCAGGTCACCGAGGACATTATCCGCTGCTTCCGCAAAATCGGCTTCGCTGTTGCCGACGGTCCTGAGATCGAGGACGAATACCACTGCTTCGACGCGCTCAACACGCCCGCCGACCATCCCGCTCGCGACGCGCAGGACACGTTCTACCTCGGCACGCCCGCGCGCCCGTTGCTTCGCACGCACACCAGTTCGGTGCAGATTCGTGCGATGAAAAGCCGGCCGCCGCCGATTCGCATCATCGTTCCCGGCCGTGTCTATCGCCGCGACAACGCCGATGCCACGCACAATCCGACCTTTCACCAGATCGAAGGCCTTTACGTTGACAAAGGCGTCACTGTCAGCGATTTGAAAGGCACGGTTGAATTCGTCTTCAAGCAGTTGCTCGGCGACGATGTGAAGCTCCGCTTTCGTCCGCACTATTTCAGTTACACCGAACCGAGTTTCGAAATCGATTTTTCCAACGCGCTCGTGAAGAAGCTCGGCAAGGATTGGCTCGAAATCGCCGGCTGCGGCATGGTCCATCCGCAGGTGTTCGAGAATGTCGGCTACGATCCCGAGCAGTGGAGCGGTTGGGCGTTCGGCTTCGGCATTGAGCGTATCGCGATGATCCGCTACGGCATCAACGACATTCGCCTCTTCTACGAGAACGACGCGCGGTTCCTGAAGCAGTTCTGATTTCGCCATGCCATGAAAGTCACACTCAACTGGCTCAAGCAGTACGTCGATTTCAACTGGTCGCCCGAGGAGTTGACCGAGCGCCTCACGATGCTCGGACTCGAGGTCGAGGGCGTGCAGAAGTTCAGCGGCGAGTTCGAGAGCATCGTCGTCTCAGAAATTATCACGCACGACAAGCACCCGAACGCCGACAAGCTTTCGGTCTGCCGCGTCAACAACGGCACGGGCGAGCGGCAGATTGTTTGCGGCGCGCAGAATTTCAAAGTCGGCGACAAAGTGCCGCTGGCGCTACCGGGCGCCGTGATGCCCACACCTGCCGGCGCGCCGCCGTTTGTCATTAAGGTTGGAAAGATTCGCAGCGTCGAATCGCACGGCATGATGTGTTCCGCGAAGGAGCTCGGTTTGGCCGAGGATGCCGAGGGACTTCTTCTTTTGCGCGACGATGCGAAGGTCGGTCAGTCGCTCGCCGAATATCTCGGCCGCGCTACGGGCGACGTGTTGTACGACCTCGAGATCACGCCGAACCGTCCGGATTGGAACAGCGTCATCGGTATCGCGCGCGAAATCAGCGCACTGACAGGGAACCCACTCAAGTTGCCGGAAGCCAACTTGCCTGTTGGTGTTGAAAAAGTGGACAGCCTCGTTGCTGTCCGCGTGGAGAACGTCGAGCTTTGCGGCCGTTACACTGCACGTGTTATCCGTGGCGTGAAGATTGGTCCGAGTCCCGACTGGCTTCGTGCCGCGCTCGAGAAGGCCGGCCTGCGCAGCATTAACAATGTGGTGGACGTCACGAACTTCGTGATGCTGGAGACCGGCCAACCGCTGCACGCGTTCGACTACCACCTCGTCGCCAAGGCTGCTGATGGCAAGCCGACCGTCGTCGTTCGCCGCGCGCAGGAAGGCGAGTTGTTCGTCACGCTCGACGGACAAAAGCGCGCGTTGACGGAGGATATGTTGCTCATCGCCGATGGTGAGAAAGGCATCGCGCTCGCTGGCGTGATGGGCGGGCAGAACACCGAGATCAACGAGCAGACCCTTGATGTTCTGATTGAGAGCGCGTATTTCAAGCCGCAGAACATCCGCGCCACTTCCAAGAAGCTCGGCCTGCGCACCGATTCCTCTTACCGCTTCGAGCGCGGCGGCGACATCGGCGTTTGCGACTCGGCTAGCCGCCGGGCCGCACAACTGATTCTCGAAACCGCCGGCGGCCAACTTGCCGAAGGAGTGGTGGATACCTGCCCGAACCCGTCCGAGCTGAAGGCGGTTTCTCTCCGTCACGAGAAAACTACGGCGCTGCTTGGCGTGGAAATTTCAGCGGCGAAGCAGATTGAAATGCTGCAAAGCCTCGGGTTGGCCGTTGCCACTAGCCAAGAGGCGGGCACCACGTCTTTCCGCATCCCGACCTTCCGCGTGGATTTGAAGCGCGATGTGGACCTCATCGAGGAAATCGCGCGTCTTTACGGCGTGGATAAGATTCCGAGCACGCCGCCGCGTGGCGCCACGGGCACGCACGCGTACGACGCCGTCCACGACCAACTCGCCGAGGCGCGGCGCATTCTCGCCGGCCTTGGTTTGAGCGAAGCGCAGGGGCAGACGCTCATCGCTGAAAGTGCAGCGAAGCTCGCCGTCGCGTCCGAAACGATCGTCACGCTCGCCAATCCGCTGAGTAGCGATATGAACGTGTTGCGCCCGTCGCTTCTACCGGGATTGCTCGACTCGCTTCAGCACAATCTCAGTCGTAAAAACGGCGATGTAGCGTTGTTCGAAATCGGCCGCGTCTTCACGCTCGTCAACGGCCAGTCGAAGGAAGAGCGCCGGATTGCTATGGCCCTCACCGGTCGCCGCGCGGCGGCTTTCTGGAGCGGTGACGAGCGCGACGCGAAGTTCGACGCTTTCGATTTGAAGGGCATCCTCGAGGAGTTTCTCGAGCAGTTCGGTCTGCGCGGCATCGCTTACACCAAGCGCGTGGAGAGTACGCCGCTTCTTCTCGAGTCCGCCGTCATCGCTCTTGGCGGCAAGCATTCGCTCGGCGAGATGGGCCAACTCACACCGACGCTGGCGAAGAAATACGACCTGCGCGACGCAGTCTTCCTCGCGGAGTTGAACCTCGACCTGCTGCTCGCGCGTCGCAATCCGGCAAAGTCGTTCAAAGCGCTGCCGCAATTTCCAAGCATCGGCCGCGACGTGGCGATGCTCGTGGCGGAGGCGACGACGCATGACGCGGTGCTCGCCGCGGTGAAGCAGGCGAAGGCCGGCAATCTCGAGAGCGTGGAACTGTTCGACGTCTTCCGCGGCAAAGGCGTGCCCGACGGGCAGAAGAGTGTGGCGTACGCTTTCACTTATCGCGCCGCCGACCGCACGCTCACCGATGCCGAGGTGGCGGCCGCGCACGAGAAACTCGTGGCGCGCCTGACGCAGTCGCTCAATGCGACCGTGCGAGAGGGTTGAGTTTTCTTCTCTCAATGAAGACTGCTTTCAATCCATCGCCTTTGTTGCCGTTACGCGCTGCTCTCGATGCGCATCCGGTTTACCAATCCGTTCGCACGCTGGATGACCTACGCTGTTTCATGCAGCATCACGTCTATCCGGTTTGGGATTTCATGTCGTTGCTGAAGTCGCTTCAGCAGACGCTCGCGCCGTCGTCAGTGCCGTGGCTTCCGGTGGGAAATCCGCAGCTGCGCCGTTTTGTAAATGAGATCGTGCTTGCCGAAGAGTCCGACGAAGGGCTCCCAGGAACGGGGGGCGCACGACGCACGTCAGCCATTTCGAGCTTTATCTACAAGCGATGCGTGAAGTCGGCGCCGACACAAGCCGCCCGCCGCAGTTCCTTGAGCGCGTCCGGCAGAGCGGCCTCGAAGCGGGATTGAGTTCCGGACTTGCGCCCCCGCCGTGTGTCGAGTTCATGCGCGCGACATTCGGCTTCATCGCCACCGGCAAACCGCACGTTGTGGCCGCGGCTTTCTCGCTCGGTCGCGAAGAAATCGTTCCGGGCATGTTCCGCGCGCTGTTGAGCCGGATGCATATCGCACCGCAACAGGCTCCTTCATTTCACTATTATCTAAATCGGCATTTGGAGTTGGACGAGGGATCGCACGGACCGCTGGCGATGTTGCTGTTAGACGAACTCTGCGGTGGTGACGGCGTCAAGTTGCGCGAAGCGGAGATCGCCGCGGAGCAAGCCATCCGTGCGCGCCTCCATTTCTGGGACGGCGTGCAGGCGGCCATTCACGAACAGGCCAAGCGTCCCGTGGCGGTTGCGGTCTAATCCAGAATCCCTCGCGCTGAGGTTTGCCAAGCCGCTGGAGGTACGCTAGTTTGCGCTCGCGTATCACCTCTTATGGAAACCTTGCTCAGCATTCTTGTCGGGATTGGACTCAGTGCGGCGTGTGGCTTTCGCGTCTTCATTCCGCCGCTCATCATCAGCATTGCCGCGTCATCGGGACATTTGAAGCTCGCTGGCGAATTCGCATGGATGGCGGGTACGCCGGCGCTGATCGCTTTCAGCATCGCGGCAGGCCTTGAAATCGCAGCCTACTACGTCCCGTGGCTGGACAACCTGCTCGACACTGCCGCGACGCCAGCGGCCATCGTCGCAGGCAGCATTGTCAGCGCCTCGATGGTCGGCGATGTGAGCCCTTTTCTGAAATGGACACTGGCGATCATCGCCGGCGGCGGTGCGGCGGCGGCGGTGCAGGGAGTCACAGTCGTTGCGCGTGGGGCTTCCACGGCGCTCACCGGAGGACTCGCCAACTGGGTCGTGGCCACGGGCGAATGGCTCGCTGCCATCGTCACCGCGATTCTTGCCGTGATGCTTCCCATTCTCGCTCTTCTTTTGCTTGTCGTGTCTGGCGCGTTGATTCTGTGGTGGGCGCTCCGCAAAAAGACGGTCAAGCCCGCGGCCGTGTGAGCAGACTTCTCTCCGCGCAAACTGAAGGTTGAACAGGTTTGCCGCGTCTTCTAGGCTGCATGTCTATGAACCGAAGCCACATTCCACTTCTCGCATTCGCGCTCGTTATCTCCAATGTTTCCGCCGCGAATTGGCCAGCGTGGCGCGGAGCGGAAGGTACAGGTGTTTCCTCCGAGAAAGATTTTCCGCTTCAATGGAGTGTTACGAATGGCGTGACCAATAATGTGAAGTGGCGCGTGGCGTTGCCCGAACGCGGCAACTCGACGCCGATTGTCTGGGGCAAGCGCATTTTCGTCACGCAAGCTATGGAGAAGGATGGTCGCCGCGAATTGTTCTGCTTCGACCGCGCAGACGGTAAACGGCTCTGGCAGCAAGGCGTCACGTTCACGGAGAAGGAATTGACCCACGGCACCAACCCGCAGTGCTCGGCATCGCCGGTCACTGATGGCGAGCGGGTCATCGCCTCGTATGGTTCGGCCGGCATTTATTGTTACGACATGGATGGGAAGGAGCTTTGGTATCGTGACCTCGGCAAGCAGACGCACATCTGGGGAGGAGCGGCATCGCCGGTGATTCACGGCGACCTGTGCCTGCTCAACTTCGGTCCCGGAGCGAACACGTTTCTCATCGCGCTCGATAAGCGGACCGGTAAAACCATTTGGCAGCACGACGAGTCAGGCGGCCATTCGGGCGAGAAAAAAGCGAGCGAGCAGGGGAACCAGTGGATTGGTTCGTGGACGACGCCGGTGGTGATCAAAGTCGGCGGTCGCGAGGAGTTGGTGATGAGTTGGCCGAAGCGCGTGGCGGGCTTCGACTTGAAGGCTGGCAAAGAACTTTGGACCTGCGCGGGGCTCAATCTGCTCGTGTACACCTCGCCCATTCACGGTGACGGCATCGTGGTCGCGATGGGGGGGTTCGGCGGTTCGGATCTCGCGGTGCGACTTGGCGGTACGGGCGACGTCACGGCCACTCATCGGCTCTGGCAACATCCGCGCAACACGCAGCGCATCGGTTCGGGCGTCGTCAACGGGGGCCATGCATACATCTTGAACGAATCGGGCGTGGTGCAGTGCATCGACATCAAAACCGGCGAGGACAAGTGGGCCGCTGAGAAGCCGCGTCTCACGGGTATTGGCGGTCGCTCGACGTCGTGGGGTTCGATGGTGCTCGCTGGTGACCGGATTTATGTGATGAACAAAAGCGCGGATACCTTCGTGCTGAAGGCCAATCCGAAGTTCGAGTTGCTCGCCTTGAATTCCCTCAACGAACCGACGGAATCTTCGCCCGCGCCTTCGGACGGCGAGATTTTCCTGCGCACATATAAAGCACTTTGGTGCATCGGTCAGAAGAAATAATCGCGCGGCATGCGCGCGCGAAGCATTCAACCCGTCATGAGACAACCCTCGATGAAATCGATCGCCCTGTTATTCCTCGTATCCGTGTGCTCGCTGGCCGCTGCGCCGTTCGGGTCATTGCCGCCAAACGCCACGCGCGGCGATCGGATGTTCGCCGACTATTTCAAACTCGAGACCGCGCGGTTGGCGGACCGTAGTTTGGCCGAGATTAAAACGCTCGATGATTGGAACGCGCGAAAGACCGAGTATCGCCGTCAACTCGGCGAGATGCTCGGGCTCGATCCGATGCCTGCGCGCACGGATCTGAAACCCGTCGTCACCGGTCGCGTGGATCATCCTGAGTTCACGGTCGAGAACCTGCACTTCCAGTCGTCGCCCGGCCTGTATGTCACCGCGAATCTTTATCTGCCGAAGAAGCTGACGAAGCCTGCACCGGCGATTCTCTACGTCTGCGGCCACGCGGTGGTGAAGACGAACGGCGTGAGCTACGGCAACAAGACCGGCTACCAGCACCACGGCGCGTGGTTCGCGCGCAACGGCTACGTCTGCCTCACCATCGACACCATCCAACTCGGCGAGATCGAGGGGATGCATCACGGCACGCATCGCTTTGCGAATTGGTGGTGGAACGCGCGCGGCTACACGCCGGCTGGCGTCGAAGCGTGGAACGGCATTCGCGCGCTCGATTATCTCGAGACGCGGCCGGAAGTGGACAAGACGCGGTTCGGTGTGACCGGTCGCTCCGGTGGTGGCGCTTACTCGTGGTGGGTCGCTGCGCTGGATGAACGAGTCAAGGTCGCCGCGCCTGTCGCCGGCATCACGGATTTGAAAAACCACGTGGTGGATGGTGTCGTCGAGGGTCATTGCGATTGCATGTTTCATGTGAACAGTCGCGGCTGGGATTACGCGCAGATTGCCGCGCTTGTTTCCCCGCGACCGCTGCTCATCTGCAACACGGACAAGGATTCGATCTTCCCGTTGGACGGTGTCGCGCGCGTTCACGAGAAAACGCGGCGCATCTACGACCTTCACAAGGCCGGCGGCAATCTTGGTTTACTCATCACCGAAGGCCCGCACAAGGATACGCAGGATTTGCAGGTGCCGGTCTTCCGCTGGTTCAACCGCTTTCTCAAAGACGAGCAGACGCCTATCACGCTCGCCGTAGAAAAACTCTTCACGCCGGCGCAGCTGAAGGTTTTCGATAAACTTCCCGCCGACGAACGCGTGACGAAGATCCACGAAACATTTGTGCCGATGGCGACCGGTGACAAAGCCATCACGCCCGAGGTGCTGCGGGCGAAAGTCTTCATTGGCTGGCCGGAGAAGGTTGGATCGACGGCCGTGCGCGAACTGGCTCGTGTTGAAACGAACGGCGTGCGACTCACCGCGCACGAGTTTGAGAGTCAGCCGGGCGTGACGCTCCGTTTTTATCTCGCGCAGCCGGTGGCGACGAAAGCGAAGGCGCTGCATCTCGAGGTGGTGGATGATGCGGGTTGGCGTCAGCAACTCCAACTCGCGCGCGCCGGGTTCGCTCCGGCCTTTCGCGAAGAACTGGCGCAGGCGGGCGTGGACGCTTCGACGCCGTTGCCCGAGCCGTTGCGGCAGCAGTTCACCAAATGGATGGGCTACATTCGCGACCACGGCAGCGCCTACATCACCTTCGCGCCGCGCGGCGCGGGCTTCACCGCGTTGAGTAGCGACGAGAAGCATCGCACGCAGACGCGCCGCCGTTTCATGCTGCTCGGCCAGACGCTCGATGGGATGCGCGTGTGGGATGTCCGCCGCGCGCTGCAATCCGCGCGCACGCTGGACGGGCTCGGTGATTTGCCGACGGTGTTCTGGGGCAATGGAAGCGCGGGATGCAACGCGCTCGTCGCCTCACTCTTCGAACCGCGCATCGCCGAACTGCAGATCACGGGCTTGCCGGAGAGTGAAAAGGAGTGGCCCGATTATCTCAACGCGTGGCGCGTGACCACGCCGAAGCAGTTGATCTCGCTCGCCAGCGCGCGGAGCAAGTTGCCTGCGCCATCGAAGAAGACTTCAAAGAAGTGACGCGAAGGGAAGCGTTCGCGAACTGAACCGGCTGCGCTTTCACGCGCCCGCTGGCAGTATCTCGCGGATCGGTTCGCCGAACGGAAGGATCGGCATCGGGCGGCCGCTGTGGTCGGGGAAGCTCGCTTCGTAATCGATGCCGAGGTGGCGATAGACCGTGGCCCAGAGATCGTTCGGTGTGAACGGACGTTCAATCGGATGTTCGCCGCGGCTGTTCGTCGCGCCGACGACCTGTCCGGTGCGCATGCCCCCGCCGGAGACGAGCATCGAGAAGGCTCCGGGCCAGTGGTCGCGGCCGGGCTGCGCCGCTTTCGTCTGGGTGCCCATCTGCGTGTTGAGCCGCGGCGTGCGGCCGAACTCGCCGGTGACGACGAGCAGTACGTCCTTGTCCAGACCGCGCGCGTAAAGATCCTCGATGAGCGCCGTGACGGCTTGATCGTAATACGGCAAACGCCAGCGGCAATCGTCGAAGATGTGGGCGTTCACCGCGTGCGAATCCCAGTTGTACGTGCCGCCCTCGGGCATCTTCGTCCCGGGATGTTCCCAGACCATCGTGACGAACCGGCAGCCGGCCTCGACGAGTCGCCGCGCCATCAGCCCCCGTTGGCCGTAGGCGTGCATGCCGTAACGCTCGCGTGTCCGCTTGGATTCCTGCGTGAGATCGAACGCCGCGCGCACCTGCGGGCTGGTGAGCATCTCAAAGGCGCGCTGGCTGAAGATATCCATCGCCCCCATCAAGCCCGCCTGATCCGCATTGCGCTCGAGACGGTCGAGGCTCCGCATCAGGTGCATGCGGTCATCGAGACGCGCTTCCATCTCGGGCGTGAGGCCGAGATTCTGCACCTTGAAATCAGGCGAACTCGGATCGCCGCCAACCATGAAAGGGGTGTTCGCGCTGCCAAGCCACGCCGCGCCGAGACAAAAGGTGTCGATCTGCATCCGGCCGCCATCCGTCCCCGCAATGCACGCCGGCATGCCGCCGGTTTTTCCCGCGAGCAAGCGCGTGATGTAAGAGGTGACCGCAGGCGCGTCATTCACGAAGCCTGTCGGCTCGGCCGGCTTGCGGCCGGTCATGAACCGCTTGTGCCCACCGCCGTGGTCGGCGAACTCGTGGTGCATCGAGCGGATGATCGTGTACTTGTCCGCGCACTTCGTGTGGCGTGGCAGCAATTCGCAAACATCGAGACCCCGCACATTGGTGCGCACAGGGCTGAAGATGCCGCGATACTCCGCCGGCGCGTCCGGCTTCATATCATACATCTCCATGTGCGGTGGACCGCCGGGGAGCCAGACGAAGATGACCGACTTGTCGCGCGCGGACTTGCCGGCTTCCTTGCCGAGAGCCTGCAGACGCAGCAAATCGCTGAGTCCCAAGCCGCCAAGGCTCAACGCGCCCGCCTCGAGAAAGCTGCGGCGTGAGACTGGTCCGGGACAGAATCCGTTGTGGGTACTCATTCCTCTAAGGATGTATGACGTTCAACAGACCATTCCATTCAACCGCCTGCATGGCAAGGCAAACGAGGCGCGTGGAGGAATGAATGAACCCTTCAGCGGGGGATTTAGACGGGTGAATTACCAATTCAAGCGGTCAAACGACGGATTCAGACGCTTGGATGGCTCATTCAAGGGGGAAATGACCGATGAGACCGGGAAAGCGCCATAATTATGAGCGGGCGATTCATAAATATGACGTGGAATTCGAGAGATTCTCAGGGAAGGGATAAATATGGAGAGTGGGAAGAGGTGGGAGGGGTTTGAGTCATCTAGGGAATCGCTGATTTAATCGGCAACCAGAAACTTTGATCCACTTTTGACCTTCAAAATCCCTTCCTGTGAAATCAAAATCGTTTCTACGCCATCCTGGCGTGTCGGATTTCACGCGAAATTACGAACCTCGATTAAATCAGCCGTTCCCAAGATTGAGGGGCGATAAGAAGCTGCTTTTCCCCTGTGTCGCTGCGCGTTATTTCGCGCGGTTGAGACACCTGCAAAGTAGGCCACGCAGAGGCGAAGTTGAAGCCCGCGGGCTTGGTGCGGCTGTGGATTGCCGATGGCAATGACAAGCCCGCGGGGGAGCGCTGAGGCGCGTTGAAATTGTTCGCGACTATTTCCGGCGGAAGTGGCGGTCAGCGAAGTCGAGGTAGCGCGCCCAGTCGTAATCGGTCACATCGTGCTTGCCGGTGCGGACGTGGTAGCCGATGGCGTCGCCAACGGGCTTGTTGACCTCCGGCCATTCTGCGACACCGAGTCCGTTCTTGTTGAAGAGGCGATAGACCGGCTCAGCGTGTTTCGCGGAGAGGAACTCGCCCTTCGGATCGGCCCACTTATCCTCGTCAGCGCTGGCGACATACACGGGGCGCGGCGCGATGAGGGCGATGAGTTGATGGGCGTCCACCGGCAAGCTGGTGGCGTCTTGATTGTATTTCTTGAAGTTGCCGCAGAACCAGTGCGGGAAGGAGGTATTGATGCGCTCGATGGTCTCGCCGAAGTTGCGTCGCATCAGAGCCGCACCGCCTTCGCCGGAATCATTTGAGATGACGATGGCGAAACGCTCGTCCTCCGCACCGGCCCAGAGCGCGGCTTTGCCGAGACGCGAGTGGCCGAGGAGCGCGATACGCTGGGCGTCCACATCCGTGCGTGTGCCGAGATAATCGAGCGCGCGGCTGAGGCCCCAACCCCACGCGGCGACAGCGCCCCAATCATCCGCTTTCCATTGCGTGTCCGCGCCATCCTTGCTGAGCGCAGCGCGCAGGCCGTGCTTCCAACCGGTCGTGTAATCGGGCTCGACGTCGGCGCGGGCGATGGTGGCCACGGCGTAGCCGCGCGCGAGAATCGTCTCGAGCGGCCAGCGGCCGATGCTCTTGCCGCGCGTGGTCTCGGCGGGTTTCACGAGCTTGTCGATCTTCGTCTTGGCATCCGGCGTCCATTGCTCCGCGATGGTGATGGCGGGATCGGCATCAATGGTGTGGTTGCCCTCGAAATTCATCCCGAGGAAGGCGGGCACGGGTTGTTTCGCGCCGTTCGGCAAAAAGAGGAGGAGCGTCATGCGGTGCCCGCCCTTTTTGCCATCGAGAAAGATGTGGATCTCCTGACGCGTGGCTTTGCCGCCGAGAGCTTTCGTATCGGCAGCGCCGACTTCGTAAATCAGCTTGGCCGGCTTGGCGGGACTGCGGCCATACATGTGCGTGCGGAAGAGTTCGAGAATTTCAGGCCGCCGCTTCTCTCGCCAGACTTTCGCGTCGGTGACCTTCGTGCCATCGGCGCAGAGGAGGGGATTGGGCAACGTGTAGGAGACAACTTTCGCTTCGTCGTAGTTGTAACCAGCAGGCTGGGCCTCGGCGTCGTCGGGAATGAAGGCGGTGGACATGATTGTGGCGATGGCGAACGCGGCGGTGCGGGATGAGAATTTCATGCGCGCACTTTAAGGAGCGGCGCGCTCGGGCTCAAGTCACTTCACGTCCGGCTTTGGCGCAGGCCCCGTGCTGTCACGCACAATGATCTCGGCAGGGAGGCGCTTGCTCTCGATTGGCTGGCCGCCGAGAAGTTTGAGCATGGATTCCATCGCGGCGATGCCTTGGCGGAACTTGGGCTGGCGCACGGTGGTGAGCGGCACGCGGAAATGTTCCGCGGAAAGAATGTTGCCGAAGCCGACGATGGAGAGGTCCTGCGGGATACGGACGCCCTGCTGCATGAAAGTGGTCGCGGCACCGATGGCGACGAGGTCGTTCACGCACTGGATGGCCGTGGCGCGCACGCCTTCATCGATCATTTGAAGCGCAGCCTTCGCGCCTTCCTCGATGGTGCCGCCGGCATTGAACATCAGCTTGTCCTCGACCTCGATGCCCGCCTCGCGCAACGCGCGGCGATAGCCCTCGAAACGTTCCTGCGCGGTGGGCGCGAAGACTTGTCCAGCGAAACAGGCGATGCGGCGGTGGCCCAACTCGAGCAGATGACGCGTGACGGCTTTGCTGGCGTTGAGATCGTCGGTCTCCACATTGATGAAACGGGAGCAGAAGGCTGCGCGATGACCGAGCAGCACGGTGGGCGTGCCGCGCCGGAGCAAGTCGTCGTAGATGCGCGCGTTGGTCTCGCGGCGATAAACGGGGTGGATGAACAGGCCATCCACGCGCCGCGAGAGTAGGCGGCGGATGCACTCCTCTTCGCGCTCGGGATTGTTCAACGAATGCGCGAGGATAATCTCGTAGCCGAGCGCGTGAGCTTGCTCTTCGATTGCCATCACCACGCGCGCGTAAATCGGATTCGTTATCGCGGGAATGACGAGGCCGAAAAACTTGGTTGAACGCAGGCGCAGGCTGCGCGCCGCGGTGTTCGGCACGTAGCCGAATTGATCGGCAAGCTGGCGAATCTTCGCTTTGGTGCGCCCGGAGATGTCCGGTTCGTCGCGCAACGCCTTCGAGACAGTCATCACCGAGACACCCGCGTGCTGGGCGATGTCCTTCAAACGAATCATACGTTCGATCCGCTCCAGTGCAATTTGTGGCGCAACGTGGCGAAGAACGAATCGCCGGTGAGGCGCAGCAGTCGCACGGTCTGCCTGCTGCGGCGGATGGTGATGCGGTCACCGGCGTGAAGGTCCGCGCGCACTTGGCCGTCGGCCGAGAGATAGCTTTCGACGTGCTTGCTGATCACCTTCACCTCGATCGCGGAATCGAGGCTCACGATCAGCGAACGGTTCGAGAGCGTGTGCGGGCAGATTGGCGTGATGGCGAAAACCTCCGCGTTCGGGCTGACGATCGCGCCACCGGAGGCGAGCGAGTAAGCCGTGGAACCGGTCGGCGAGCTGAGGATGAGCCCGTCGCAGCGGTAGCGCGTGAGAGCCTCGCCGTCCACGCTCACTTCCAGTTCGATGAGGCGCGGCACGGTGCCGCGGCTGATGACGAGGTCGTTGACCGCGAGTTCAAGGAAAGGGCTGCCTTGCTTGCGGCCCGTGGCCTCGATCATCGGCAGCGTCTCCACGTTGCCGCCGCCGCTCCAGAGTTGTTTCAACGCTTGTGGAAGTTGCTTGGCCGACGCAGCGGTTAGGAATCCGAGACCGCCGATGTTGATGCCGAAGATAGGCGTCTTCGTTCCCGCCACTTCGCGGGCGACGCGGAGAATCGTGCCGTCGCCGCCAAAGACGAGAAGCAGATCTGCTTGGCGCGCGAGCGCGGCGGCGTTCTCGACGGTCGGCAGTTTCAGGCCGCTCATCTCAGCCGTGGCCTGCTCGGTGAGCGCGGCGCAACCGGCGGCGGTGATGAGGCTCGCGGCTTTGCACAAGATGGCGCGGCTCGCCGCCTTCTCGGTGTGGGCGATGAGTCCGATGCGACGGAATTTGTCAGGCGACTTTTTCAATCCAGGTCAAAAATTCTTTATTGCCAGCTGGGCCGAGTAACGGCGATTCGGTCACGCCGCGCCAGCGCAAATTCGGTTGCACGCTGATAAACGCTTCCAACTCGGCCAGCACTCGGGCGTGGATGGCGGGGTCGGTGATGACGCCCGCGCCTTTATCCGCTTCGGCTTTGCCGGCTTCGAACTGCGGCTTAATCAACGCGACGATGTTACCGCCCGGCCGAAGGATTGCAACCGCGGCGGGGAGCACGAGCCGGAGCGAGATGAACGAGCAATCCACTACCACAAGATCCGGCGGGGCGGGGAAGTGCGCGGGCGTGAGGTGCCGCGCGTTGGTGCGTTCCATCACCGCGACGCGTGGGTCTTGCCGCAGCTTCCACGCGAGTTGACCGTGGCCAACATCGACAGCGAAGATTTTGGCGGCGCCGCGTTGTAGCAAACAATCGGTGAAGCCGCCGGTCGAAGCGCCGAGATCCGCGGCGATCCCGCCGGTCACGCTGAGTTTGAAAAAGTCGAGCGCGTGCTCGAGCTTGAATCCGCCTCGGCTGACGAACTTGTCACCACTCTCGATGCCGATCACATCATCCGCCTTCACCGTGTCACTGGCCTTGTGCGCCAACTGGCCGTTCACGCGCGCCTGCCCCGCGAGGATAGCGCGTTTAGCCTTCTCGCGGCTATCGCACAGGCCGCGCTCGACCAAGGCCTGATCGAGGCGAATGGCTTTGCCGGTCGGTTTTGGTGCGGAGGGATTCAATTTGAAATGACGCGCATCGCGGTTGCGTCGGCTGGGGTTTTAGCCAAACTCACCGCCGGTCGCAAGGATGAGCGAGCTGATTAAAAAAATCCGTGGCGAGATTGAGGCGAAAGGAATCGTCTCTTTCGCGCATTTTATGGAGCTCGCCCTCTACGCGCCGGGACTGGGTTATTACGAATGCGCCTCGCAACGCGTTGGTCGCGCGGGCGATTTTTACACGAGCGTGAGCGTCGGCAGCCTGTTCGGTGAATTGCTGGCGTTTCAGTTCGCCGAATGGCTGAAGGCCGATGCCTGCGAGAAATGCCAACTGGTCGAAGCCGGCGCGCACGACGGCAAACTTGCGGCGGACATCCTCGGCCATCTTCAGAAGTTTCGTCCGCAGCTTTTCGAACGGCTCGAATACTGCATCATGGAACCATCCGGCTCGCGGCAACAATGGCAGCGCGAGACGTTGGCCGGTTTCACGGGCAAGGTGAAATGGTTCGACTCGCTGGCGGCGCTGCCGGCCGTTCGCGGTGTGATTTTTAGCAACGAGTTGCTCGACGCTTTTCCTGTTCACCGCATCGGCTGGGACGCCGCGGCGCAGCAATGGTTCGAATGGGGCGTGCGCTGTGAGGGTGAACGATTTGTTTGGGAACGAATGATTGAGCCGGCGGCAAAAGCGGTGAGGAGCCAGACGTTGCAAGTGCCGCGTGAGTTGCGCGCGGTGTTGCCGGATGGTTTCACAACGGAGATCTGCCCCGCCGCTGCTGAGTGGTGGAGCGCCGCCGCGCGGAAGCTCGAGCACGGCCGATTGCTCGCGATTGATTACGGGTTCTTGGCCGAGGAGTTTTACGCGCCGAACCGGGCAAACGGCACGCTGCGCGCCTACGCGCAGCACCGCGTGTGCGAGGATCCGTTGGCGAACGCTGGAGAACAGGATCTCACCGCCTCGGTGAATTTCACGGTGCTGCAAGTGATGGGTGAGTTGGAGGGATTGAAAACAGAACCGCTGGCAACGCAGGCGCAGTTTCTCACGCGCATTTTCGCAAGCACGATTTCGGAGAAGGGGCGGTTCGATGAGTGGACGTCGGCGCGCACGCGGCAGTTCCAGACGTTGACGCATCCCGAGCATCTCGGCCGACCGTTTCGCGTGGTGGTGCAATCGCGCTAATGGATCGCGTGCGCTTGCATTCACTCGAATAGCCGGCAGACTTGGCGTGTCCCGCAAACGTGTCCCGATGAAAACAAGCAACCCACTCACTCTCCTCGTTTTATTGACGACGTTCCTTCTCGCTCAATTCGTTCACGCTGCCGAGCAGTTGCCGATCAAGCGGCTTCCTGCAACGGCCTTCGCCGTCCCGAAGGAGACGACGAGTGAGGGCAGCGGTTACTTCTCGATTATCGAAGGGCGGAATAACCGGCTCTACATCGGCACGGCGAAGTACCATCAGAACGGGTTTCTCGTCGAGTTCGATCCGATGACGCAAACGATGCGCGTGTCGGTGGATGCGCAGAAGGAGATTGGAACCACAGCCACTGGTTTCGCCGCACAGGCGAAGATTCATACGCGCAATAACACTGGCCCGAGCGGTAAAATCTATTTCGGCACGAAGCAGGGTTATCCGACAAAGGACGAGCAACGTAGCGATTATCTAGGTGGTTATCCGATGGTTTACGATCCAGCTACGGGCCAGACGAGGGTCTATCCGATTCCCGTTCCTCACCACGGCATCATCAGCGTGACACCCGATGAAGCCCGGGGCGTGGCGTATGTCTCGACCTGTTCCGATGAGCGCCCGACGGAGAGCACGCACTTCATGGTGCTCGATTTAGCGAATGGTACTTATCGCGAATTGCTCGATTGCCGGCACATGTACGGCTTCATCGTGGTGGACTGGCTCGGGCGCGCGTATCATCCGATCCTCGGCGGCGACATCGCGCGCTACGGTCCGCGCAGCGACAAGCTCGAACGATTGAAGCAAACCATCGACGGCCAGGCGCCCTCGAAAGAATCGTTACTCGCGCATCCCGAGAGCCACCCGATCAACTGGGATATTTCGCCGGACGGCAAAACGCTTTTCGCGGTGGCGATGAGCGGCAACCAGCTTTACAGCTACGACCTCACGCAGTTGGGCGGGACGCTTCGCGGCCGCAGTCTTGGAAAACTTCTCGCCGACACAGAACGAACCGACTGTCGCGCGCTGTGCGTCGGGCCAAGCGGCACGGTTTGGGCGGCCGTCTGGGGCGTATCGAAAAGTGCTGGCAGTTATCTTCACGCGGTGAGTTGGCGGACTGGCGTTGCGCCGCCGCGCGATCACGGCGCGGTTGTCGTGCGTAATCCGAATTACACTCCGTTCGTGGACGCGGCCAGCAAGCCGTTGCCGTCGCATCACGGGATGAAACGGCTCGCTAATGGCACGATGGTGCCGCTCTATCACATGGGCATCTGCGAAGGACGCGACGGCGCGGTGAACATCCTGACCATCGCGCCCTACACGCTGCACCGCATTGCGTCGGGGGATTTGAAGTGAGCCGCGCCTTTCGTCTCGGAGGATTGTTTTCTCTGCTGCTGGCCGCGATTGGTTGCGCCACGCCGCCGAAGAAAATCGCCGCCATCGTTTCGGTGTATAACCACAACTCGCACGCGGACGCGATTGTCGGGCGGCTCATCGAGACCCACACGCTTGATGGCAAAGGGCCGCGGCCGAATCTTCAACTCGTCTCGCTCTACACCGATCAAGTACCGATCGATGACAAGAGCCGTCGCCTCGCAGCCAAGCACGGGTTCGCGATTTACACGAACGTGGCCGACACTCTCACGCTCGGCACCGGCAAGCTCGCAGTGGATGGTGTGCTCTTCGTGATCGAGCACGGCAAATATCCCACGAACGAACTTGGCGCGACGATTTATCCGAAGCGCCGTTTGTTTGAAGAAGTCACGCAAGTGTTCCGCGACAGCAAGCGTGCTGTGCCGGTGTTTGTGGACAAGGCGCTCGCCGATAATTGGCGCGATGCGAAATGGCTGTACGACGCTGCGCGTGAGTTGAACGCGCCGCTGATGGCCGGTTCGTCGTTACCGGTGCTGTGGCGCAAACCGCCGGCCGATGTGCGGCGTGGCGCGAAGTTGAAGGAGATTGTGGCCGTCTCTTATCACACGCTCGACCATTACGGCTTTCACGCGCTGGAGATTGTGCAGTGCCTTGCGGAGCGGCGCGCGAACGGGGAGACCGGCGTGCGTGCGGTGCAGTGTTTGGTTGGTGACGCGGTGTGGGTCGCGGGCGAGCAGGGGATGTACGACA
Organism: Akkermansia muciniphila; assembly: GCA_945860945.1. Lineage (GTDB taxonomy): Bacteria > Verrucomicrobiota > Verrucomicrobiia > Limisphaerales > SIAT01 > SIAT01. Next base: position 62,373 of record CAMASG010000004.1, read on the forward strand.
AGGAACTGCTCGCGGCCGCGTGGAGCCGCCTTGAGCCAAAACCCTCCACCAAAAAGCCAGTGCGCGAACTGGTGAAGGAGCCAGTGCTATGGTCGATCGAATATACCGATGGACTGCGCGCGACCATCCTCACATTGAATGGTGCGGTGACCGAATGGGCCGCGGCGTGGCGCGAAGCCGATGGCCGGAGCGACTCAACGCTTTTCTGGACGCAAGAGGCGCGGCC